>NZ_JAKMRA010000011.1:0-45168 GCF_025771865.1 Campylobacter sp. IFREMER_LSEM_CL2090
ATTTAAAATAACTTTAGACAATATTTAGCTAACAACAGACAGGCTCTAAAAAAGAATTATTCTTACAATGGATAAGCAAATTTGGCGACCCCTAGAGGATTTGAACCTCTGTTATCACACAGAGAGAGTGACGTCCTGAGCCACTAGACGAAAGGGTCAATTAAGTGGTGTCCCGTGTTGGATTCGAACCAACGGCCCCCTCCTTAAAAGGGAGATGCTCTACCGGCTGAGCTAACGAGACAATGGCGCGGCGGACGGGGCTCGAACCCGCGACCTCCGGCGTGACAGGCCGATATTCTAACCAGCTGAACTACCGCCGCACCTAAAAACAATAAAAGAATGGTGGTCACTATAAGACTCGAACTTATGACATCCACCTTGTAAGGGTGGCGCTCTACCAACTGAGCTAAGCGACCATTAAAGATTTTAGTGGTGTCCCGTGTTGGATTCGAACCAACGGCCCCCTCCTTAAAAGGGAGATGCTCTACCGGCTGAGCTAACGAGACAATCAAAAAATGAAATTATGCCAAAAGAATATTTTTTTGTCAAGATCTAAAATAAAAATTTAAGCATATTCTTAAATATGCTTAAATTTAAACAATTAAGCTAAATCCAACGACACTTTTCCATTTTTAATTTCTGCCACCTTAACCTTAACCTCGTTACCAATTTCTAGCTTTTCCTTGAATTTAGAATTATGTAATAAACCATCTACGCCATCTCTAAGTTCTACAAAAACTCCAAATTCTACAACTTTTTGAACTTTTCCTATAAATTCTTCTCCGATATCAAATTTAGGCACTTCTTTTCTATCGCGCTTTTTATTAGAACCTTTAGAATGAACTAAATTTAATATATATTCTTTGCTTTGAGAAATAAAATCATGATTAATTCCTGCTATTTTAACCTCACCTTTATCTCTATCTAAGTCAATATTAACTTCAAATTTTTCTATAATCTCTTTTATAGTTTTACCACCTTGGCCAATAATATCAGGGATTTTATTTGGATCTACATTAAAAATTTCAATCTTTGGTAAAATTGCTTCATTAACAACTATGTTTTGATTGGCCTCTTCCATTAATTGTAAAATGTGCTCCCTGGCTTCTTTTGCTTGATATAAAGCTTCTTTTAAAACTTGTTGCTCTATACCGCCAAGTTTTATATCCATCTGCAAAGCAGTGATTCCCTCATAACTCCCTGCTACTTTAAAATCCATATCTCCATCATGATCCTCAAGACCCATAATATCTGTTAAAATAGCATATTTTTCATCTTCAAAAACAAGTCCCATTGCCACACCTGCCACTAGTTTTTCACTTTTTACCCCTGCGGCTCTTAAAGCCAAAGCACCACCACAAACAGTAGCCATAGAACTAGAACCATTGCTTTCTAAAATTTCAGACACTAAACGAATAGTATGAATATAATCCGTATCAATACTAGGATGTAAAGCTCTTTTTGCTAAATTTCCATGCCCTAACTCTCTTCTACCTGGAGCTTTTATAGGAGTAGCCTCACCTACGGAAAAACCTGGAAAATTATAATTTACCATAAATTTTTCGCATATTGGATTTTTTTCTGTTAGCAAATCTGACATTTGCGCATCATTATCACTTCCCAAGGTAGCTATAACTAAAGCTTGAGTTTGCCCTCTAGTAAAAAGACACGATCCATGTGCATTTGGCAGAATATTTGTCTCTATATCTATCTTTCTAACATCTTTCAAGCCTCTACCATCTGCCCTTTTATTTTCATTAAGAATTTGACTTCTAACAAGCTCTCTTTTGCACAAATATAAAGCTTTCTCAATATCTTCAATTTTCCATTCATTTTCAATAGCACTAGCTTCATTTTCAATCTCTTTTGCTATTTGTGAGATTTCACTTGCTCTTTCACTTTTCGCCATTTGGTTAATTGCAATTTTAAGCTTTGAGATATAAGAATTTTTAATAAAATCAACAATTTTACCACCATCTGTTTCTATTTTAAATTCAAGTTTGGAATTTTTTCTATAAGCAGCAAAAACTCTTTCATATTCATTAGAGCCACGCAAAATCGCATTGCCTGCAAATTCTAAAGCCTTTAAAACATCATCCTCATTAAGCTCATTCATACAATGTTGACCATTTTGTTTATTTGCTAAAGCTCTCATTTCTATCATTAAAAGCTCATCTTTAACACCCGCCACATAAAGGTCTAGGGTGCTATTTTTTAATTCACTATTGCTTGGATTTAAAACAAATTCATTATTCATACGACCTATTCTTACACCACAAACTGGCGCTTTTATAGGAATATCACTTAAATATAAAGCAATGCTTGCGGCATTTAAACTCATCACTTGCAGATCTACTTCAGGATCTGCAGAAAGAACCATTACTACAATTTGAGTTGGATAGGCATAGCCTTTTGGGAAAAGAGGTCTTAAGCTTCTATCTATAATCCTTGCACTTAAAGTTTCATTATCACCTGGTTTAGTTTCTCTTTTTACATAACCACCTGGAATTCTTCCTGCTGCATAAGCTTTTTCTATATATTGTACCGTAAGAGGTAAAAAATCCTCTTCTACCATTTTTTCTTCTCTAGCAACAGTTGCCAAAACTACAGCATTTTTTTCTTGCATTAAAACTGCACCTGCTGCTTGTTTTGCAACCTTATTAGTCTCAAATATTTCAAGATGATTATTAATATTTATTTCATGTCGCATGATTTTTCCTTTAATATTTTCATCATAGGCAAAAACCAAATAAGCTTTTTAAATTTTAAAAATTAAAACTTAAAAAGCCTGTTTTTGTTTTGCCTATAAATTTATATCTAAACAACCGATTGTTTAGATATAAATTTATCTCTTTAATGGAAGATAATATTTACTTTCTTCTAAAATATCTAAAATTTCATGAGCTTGCAAAATCGTTTTATTTTTAAAATAAAACTCAATATTCACAAAATGATCAATTTTTTGCACACAATAAACCTCATCTACAAAAACACCGATATATTCATATACATCACTTGGCATTAAAGCAGTAGCATAAACAATACTATTTACTTCTTCTTTTAACAAACTTTTAATACATGAAGAAGCAGTAATTCCACTTTCGCAACCTTCATGCAATATTAAAATATTTCTCCCTTTTAAATCCTTTAAAAGATTTCCTTTTCTATAACGATACACATTTTTTAAAATTTTTTCTTCGTAGGTTCTATTGGCTTCACCATAAATATAATCTAAACTTATATCAAAAGCTTTAACTAAAGCCTCATTATAAACCAACTCCTTTGTTTCACTAATCATAGCTATTTGACATTCATCATTATTAGGAGCTTTAATTTGTTCTGTAAATAAAAAATCATATGGAATTTCTAATTTTTGTGCTAGTGTATCAACAAAAACTATCGATTTTAAAGAAGGTGTAATAATAATATAATCTTTTAGTTTGTTTAATGGTAATATATCATATAATTTCTCAAGTGCATCTTTTTCATCTTCAAAAAATATCATATCGACCTTTCATTTTCCTCTAAAGAAAAATCATAAGATACTCCGCCTAATGGATAAAAATTAAACATAAAATATACACCACTTTGATCTTTAGCACTAATACCACCACTTGTAAGTTTAGGTGAAATATCTTTGCGATACATCAAAGAATAATTCCAACATTTTCTTTGATAAGTATAACCTATTTCCCATTTTTCAGGATCTTTGTTCAAATCAAACCACAATCCACCAAAAATTTGATAATTAGTATTTATATCATATTGGGCTTTAGTTCCTATAAAATTATATTTTTCATTCTCATACATTCTATAAGCATGGTTTAAACTAATCTTCCATTCACCATAATCAAACAAAGCTTCACTAAAAACCTTATCAAAACGATTATCAACTCCAGAATATTCAGCTTCATTTCTTAAACTTATATAATCATTGTAAAAATATTCTACAACATTATCAAAAGCACCAAAGCTACCTTCTTTAGTAAAGTATTTAACCTTCAAGTTATGATATAATTTTTTTTTGCCTAAAGTATTATAAAAATACTGATACATTGAAAAATTAAGTTGCTCAGGATCATTTTTTAACTCTACAAAATCTTCAGTGATTTCACCTGATTTAGCTCCAGGTAGAAAATAATTAACCCCTAAATATAGAGTATGATAAAAATTTTCATATGGCTTTGAAAGATCTGTATATAAAGAAAAATTATGAGAATTTCTAAATAAATGTTCTTGATTTTTAACATCTGTATTAGAATAATCTACAAAATTTGCATATATCCTTTCTGTGAAAGCAAAATTTAAAAAATCATCAAAAAAACTCGTATGATAAATTAAAGGTAAATCAAAATCTAAAGTTTTAGCATAAATACCCGTATGTCTATAATACCTATGAAAAGAAGCATCCAAGCTATATTGTATATAATTATCAAAAAATCCATTTAAATATCTATGATATTGAAAAGATGGATATTCTTGTAAAGTATCTTTATTGCTAATTTTAGAAGTGTCTATATAATACTTTGCATAAGCACCATAATAATTATCATCATCTGATAAAAAATAATTTATTTTAGAAGTAACTAAAGAAGCTTCGGTTTTTGCGCTAGAACTTAAATTCATATAATCAACATCATTTAAATAAGTAGCATCAACCCATAAACCCTCTTGAAATTCTTCACCTAAAAGACTTTTAAATAAAGATTCATTGGAATATTTAACCCCTAAACCATAGTGTTCTTTATTTTTTAAATTTTCTTCTCTTTTATAACTTGATTTTTCACCAAAAATACCACCGCTAATTTCACCTTGAGAATAAGGGGTATCAATAAATCTTAAAGTTGAGTATAAGCCATAACCTCTTTTTGTTCTAATCTGAGGTTCAAATTGAATGTCCGCATTATCATCAATAACATAATAAATTGGCTGATTATAATATAGCCCCTCACTTTGTTTTAAAACTACTTGGGGAATTAACAATCCGCTTTTTCTTTTAGTATCTACACTAAAACCAAAATAAGGTAAATACATTACCGGAACATTTTTTACATATAATCTTGCATTATAAAGATGTAAAAAATTACTCTCTTTGTTTAATTTGCCTTCATCAAAACGAATTTCCCAATCAGGATTTTCAACATTACAACTAGATACAACAGACTTTTTACTCATTACAAATTTGTCATCAATTTTAGCTTGATGACATTGTAGCCAAACCTCCAAATCATTATTTGAAAAAAATAAATTTTTAAAAGCTGTAGTGTTATCTTTTAAGTTAATCTTCGTATAAGTAGAATTAGTTCTTTCTTTTTGCCCCCTTAAGATATTAACATCTCCAAAAAGCTCCAAATCTTTTGTTGTTTCATTAAATTTAGCCTCGCTTGCAGTTATCAAATAAAAATCAGATACCACAACTACATTATTTTTTGCCTCTATGATATCATTTTTTTTAACAACATCCAAAGCATAGATATCTACTTTAGAAGCATATAAACTTCCTATGCAAGCCAAAGAAAGTAATATTTTACGCAAGATCTATCACCACTGTTTTGGCCGCATAATCATGCCAAGTTTTTAAAACGATATTGCTTAAAGCCCAAGCAAAACCCAAACCATACAACATATCACTAATTTGCCTTACACCTGCTCTTAAAGCACTTTGAATGAAATTTGGTTTATCTAATAAGTTTTGATCAATAACCATAATCTTCAAAAGCATTTTTCCTAAAGTTGCACCATATAAATATGTAAATAAACTATGATATGTAAATTGCAAAATTAAAGTTCCGCCAGCAAAACGTATTAAAAGATTGTGAAT
Source organism: Campylobacter sp. IFREMER_LSEM_CL2090 (assembly GCF_025771865.1). Classification (NCBI taxonomy): domain Bacteria; kingdom Pseudomonadati; phylum Campylobacterota; class Epsilonproteobacteria; order Campylobacterales; family Campylobacteraceae; genus Campylobacter; species Campylobacter sp. IFREMER_LSEM_CL2090. Next base: position 5,822 of record NZ_JAKMRA010000011.1, read on the forward strand.
TTCATCATAAGTTTGCATAGAACTAATCTTATCAAATAAAATAATACTCACAATAGCTAAAATCACAAAACTATCAACAATATAAGCTAAAAATCTTTTTTTAAAACTTGCTATTTTTAGCTCTTCTTTTTCTAGTTTGTCAAATAATTCTTGATTTGCACTCATTTAAGAACCTGAAAAGCAATATCTTTTCTATGTTGTTTTCCTTTAAAATGAACATTATCACAAAGCATATAAGCGTTTTTTTGCGCCTCTTCAATACTTTTTCCAGTTCCTACACAAACTAATACACGACCACCACTAGCATATAGTTTGTTATTTTCTAAAATTACTCCAGCATAAGAAATATGAGAATTTTGCGGAATTTCTCCTATATCAATTAATGCTTTTGGAGAATCTTTATAAGGATAGTTTTTACTTGCACAAACCACACCTACTGCAAATTCATCTTTGATTTTTATACGAGTATTTGCAAGATTTTTATTCACACATGCTAAAAATAAATCCAAAGGATTTTCTATCAAAGGCATCAAAACTTCGCACTCAGGATCACCAAAACGCACATTGTATTCTAAAACATAAGGTTTATTATTTACAACCATCAAACCTATAAACAACACTCCAACAAATTCAGTACCCTCTTCTTTCATACCCTTAAGAGTTGGTACTACTATATCTTTTTTTACTTGCTCTAATAAATTTTCACTTGCTAAAATACTTGGAGCATATGCACCCATTCCTCCTGTGTTTGGTCCCTTATCATTATCTAGTAATCTTTTATGATCTTGTGCAGCAGGTAACAATATAAAATCATCTCCATCACAAACTGCAAATACACTTAATTCAAATCCGTTGAGATATTCTTCTATAACAACAATCTTACCGGCTTCACCAAAACTCTCTCCGCTAAGCATATTTTTAGTAGCCTCTAAAGCTTCTTCATGGCTTTGAGCAATAATCACACCTTTGCCCGCACACAAACCATCTGCTTTTACCACTATAGGAGGAGTTAAACTCATAATAAATTTCTTAGCTTTCTCATAATCTGTTGTATTTAAAAATTTAGCTGTTTTAATTTTATATTTTTTTAAAAAACTCTTCATATAAGATTTTGAAGCTTCAAGCATAGCAGCAGCTTTAGTAGGACCAAAAATAGCAATATTATTTTCTTTAAAAAGATCTACTATACCCTCTGCTAGAAAATTTTCACTTCCAACTATACAAAGATCAATCTCAGATGCCTTTGCATAAGCTGTAATAACCTTAGGATCTTTCATATTAAGATTTGTTCCTATTTTAGCGGTAGCACCATTTCCTGGTGCAAAATAAAATTCCAAATTATCATTTGTTTTTTGAAGAGCCAAAGCGATAGAATATTCCCTAGCACCGCTTCCTAATATTAAAATTTTCATTATTTTCCTTAAAATATCAAAACCCAAATGGCCGGAGTATAAGTGTCTGACCCTCAAAAAGTCAAAGTATGCCATTAGGTGATTTTTAAAGGCTGCAGCTTCTCGCTTTTTTTCAAAACTCAAACGAAGTCACAGAACACGGTAAATCACACATCACAGCTTATAATTAATGTGTTGGATCCTCTTTAATACCATATCGAACCATTTAGGCATTCTAATTATAACTAAGAAAACTTAAAAATAGGGTTTAAAAGGATTTTTATAAAATTTTGAATTTAGTTTTGGAGTCCTTTTTTAAAAAATACTTTCCTTCTAAAATAACATCAGCAACAGATGCCCAAATAGTTTTTTCATCTACATAAACTATATCAAATTCAGTATTTTTCATCAATCCTTGATAATTTACTTTTTTAGGTGCATGCTTAACAACATAATAAGGATTCATTGCAAAAATTTGGATTTTCATATTAACATATAAATCAGGATTGGAAGTAACTATTAAAAAACTTTTTTCACATTCTTTTCTTACTTTTTTAACATAAGAAAGCAATAATTGATCATTTGGATTTAGTGCATGTTTATTTAATCTATTTAAATAAAGTTCAGCAAAAGAAAGAGTGCAGAAAGAAATTTCGCTTGCAGTTTTAAAATAAGAATTTTTTATACTTGTTGATTTTAAAGATTTTTTCCAAATTTCTATATCTAATTTTGTAGCACATATATTTAAACCTTGTTTAATTTTCTCAAAAAGTTTCTCTCTAGCCATATTAAAACTATTATTAAAAATGGTAAGATTTTTTTCATAGAAAGACTTTCTCATTGCCTCTAATTTTTCAATGCTTTTTGTAAAATAATCTACTTCATTTTTTATTTCAACAAGCTTTTGTTTTTTACTTTGTATCATTTCTTCAAATTCTTGTCGTTTTTTACCACTTTCTGTTTCTATTCTCGCTTGTTTTGATTTAATATCTGTAATCAAAGTACTCATTTGGCGATCAAGTGCTAATTTTCTATTTTTCCTATTGTCGATCGAAGCAAGAAGGGCTTGATAATGACATTGATGAGACAAAAAGACTTCATCATACAAACGCTCCATGTTGATATGTTTTTGTTTATCTTTCATATCTTTATAAGCCATTTCAAGATGTACTATAATATTTTTCATAGCAGAAAAGTCAGCTTGGTTAATGGTATTATCTGAAAAAAGCAAAGTATCCAAAGCTTTATGTAAAAAACGCTTCATAGCAAAAAAATCTATAATATATGGCACCTCATCTGTATTAATATCTTTCACAGCATTGATTGATAGTGTTTCATTATAAAAATACCTTTGAATGGCTTGTGGGATAGTCAAATTTAGAGTAATCTTATCAAGATTATCATAATCAGTTTCTCTATAAAGCTCTTGAACATAAGCATCACGCCTTGTTAGTCTTAAATCCTCCAATTCATCATCACTATCTGTTTTCCAAAAATCTCTTTCTTTGATAAAATCATTATCTCCAAATTCTTGAAATTTAGAAGGTCTTAAATCTGTAATATGCTTTCCATCGGATCTAAACTCAACAAACATACCAACCGTTGGCATGCTTCTTTTATCGTGCCAAGCATGTTTGTTAAATTCAAAAAATGTTTTTGCAAGATTAATTACTGTTCCTCTTCCAGTACCATCCACATAAACCATTATTTTTCCATGCATATCCAAATCCTTGATCTAAAGAAAAATTAAATTCTTATTTTAACTTTGTTTTCATAAATTTACAATAATATTTTAAAATTTATTAAAAATAACTATCTTAGGTATTTAATCTATGTTTTTATATCAATACTTTAAAAATCCAAAGCAAACAGGAGCATTTTGTGCAAGCTCAAAAAAACTAAGCAAACTCATAACCTCTCATGTCCAACATGCAAAAAATATTATTGAAATAGGACCTGGAACAGGAAGTTTTACCAAATATATCCTTAAGCAAAAAAATCATGATGCAAGATTTTTTGCAGTTGAAATTAATCCACATATGGCAAAAAAACTACAACAAAATATAAAAAATATAGATTTAGAAATTAGATCAGCGGAATTTCTACCTGATATGTTAGAAAAAAGAGCAATCAACAACGCGGACTTAATTATTTCTGGAATTCCTTGGGCTTTATTAAATTCCAAAGAACAAGATTTATTATTAAAGTCCATTCATGAAGTTTTAGAGGAAAATGGTTGCTTTGCAACATTTGCATATATACTGCCCACGCCAAAAGGAAGAGCTTTTAAGAAAAAACTTTTTACTACTTTTAGCAAGGTAGAAATTTCACCTATCATTTGGCAAAATCTCCCTCCTGCTTTTGTTTATTTTTGCACTAAATAACTATTCCCATTCAATAGTCGCTGGCGGCTTACTAGAAATATCATACACCACACGATTAATTCCTTCTACTTCATTAATAATACGGCGTGAAATATTTTCTAGTAACTCATAAGGTAAATGAGAAAAAGTAGCTGTCATACCATCACTTGCATTCACCACACGCACACAAACTGCATTATCATAAGTCCTGTTATCTCCCATTACGCCAACACTTTGCACATTTAAAAGCACGCAAAAAGCCTGCCATGTTTTATCATACCAACCACTGCTTTTTAATTCTTCAATCAAAATCACATCAGCTTTTCTCAAAAGCTCCAAACTAGGCTCATTTACTTCACCCATAATGCGTATAGCAAGCCCTGGTCCCGGAAAAGGATGACGATAAACTACATCTTTACTCAAGCCAAGTTCTATTCCTAAAGCTCTTACCTCATCTTTAAAAATTTCTTTTAGAGGTTCAATAAGTTTTAAATTCATCTTTTCAGGTAACCCACCCACATTATGATGAGATTTTATGGTTTTACTAGCTCCTACAACCGAACTTTCAATAATATCAGTATATAAAGTTCCTTGTGCTAAATATTTTACATCTTTATGTTTTTTAGCTTCTTCTTCAAAAACCTCTATAAAGGTATTTCCTATAATTTTTCTCTTTTGCTCAGGATCCCTAACACCCGCTAAGCGACTTAAGAAAATCTCCCTAGCATCAATACTAATTAGATCAATACCTAAAGTATGTTTAAACATATATTCAACTTGCTCTTTTTCACCGCTTCTTAAAAGACCATTATCAACAAATACTACTACCACTTGATCTTTTATCGCACTTGCTAGTAATGCAGCCACTACACTGCTATCAACCCCACCACTAACAGCACATAATACCTTATCATTACCCACTTCTTCTTTAATTTTTTGCGCTTGAGTTTTTGCAAAAGATCCCATATTCCATATACTATCACAATTACATGCATACTTAGCGAAATTTTTTAAGATGCTTTTTCCAAACTCACTATGTTGAACTTCAGGGTGAAATTGTAAAGCAAAAAATTTACGCTTTTCATCTCCAAATACACAAAAAGGACTATTTTCGCTTGTTGCTAAAACCTCAAAACCTTGTGGTAAATTTTCTACCTTATCAGAATGACTCATCCATACCGTTTGTTTTTTAGGTAAATTTTTAAACAAGTCACTATCATTTTGAATATCTATAGTTGCTTTGCCATATTCTTTATGACCTGCTGGAGCTACATTTGCACCAAAATGATGTGCCATAAGTTGCATACCATAACAAATTCCTAAAACTGGTATATTTAAATCAAAAACACCTTTATCACAAAAATAAGCATCATTTGCATATACACTAGCCGGTCCACCGCTTAAAATAATACCCTTAGGCTCTTTAATTTTAATTTCATCTAAACTTACATTAAAAGGTAAAATTTCTGCATATACACCCTGCTCTCTTAATCTTCTTGCAATGAGCTGTGTATATTGCGAACCAAAGTCCAAAACCAAAATATCTGCTTTTTTCATCTAACTCCTTTATAAATTTAACAATTGAAATTGTACATACCAAACTATAATAGATACTATATATCCAACTAAAATCGTCCATGCATATTTTAAATGAGAGTTAAAAGTATAAATTCCCTTCATTTTTCCCATTACCCCCACACCAGCTGCTGAGCCAAAGCTTATTAATGATCCTCCAATTCCTGCTGTAAGAGTTACTAAAAGCCATTGAGTATCATCCATACTTGGATTAGCTTTTAATACCGCACTCATAACCGGAACATTATCTACAATAGCAGATAAAAATCCTACGCCTATATTAATACTAGTAGCTCCAAATTTTGTATAAAGATCGGAAGCATAAGCAAGCCATCCAACAAAATGTAAAGCGCCCACAGCAGATAAAATTCCAAAGAAAAATAATAAAGTATCCATTTCAATACGCGTCATATAATGAAAAATATTTAAATCTTTTTTACCTTGTTTTCTATTGAAAAAATACATATATAAGCTGAGCAAAGAAAGACCAAAAATCATACCCCACATTGCAGGTAAATCGCAAATACTATGGATAAAAACTGCTAAAGCGATAGTTAAAAAACCAAGCACAATAAATACTTTACCACCTGGCTTAATTTCAACTTTTTCTAGATTATCTTTATGAAAATTTGGCTCAATATCAGGCACATAACGCGATAGCAAATAAGCCGTAAGAAACCATCCAATAAAAGAAGCAGGAAAAAGAGCAAAAAATTCAAAAAAGGTAGCTTTTTTTGCCGTCCAAACCATCAAAGTAGTAATATCACCAAATGGCGACCAAGCTCCACCAGCATTAGCTGCTACTACAATATTTATAGCGCCTGGGATTAAAAATTCTTTATTATGTTTATCTATAGTTAAAAGCACAGTAGATAAAATCAAAGCTGTGGTAAGATTATCTGCAATCGGAGAGATAAAAAAAGCCAAAATTCCTGTTAGCCAAAATAATTTTCTATAAGTATAACCCTTGCTTACAAGCTTATATTTTAAAGTTTCAAAAACCGATCTTTCTATTAATGCTTCTATAAAAGTCATTGCTGCTATTAAGAAAAACACAATTTGTGCGATTTCCAAGATAAGATGATTAACACTTTCTTCAAGTATTTGCGTGTCTAAATCATTTACTACCATATATATACCAATGACAATAAAAGAAAATGTTCCTATAAATAAAGCAGGTTTAGTTTTGTTGATATGATATTTTTCTTCTGCTGCTATAAAATAATACCCCAATACAAAAATTATTAAAACACCTATACCCAAAGCACTAAAAGCCAAATTTAACTCATGAGTTTGACCTGCTAATAAAAAGCTAATACTAAAACAAAGTAAAAAAAGTATTCTACTCATATTTCACTCTCCAAAGATTGGAATTTTTTTATTTCCTTTACACTGCCATTATTATCTTTTATCTCATAAAATGGAGCAGCTTTATAACCACATGCACTTAAAAATATTAATAAAAAAAATGTTACAATAATTAAATGGAAGTTAAAAATGATATTAAAACAAGTCGTGATGTTATTGATATATTTGCTAATTCTGAAAAATATAAACATTATAGACCTTTAAAAGCACTTTTGCAATATAAAGAGTTTTTAAAACTATTTAACCATAATCACCAACAAATGATTACTAAACTCTTTATAAAAAATAATACTTTGATTATTTTAGTTAAACACCACATTGCATATATGGAGCTTAATCACGATAATACCAAAAAAATGATTAAAAGTCTCATAAAAAACTATATTTTAGCCAAGCCAATGAGTAATTTTGCAAAAGTGGAAAATATAAAAATACTTAGCGACAAAAACTTTATATCCAAAAACAATACTTTTAGCGCACATAAAAAAACTCATCTAGAACTTTCTAATGGAAATTTTAAAAACCATTTTGAAAATCCTATTTTATATAATAAATTTGAAAAACTACGAAAGCTTATAAAAAATGCTTGAAAATGAACTCAAAACCTTGCCTAATTTACCTGGCGTGTATCAGTATTTTGATATACAAGGTAAGCTTTTATATGTAGGTAAAGCCAAGAATTTAAAAAACCGCGTTAGAAGTTATTTTAATTTTACTCCAAATCTTTGCCCAAATCCTAGCAATAGTTTAAGAATTCAAAAGATGATTAGCCAAACACATCATTTAGAATTTATTACCACAAAAAGCGAGGCTGATGCTTTAATACTAGAAAATTCTTTTATAAAACAATTACACCCAAAATACAATATATTATTAAGAGATGATAAAACCTACCCTTATATTTATATAGACTTAAATGAAGATTTTCCAAGATTTGAGATTACAAGAAAAATTATCAAAAAAAATAAAATAAAATATTTTGGTCCATTTTTTAAAGGCGCAAAAGAGCTTTTAAATGCTTTATATTTATCTTTTGAGCTAAGACAAAAGAAATCTTGCAAAGAACTTTGTCTTTTTTATCAGATTAAGCGTTGCAAAGGTCCATGCGAGCAAAAAATCTCTAAACAAGAATATGAAAAAATTATCCAAAAAGCCACACAAGCTCTTTTAAATCCCTTATCTTTAACAAAAAATTTAGAAAATAAAATGCTTGAATACGCAAAGAGTGAAAACTACGAAGAAGCAGCTCTTATAAGGGATCAAATTAAAACAATTGAAGATTTAAGTGTAAAAATACAAATAGACCTTGCAAAATTAGAAGATTTTGATATTTATGCTATTTATTGCGAAGAAAACATACTCTCCATGGTGCGTTTTGTAATAAATAATGGTAAAATCATTAGTTCAAATCATAAAATACTAGCTCTTAATAATCAAAACGAATTTGACTTAAATGCAATTTATAAACAATATATTCTAGAAAATTACACACAAGAATCTCCAATAAAATCAACTCGTATTTATACACACAAAGATTTTGAAGACATGAAGCTACTGCAAGATCTACTCAGCGAGAGATTTTCTAGAAGATTTTACCTTAAATCGCCAAAACTTGGTGAAAAAAAATCCCTGTGTGAGCTTGCTCTAGAAAATGCAAAAATAAACATACAAAAGCATTTAAAAAATGAAAATTATTTATTTTTAAAAGAATTAAAAGATTTTTTCAATCTGCAAAATTATCCCAATCATATAGAAATTTTTGATAATTCTCATATGCAAGGTGATGCAATTGTAGGTGCTTTAGTAACCTTCAAAGATGGGAAATTTGATAAAAGCTCTTATAGACACTATCATTTATCTTATAAAAATGATTATGATCAAATGCTTCAAATCCTTAGTAAAAGAGCTTTATCCTTTGATAAAAATCCACCGCCTGATTTATGGCTGATTGATGGTGGGAATGCCTTATTGAAACTAGCAAATGATATTATTAAAAGTTCTGGAGCAAATGTGGATATTTTAGCTATATCTAAAGAAAAAATAGATGCTAAAGCTTATAGAGCAAAAGGAAGTGCAAAAGATAAAATTTATACTCAAGAAGGAAAAATTCAACTTTCTACCGATGATAAAAAATTGCAATTTTTACAAAAATTACGCGATGAGGCACATCGCTTCGCAATTAGTTTTCACCAAAAAACAAAAAGAAAACAGGACCTACAAAGCTCTAAGTTGATACAACTTGGAATCTCTCAAGGTTATATTAAAAAATTTTTAGATTATTACGGTAGTTTTGATAAAATCAGTAAAGCCGATTTTAATGAATTAAAATCACTTTCTAATATAAAAATAGCCAAAATAATTAAGGAAAATTTATGATATTTTTTATTAGTTCTTTAACTTTGATTTTATGTTTTTTCAATTATTATTTTTTATATCCAATTGATCAAAAATTATTCTATATTTATACCTCTATTAGTATTTTAATATTTATCGCTACATGTATTTATTTAATCATAAAAAATCAAAAACTTAAAAAAGATAATATCATTATTCAAGAAATAGAAAAATTTTTAAAATTATCAAGTTCAACCTCTTTAATAGATCTAAAAGAAAAATTAAAAACATCATTTGAGCTAACGCAAAAACAATTGCAAGATCAAAAAATACAAAACAAACTTTTACAAAAAAACTTGCAATATCTTATTCAAAGTTTTAACTATATGCGATTAGAAAATTCCATTACACTAAAGCCGATTTTAAAAAAATATCAAATAAATACAAAAACAAAAAATATTATTTTTAAGAATATCCACGCATGCATTGTAAATGATGATATGATTGAAAATTTTTTATTACAATGTATTTTATTAGATATAGGCATTAGTAGTGAAATTTTTGATGATTTTCAAAAAGTAGAGAAAAAATATTCCTTTATTATTTCAAAGAAGAAAATAAAAAATACGCTAAACTACACATTTGTAGATGTCAATGTCAAAGATCTTATCAATTTTTTAAGTACAAATTTTAAAGAAGAAAGTTATCAAATAGCAAATTTATACAATGTATTGATTTTTAAATCTTCTAGTTTTGAAAATAATCTAATTTTAAATATAACCAATCAATTTTGCTCAAATAATCAAATCGTAGATAGCCTAAGTGATTTTAAGAATGCTTTAAAATTAAATTTTAGATTAATTTTGGTTGATTATGAAGTCATAAAGTTCGATATTTTATATTTTAGCCAAATACTACATGAGTATAAAATACAAAATTCACAAAATAAAATTTTACTTTTTACCAAAAATAGAGTTAAAAATTGCGATTTTGCCGATGAAATTATAAATGACATTAGCAAAAATAAATGGATAATTTTACTTAAAAAATATATCAATCAAGTTTAGTTCTATGATTAATAGCCTTATGTAAAGATATAAAATCGACATTTTCCAAACTAACACCGCTTGGAATACCTTGGGCTATTTGGGAAAAACTCAAATTTAAATCCTTTAATTTTTCCTCTATAAAAAAAACTACAGCATCTGAATTTAAGCCTTGAGTAAAAGCGAAAAAAATTTCTTTAGTATTTTTATTTTCAATCATTACTCTTAATTTAGTAATATTTTCTTCGTTAGTATTTTCTAGTACAAAATAAAGCCCATCATAGCTTTTACTATCTTCTAAAATTAATACATCTTTAGGATCTTGCACTATACAAATAATATTATTATTTCTTTCTATATCAGAACAAACTTCACATAATTCATTTTCACTTAAAGCCCCGCATTGTATACATTTTTTAATTCCTCTAATGGACTCTTCAATACTATAAGCAAGTTTAGAACCTAGCAAAGGATCTTTTATACAAACATAATAAGCAAGTCTTAATGCGGACTTTTTACCGATAGTAGGCAATGCAGAAAATGCATTTACCAATTCATTAAATTTTTCTAAATCTTTCAAGTCATTTTAACCTTGAAAAAACAATCTTAAAAATATGATAACCATCTTCATAACTATAAGTTAAATTATAACCATGAAGATTGCAAATATTATTGATAATATAAAGCCCTAATCCCATACCTTCAACTTGAGTATTTTGTTCTCTTACAAAAGGTTTCAAATAATAATCAAAAGTTTTTTTAAGTTGAACCCCTTTATTTCTAACAATTACATAGTCCCCTGAACATATAATCTCACAAGCTTTATCGTCAGAATATTTAATAGCATTATCAATCAAATTTTTAAGCATTAAGGAAAAAAGTTCTAAATCAGCAACAATCATAGTATCTTCTTTGTAAGAAATCTTAACTTTTTGATAAAAATCATCTCTCATGAGATAATCTTCAGCCTGCTCTAAAATTAAGCTCAAATGATAAGTTTGCAAATTTAGTTGGCAATTTCTAGATAAAACTTTTTCAATTTTACCAAATTCATCAATCAATAATTCAAGTCTTTCAAAAATCGCTACTAAGCGGTCTTTTTGCTTTTGATTGTCTAGCATCTCACAAACTATCCTACCTTTTCCAATAGGTGTTTTAAGTTCATGCATAATCATTCTTAAAAAAAATTGTCTTGATTTTACTAATTCTTGTATTTTATTAATAGCATGGTCAAATTCAAAAGAAATTTCTGAAATCTCATCATTAATTTGTGAATATTCGGATAAAGGTTCTATTTTTCCAGCACTAATATTTTTAATTTTCTTTTTTAAAATTTTTAAAGGCATTAAAGATCTTAAAACAGAAAAATATAAAAATATAATCAAAATCAAACTAAAAAAGAAACTTAGTAAAAACAAATACTCTAAACGCGTAGATGCATTTAGCTCATAAAGCTGCTTTAAATTAGCTTGTTCAACATAAAAAAAAATTTGATTATGGTAAATAATAGAAGAAAAACTACCGTAAACAGAATTAACCTTAAGCACCTTTTCACCTTTTGCAACTATATGTTTTGCACTGCGTTCATTTTCAACTATTTTAAAAGACTTAGAAAGAAGATAATCATGAATTGAAAAACCTTCTTTTCTTTCTAAATTATATATAATTTTTTCTACAATTTCTTTTTGTCTATTTTGCTCATTGGTTAAATAAGAATCAACCTGAACCTTACCCAAGAGCACAAACAAAGCACAAACAAACAAAAAAGCCGTTGCAAAAAGAACGGTAATCTTAAGATTAATAGTTACTTTCATCCTATTAATTTATATCCTATCCCTCTAACTGAAAAAATATGCTTTGGTGCCTTCGAACTATCGCCGATCTTAGTTCTAAGCCTACCAATAATTACATCTAAACTTTTAGAATCTTTATCTTTCAAGCTTTTGCAGTGATACACAAGCTGCTCTCTGCTAACTGAAAATCCATGTTGTCTTATCATATAACTTAAAATTTCATATTCAGCAGGAGTTAAAATTAAAACCTCTTCATTGTAACTAATCTCATGTCTTTTTTCATCAATTTTAAAAGCTGAATTAATTATTTTTTCAGGAGTTTCATTTACGCGTTTTGAACGACGGATTAAACTCATAATTCTTGCATGCATTTCTTTAGGATCATAAGGCTTTGGTAAATAATCATCCGCACCTATTTGAAGTCCTACAATTTTATCACTTAAATCGCTTCTAGCTGAAGAAATAATAATAGGAATACTATATTTTTCTCTTATTTCGCGACAAACTTCAAGACCATCAAGTCCAGGTAAAGTTAAATCAAGAATTAAACAATCATAATTTTTTATACCAGCACTCATTCCCAAATACGGATCTTCATAATTAGTAACTTTGATATTAAATTGGGCCAAATATTCTGCTAAAAACTCTGCAAAATCTGGATCATCTTCGATCATTAAAACATTAATCATCTCTACCCCTTATTAGTGAAAATATGTTACAAACTTAATATTATAACACATAATTTAACTATTCATTTATTTTTTTGCTAAAATTATAATATTAATTTTTCAAGAGAGGAAAAAAGTGGAACTTAATTATTATGAAATATTAGAAATTTCTCAAACTTCAGATAAAGAAACTATAAAAAAAGCTTATAGAAAAATGGCATTAAAATATCATCCTGATAGAAATCAAGGAGATAAAGAAGCTGAAGAAAAATTTAAACTTGTCAATGAAGCTTATGAAGTACTTAGCAATGATGAAAAGCGAAGTATATATGATAGATACGGCAAAGAAGGATTAAAAGGACAAACCGGTGGTTTTGGTGGTTTTGGAGATGTTGATTTAGGGGATATATTTTCAAGTTTTTTTGGAGATGGATTTGGTTTTGGAAACTCAACGCGTAAAAAAGAAAGGGGAAATAAATATCCACATGATTTAAAAATAGCGGTAAAGATTAGCTTCAAAGAGGCTGTTTTTGGCTGCAAAAAAGAAATTGATTTTACCTATAAAACATTTTGTAAAATATGCAATGGTAGTGGATCAGAAAATGGAAAAGAAGATATTTGTTCTCATTGTGGAGGAAAAGGACAAGTTGGTGTTAGACAAGGTTTTATGACTTTTGTACAAACTTGTGATCATTGTAAGGGCAGTGGGAAAATAATAAAAAATAAGTGTAAGACATGCCATGGAAATGGTTATGAAGAAATAAAAGATCATATAGAACTTGATATACCAGAAGGTATTGATAGCGGTATGAGTCTTAGAGTGCAAAACAAAGCAAATAAGCTTCCAAATTCTTCTCAAAGAGGTGATTTGTATATCAAAATCGTTGTAGAAGATGATAATAAATTTATTAGACATGATGATGATATATATACCATAGTACCTGTATTTTTTACCCAAGCTGCTCTTGGAAAGACAATTAAAATTTCCACCATAAGAGGAGAAGCTGATCTTAAACTTCCAGTGGGTGCAAAAGATAAACAAAAATTTGAATTAGCTAATGAAGGTGTTAAAAATATTCACAATGGAAAACTTGGTTCACATATTGTACAAATTGAAATAAAATTTCCAAAAACACTTACTGATGAACAAAAAAATCTACTATTGCAACTTGAAAAAAGCTTTGGCTTAGAAAATGAGGAAGCTTTTATAGAACAAGAAAGCTTGTTTGATAAAATCAAATCTTGGTTTAGTCACTAAGGAAGTTTTAAAGCCATCTCCATGGCTTTATAAATTTCTTCTGTTTTTTGACACTCTAAAAATAGCTCAAAAGCAAAAACACCTTGCCATAAAAGCATTTGCGTGCCATCTTTTATTTTTAATCCATTTTCTCGTGCCAACTTTAAAAAAGATGTTTCTCTACTATAAATAACATCAAAAGCATACTTAGCTTTTTGAAAAATATTTTTTAAAATCCTTTCTTCACAAGGTAAACTTTCATCATGTAAACCTGCACTAGTCGTATTTATTATCAAATCAAATTGTGTATTTAAATCAAGTTGATCATATAAAAAACATGGATAATTATTTAAATTTTTAAATCTAACACTAGAGCGATTTGCTATTGCAACTTCAATATTTATAGATTTTAAAGCATGAGCTAAAGCTTTAGCGGTGCCACCAGCACCTAAAATCAAAGCATTTTTAATAGAAAAAAAATTTTCAATTGCTTTTAAAAATCCCAAATAATCTGTATTGCAAGCATAAATTTTACCATCTTTGTTTATTAAAGTATTGGCAGATCCTATTTGCTTAACACTTTCATCACAAAAATCTGCAATTTTATACGCTTCTTCTTTAAAAGGTATAGTAATATTTGCTCCATCAAATTTTTGAACAATTTCTTTTAATTTTGCTTTATTTTTTAAATGGTATCTTGTATATATTGCGTCTTTTTTAAGAACTTGTAAAGCATTATTGTGCATTCTTGGAGATTTAGAATGCACAATAGGATCACCTATAACTGTGAAAATTTTCATTTTACTCTAAAAGTAAAAGCACCTTTTGCGATTTTAGAACGCACCTTTTCCAATTCAGCTTTTAATTCGCTTTCTTTATAAGGCCCAACTAAAACTTTTGTAAGTTCTTTGCCATTTACTGTTGTTTTGTAAATTTTATATTCATATCCATTTTCTTTAAGTATATTTAATTCTTTTGATTTAGGATCAAGACTATTTAAAGAAAAAACTTGAATATAAGCACCTGCAGGAAGTTGTGTTTGAATACTTGTGGTTTTTATACTCTCAAACAATTCATTTGCATTGCTTTGCTCTGGGGTTTTTGGCTTTTCAACAACATTAGTTTTTGATTTTTCAGAAGGTTTTTGAATTGGTTTTTCTATAGATTTTTCTACAGGCTTAATCTCTTCTTGTTTTACTTCCACCTTAGCTGGTTCTTCTTTTGGTTCTGTTGATGTAATTTGATCTAATACACTATTGCTTGGAATTTCCTGTTTTTCCTCTATGGTATTATTTGCATCAGCCAATGAACTTTCTTCTTTCAGTTTTCTAGCTAAAGCTTCAAATTCATCCTCTTCTTTAGTATTATCTGCAATAGGCAAAGAATTAAAATTATTTTCATAAGAAGCTTGCTCTTGCGGCTCTAATGGCATTTGTAGTGATTTTTCCTCGCCTGGATCATTAATTAACTTCATTGCTATCATTACTACCAAAAACACAATAATTAAAATAATCGATCTGAGTAAAATTTTTTTAAGTTTTTCACTTTTATTGCTTTTTTGCAAGATAATATCATCAAATTCATTTTTGTTGTTTTCTTCCATTTTTCATCCTTTCAAAAATTACATATGTTTAGACCAAGAAGCGCCACGCTCTTTTTGATAAACCTCATAAGGTAAAGTTAAAATATTAAATTCCTTAGGTATATCCATACTAGGAAAAACTTTCCACTCTACAGGCATTTTTTGAGAAAAAAGCAAAGATAATTTTGATCCCAAAGAGCATGCTTCATTAAAAGTAGTATGTCCTTTATGGATATACAAATGCAAATGATTATTAGTTCTTGTTTTATAGGCAGTAAAATTTATAAAACCTTCTTCCCTTAAAACAAGCTGTGCTCTATGCCAAAAACGCTCTGCGTTAAAACCATTGTAATCAAATACAATATTTTCAACCTTATCAAAACTATTAATCAAAGAGTGTGCTACAATAATCTTTTTTTCCATATGTTCTTGTATAACATTAGCTGTCAAAGGAGCATTTACTTTTTCGAATTTATCAAAAAAAATTCTACCTTTATGCTCATATTTGTTAATTATAGCATTACGCTTAATATAATAATGGCTTGTAACCATTTTAATTAAAGCCAAATCCATAGTTGTAATCAAAATAAAGCCCTTTCATAAATAATAAAATTACTTGCCAAATTTTTCAGTTTAACTTTAATCTCTTCTTGTAGCTTTGTATTTTGTATATCATCTAAAATATCAGCTATATAATTTGCAACAATAGCAATTTGCTCCTCTTTAAAACCTCTTGCTGTTAAAGCTGCTGTTCCAAGTCTTAAACCACTCGTTACAAATGGACTTCTAGTTTCCCCTGGAACCGTATTCTTATTTGCTGTAATACCTGCTCTTTCTAAAGCTAAATCCGCATCTTTACCACTAAAATCTTTATTTAAAAAGCTTAATAAAATTAAATGATTATCAGTACCACCGCTAACTAAATCATATTTTCTATCTATTAGAACTTGAGCCAAGGTAGCAGTATTTTTAATGATTTGCTTAGCATAAATTTTCCACTCATCACTTAAGTTATATTTAAATCCAACAGCTTTGGCGGCAATTACATGCATTAATGGACCACCTTGAATACCCGGAAAAATTGCAGAATTGATTTTTTTGGCAATTTCTTCATCGTTACTCATAATAATCCCGCCTCTTGGACCTCTTAAAGTTTTATGTGTTGTAGAGCTTACAACATGAGCATAGGGAAACGGGCTAGGATGCTCACCTGCTACAACCAATCCTGCAATATGCGCAACATCAGCAAATAAATATGCGCCAACCTCATCTGCTATTTCTCTAAATTTAGCAAAATCAATCACTCTAGGATAAGCACTAGCACCACAAACAATAAGTTTTGGCTTAACTTCTTTTGCTATCTCTCTAACTTTATCATAATTAATTCTCCCATCAAGCTCTACCCCATAAAAAAAACTTTCATAAACTTTTCCAGAAGAACTTACTTTAGAACCGTGAGTTAAATGTCCTCCGTGACTTAAATCCATACCCAAAATTCTATCACCAGGATTTAACAATGCCATGTATACACCTTGATTTGCTTGAGAACCTGAATTAGGCTGTACATTGGCAAAATTACAATTAAAAAGTTTTTTACATCTTTCTATAGCAATTGTCTCAATTTCATCAACAAATTCGCATCCACCATAATATCTTTTACCAGGATAGCCTTCTGCATATTTATTTGTTAAAATACTCCCCATTACTTCCATTACTTCTGGTATAGTGAAATTCTCACTCGCTATCATTTCAAGACCATCACATTGTCTTGCTAGCTCCTTTTGGGTTAAATCAAAAATTTCTTTATCAAAATTTTCCAACATTTACTCTCCTTTTACCTCATTTTTAAGTGGCCTCATAGCTGGGAAAAGCACTACATCACGAATTGATTTTTTATTAATTAAAAGCATAACTAGCCTATCTATTCCTATACCTTGACCTGCAGTTGGTGCCATAGCATAGCCCAATGCATTAACAAAATCTTCATCCATTTCACATGCTTCCTCATCACCTGCATTTTTAGCTTCAATTTGCTTTAAGAATCTCTCATATTGATCTAGCGGATCATTAAGCTCATTAAATCCATTAGCAATCTCTCTACCCGCGATAAACAATTCAAATCTTTCAGCAATATCCTTATCCTTGTCACTCCTTCTAGACAAAGGACTTATAGAAACAGGAAAATCTATTACAAAAGTGGGATTAATCAACTTATCTTCAACATAATTATCAAAAAGTTCAGCTTGCAAATGACCTAATTCTAATTTTTCGTTGGCTTCAAAACCATCTTTTTTTAATTTTTCTAAAATTAATTCTTTATTATTAATAAGCTCATCAGCTAAACCGCCATATTTTTTCAAAGCATCTTTATAAGTAATTCTTTCAAATGGTTTAGAAAAATCAATTATTTTTTCATCAAATTCGAGCTTTTTACCTAAATTTAATTTATCCAAAAGCATAGCAAAAAGCTCTTCTGTTAAGTCCATTAAATCATGATAATTGTGATAAGCCCAATAAAACTCGATTGTAGTAAATTCAGGATTATGTGTTAAATCCATTCCTTCATTTCTAAAACATCTATTAATCTCATAAACTGCCTCAAAACCACCTACAATCAAACGCTTTAGATATAATTCTGGAGCAATTCTTAAAAATCTTTCCACACCTAAAGCATTATGATAAGTCACAAAAGGCTTTGCATTTGCTCCTCCTGCAATAGGATGCATCATTGGTGTTTCAACCTCTAAAAATCCTTTATTATCAAAAAAAGATCTAATGTAAGAAACAATTTTAGAACGCAAAATAAAATCTTTTCTTACTTCACTATTCATAATCATATCAAGATATCTTTTTCTATATCTTTGCTCAATATCTGTTAGTCCATGATATTTTTCCGGTAAAGGCACTATGGCTTTTGTAGCTATTTGAATTTGCTCTACATGAAGACTAAATTCTCCTGTTTTAGTCATAAAAGGAAAACCTTTAACCAAAACAATATCTCCTACTTCAAGATATTTTTTTAAAATAGCAAAATATTCTTCTCCTAAAATATTTTGATTAAAATAAATTTGAATATTATCTTGCTCATCTTCTATATTAGCAAATACCGATTTACCAGCTATTCTAAGAAGTTTTAATCTTCCTGCTAACACTCCGTATACTTTTTCATCACGCTGATTTTCCGTATCTTTAATGTATGCAAATTTATTTTTATATTCAACTATACTCATTTCTTTTTTCAAAAAATGTGGGTATGGATTAATTCCTAGCTTTTTTAATTCTTGCGCTTTTTGAATTTTTTGTTGTTCTAAAATATTATCAAACATTAATTTTACCTTTATTTTTTACTACATTGTGGACATAAGCCATAAAGTTGCATTAAATGTCCTGTTAATTTAAAATTATATTCTTTTGCTATTAACATTTGTTGCTGCTCAATAATAGAATTTTCAAATTCAACTATTTCTCCACAACTTTTACAAATTAAATGATCATGATGGGGTTTATTTGCGAGTTCAAATTTCTTCCCTGAAGCTCCAAAAGATATAGAAGTAGCCATACCTGATTCTTCTAATAAATTTAAAGTTCTATAAACTGTAGCGATTCCTACATTTAATTCA
This sequence comes from Campylobacter sp. IFREMER_LSEM_CL2090, assembly GCF_025771865.1. NCBI lineage: Bacteria > Pseudomonadati > Campylobacterota > Epsilonproteobacteria > Campylobacterales > Campylobacteraceae > Campylobacter > Campylobacter sp. IFREMER_LSEM_CL2090. The sequence goes on from NZ_JAKMRA010000011.1 coordinate 24,799, forward strand.
GGATTTTTTTGCTTGATTTCCACATACAAACTTTCTGGGGTATAATGCATATCACTATTATATAAAGTTTTCAAAAGCACTTCTCTTTGTTTGGTATATTTTAAGCCATTATCCTTAAGTGTCTTCTTAAAGCGCTCAAGTAAAACATCATATTCTATATTTTCAATTTGCATTATTTACCTCCGAATTTAGACTTATATTAGAATCTTTAATTCTTTCTTCTATTTTTTCTAAACTATTTTGAGTAAAATCAGTATTCATTATAAATTCACCTGTTTTTCTAAGTAAATTTAAAGTATGACTATTGTTTGCATATTTTTCTAAACTTGAATTTAAAAATTCTATATTATTAATACAAGCAACTAAAATTGCAAAAATTAAAAATATTTTAGCACTTCCAAATAAAAATCCACCTATACGATCTATAAAACCAAGACCACTCATGCTAAACATTTTTGATAATATATTTCCCAAGGCCACACATGCTATCCATATCACGATTAACAAAACTAAAAAACCTGCAAAAATAGCAAGATTTTCATTTTCAATTGCATAAAAATTATTATTGATAATCTCTGCTACCTCTTTAGCATATCTTGAAGCAAGTAAAACCCCACCAACTATACCCAATAAACCAAAAATTTCTTTAAATAAGCCACTCACCAAGCCTTTTAAGCCTAAAATTACAGTCAAACCTAAAACAAAAACATCAAACCACGAAAAATTTTCCATCTACGCTAAACTCCAAATATTTTATTCAATTATTTTAGGGACTATAAAAAATCCATCTTGAGAATTTGGAGCATGCTTGCTTATCGTATCTATCACATCAGATTTTTTACTCTCATCATTTCTCAATAAGGTTCCACCATTTGTTGTGCTAGTCATGGCTTCTATATCATCAAGTTTTAATTCATCTAATTTTTCTACAAAATTAACAATTTGACTTAATTGTTCTTCTAATTCTTGTCTTTTTTCATCTGCTATTTTTAGAGCACTTAGCTTTTCAAGTTTAGTTAATAATTTATCATCAATTTGCATCATTTACCTTAATTTTAATTTTATAAAACTCTTTGGTTTAGATTGAAAATTATAACATAAAATAATTTATTTTTTCATTTTTATATGTTACAATTATAGACTTTAAAATTACAAAATAACATTTTTTATATTAATAAAGGAAAAATATGGCTTTAAAAGAAAATTTGAAAGCAGTAAAAGAAGAATTAAGCTCTCAAGAGCAAATGATGGAAAATTTTATCAAATCAGAACGCTTTATAAGAAAATACAAATATTATTTTATTGCTCTTATTGCTCTTTTAGTTCTTTATTTTAGTGGAAGTTATATTTATAATATAAAACAAGAAAAAAATATCCAAGAAAGTAATATCATTTTTAATAATCTGTTAAAAAATCCTTCAGATCAAAAATTAATTGAGGAATTAAAGCAAAAAAATGCAAATTTATACACCATATATATTATGGGTCAAAATAATCAAGATCTTAATCAAACCTTGAGTCTTAATATAGATCCTTTGTTAAAACAAATAGTGCTTGCCCAAAATAATCAAAAATCAGATTTTCTAAAAGATTATAATACTCTATTAATAGGTTTTGAATTTTTAAAACAAAATGATTTTAAAAACGCAGATGTTGAATTTAATAAAATACCTATAAATTCTCCTTTATGGCAAATCATCACAAGCTTAAAACACTATCAAGGAATAAAATGAAGCATTTTTATTTATTTATTATTACTTTAATATTTTTTAGTGCTTGTGGCACTAAAAGGGAATACTATCAACCAACACAACTAGAACAACTTCCTTATAATTCTAAAAATATTAATGGAAAAATAGTTAATTTTAACAACAACATTGCTCAGCTAAATAATAATACTTTCATAGACAATAAAGGAAATATTACTGCTTTAAAAATAGATAAAAACTATAATATTTTAAATATCCGTCAAGAAGAAATTCTTATAGCTGATAATGATGGGAATTTTAAAATTTTAAATTTACAAGGTGAAGAATTATTTTCTCATAAATTTAACGAAAGTGTAGTAAGTGCTAATGTAGACGGGGATGATATAGCTTTGATTTTAGCAAGTAATACTTTAGTGTATGCTAATAAAAATCTTGGTATAAGAATGCTACAAAATTTAGGCACTGCTTATGCTCAAGATAGTCGCTATGCTAATCCTTATTTTTTAAATACCATTATCATATACCCTATGCTTAATGGAAAATTAGCCATACTTAACAAAAGTACACTAAAAGTTAGTAAAGAAATTTTAGTAAGTAGTGAAGAATTTTTTAACAATATCATCTATCTTCATGTTAAAAACGATACAATGGTTGCCGCAACAGCACAAAAAATCATCGTTGTAACACCAAATAGAACTTTATACTTAAACGAAAACATTAAAGAGGTAAATATTAATGATAAAGAAATTTTTATATTAACAAAAGATGGAAGAGTTATCAAAAATGATTATAATCTTAGAAAAATTGATGAAATAAAATTTCAATTTGCTTTATTTTCCAAAAGCACATTATATAATGATTCTTTGTATATATTTGAAAAAACTGGCTATTTAATTAAATTAAATACAAATCTGAAAGATTTTACCGTATATAAATTAAATGAAGCTATTGATAAAAAAAGTTTTATGGCTAATGGTAAATTTTTCTACCACAATAAAGTTTTACAATTAAATTAAGATGAATCAAGAACTAAGCGATATTCTTATTAAACATGGAATTATTTTAAAAAATATTAATTCTTTAGATATCCATGCTTTTAGCAAAAAGAAAAAACTAATTTGCTTTTATGGAGAAAATACAAAAAAACAATATTGTTTATTTTTATTTTCTTTTGCAAAAAGTAAGATTTTAAAAAAAGATGGTTTAGAATTTGAAAATATTTTTCAAAACATAAGTCAAATTTTAAATTTAAAATTTAAAAATCATTTTATTTTTCATCAATCTCTAATTTGCTCAAAAGCAAAAGAATATTTATTCACCAAAGGAATTCAAAATTATGCTTTTGTGTGATATTGGCAATACAACTGCAAGTTTTTTAAATGAGCAAAAATTTCATTCTATGAGCATAGAGCAATTTTTACAGTATGAGCCGACACAAAAAGTGTTTTACATCAATGTTAATCCAAATTTAGAGCAAAGATTAAAGCAAAATCCTTTATTTATTAACCTTGCTCCATATTTTAATTTTGATACTATTTATAAGAATTTAGGAGTTGATAGAATAGCAGCTTGCTATACCATAGAAGATGGGGTAGTAGTTGATGCAGGCTCTGCAATAACTGTTGATATTGTTTCAAATTCAATCCATCTTGGAGGATTTATCCTGCCTGGTATTGAAAGCTATAAAAAATCTTTTGCCAGTATTTCTTCTCGCTTAAAACACGAACTTAACACTCAAATAAACTTTGATGCCTTTCCCCAAAGAACTATTGATGCTTTAAGTTATGGAGTTTTTAAAAGTATATATTTACTTATAAAAGATAGTGCATATGATAAAAAATTATATTTCACAGGTGGCGATGGGCAATTTCTTGCAAATTTTTTTGATTATGCAATTTATGATAAATTTTTGATTTTTAGAGGTATGAAAAAAGCTGTTTGTGAAAATTTTATACTTTAAAAGATTAACCATATCTTTGGCTTTTCAATTATAAGCTTTATTTAAACTCAAAACAACTATATTTTGATATTATTAGCAAAATCAAACATACACAAAAGGAATTGATGATAATGGATCGAAAACACTTTGATGCCGTGGTAATTGGCGGTGGGATTTCTGGTGCTGCAGCATTTTACGAATTAGCAAGATATACTGATATTAAAAGTATTGCATTATTAGAAAAATATAATAACGCTGCAACATTAAATAGTCACAGCACAAGTAATTCACAAACCATCCACTGCGGTGATATAGAAACTAACTATACCTTGGAAAAAGCAAAAAAAGTTAAAAAAACAGCAGATATGATTGTAAAATATGGGCTCTTGCAAAATGCACAAAATAAATTCATGTATTCACACCAAAAACTTGCACTTGCAGTTGGGGAAAAAGAATGTGAATATATGAAAAATAGATATGAAGAATTTAAAGAATTATATCCTTATATTAAATTTTACACAAAAAATGAAATCAAACAAATAGAACCAAATGTTGTTTTAGGTGAAGATGGTGTCAATGATAGGGCGGATAATATAGTAGCTATGGGTGTAGAAGAAGGTGAAATTTATACCACAGTAGATTTTGGACTTATGAGTCAAAATCTCATAGAGCAAGCTTGCAAACAAGGTAAAGATACTCATGTTGCTTACAATCAAGAAGTTGTGTTTATAGAAAAAAAAGATGATATTTTTTATATAAAAACAAGAGATTTTAAAGAATATAGTGCAAAATCCATTATCGTCAATGCAGGCGCACACTCGTTATTTTTAGCACATAAAATGGGTATAGGTTTAGACAAATCTTGCTTTCCTGTTGCAGGAAGTTTTTACATGGCAAAAAGAAAAATTTTAAATGGTAAGGTTTATATGGTGCAAAATCCAAAACTCCCATTTGCTGCATTACATGGCGATCCTGATTTACTAACTAACATGAACACCCGTTTTGGTCCTACTGCTTTAGTTATTCCTATGCTAGAAAGATACCATGGCTTTAAATCTTTACCTGAATTTTTTAAAACACTTAATCTTGATATGAATGTAATTAAAATTTGTTTTAATCTTTTTAAAGATTCTACTATTAGAAATTATATTCTTTATAATTATTTATTTGAAATTCCTTATATCAACAAAAAACTTTTTGTAAAAGATGCTAAAAAAATAGTTCCTAGTTTAAAAACAGATGATATTTACTATGCTAAAAATTTTGGAGGAGTGCGACCTCAAGTGCTTGATAAAAAAGCAGGAGAATTAATGCTTGGAGAGGCTAGCATCACTGAAATTCCGGGTATAATTTTTAATATGACACCAAGCCCAGGTGCTACGAGTTGTCTTGGTAATGGTTATAGAGATGCAAAACTTATTTGTCAATACTTGGGTGCTAATTTTAATGAAGATTTATTTACTAGCGAACTGCTATAAAAAGGATAGGAAATGTTAAAAAAAACAAAAATAGTCGCAACAATTGGACCAGCAAGTGAAAATGAAACTACAATAAGACAAATGATTATTAATGGAGTGAATGTTTTTCGCTTAAATTTCTCACATGGAACTCATGAATATCATAGTCAAAACCTAGCCACCATTAGAAAAGTAGCAGCTGAACTTAATGCAAGGATTGGAATTTTACAAGATATTAGCGGGCCAAAAATTAGAACCTTAAAAATTCCAGAAGCTTTTGAGCTAAAAAGTGGAGATAGACTAGACTTCTACAAAGATACTTTTGAAGGCGAAAAACTTTCTAATGAACACTATAAAGTCTGTATTAATCATCCCGAAATTCTTTCTATGCTAAAAGTGGGAGAATACATCTATCTTTGTGATGGCTCTATTAAAACTAAAGTTATACAAGTTGAAAAAGATTTTATCCAAACCCAAGTAGAAAATAGCGGGGTGCTTAGTTCAAATAAAGGAATTAACTTTCCAAATACAAAAATCAATATCGATGTTATAACTCAAAAAGATAAAGACGATCTTGCATGGGGCATTAAAAACGATGTTGATTTTTTAGCTATATCTTTTGTGCAAAATGCTCATGATATTGATGAAGTTAAAAAAATACTTGATGAAAATAATGCCAAAATTGCTATTTTTGCAAAAATAGAAAAATTTGATGCTGTTGAAAATATCGATGAAATTATAAATAGCAGCGATGGTATAATGGTAGCAAGAGGAGATTTAGGCATTGAAGTGCCTTATTATAGAGTGCCAAATATACAAAAACTCATCATTAAAAAAGCTAATGAGGCCAATAAGCCTGTAATCACTGCTACTCAAATGCTTTTTTCGCTTGCAAAATCAAAAACTGCCACAAGAGCTGAAATTTCAGATGTTGCTAATGCTGTACTTGATGGCACTGATGCGGTTATGCTTAGCGAAGAAAGTGCAGTGGGGATTGATCCGGCAAATGCGGTTGATATTATGACTCAAACCATTATAGAAACAGAAAAAAACTATCCTTATGAAAAATTTGAAAATTTTAAATGTTTTAACGAAACTGATATCATTGCCAAATCAAGCACACAACTAGCAACTGATTTAAATGCAAATGCAATTTTTACCATTACAAGCAGTGGTGCTTCTGCAGTTAAAACAGCAAGGTATCGTCCAAAAATGGATATCATAGCTATTACTCATTCTAAAAAAGCTTTAAATTTTTTAAGTATAGTTTGGGGAGTTCAACCTGCTATATTGATAGAAAAGCATGAAAATTTAACAGAACTTTTAAGCAATTCTGTAAAACTTGGAGTTGAAAAAGGCCTTATGAAAAAAGATGGGGTTTACACTCTTACTGCAGGATTTCCAGTAGGTGTTGCAGGAAGTACAAATTTAATTAGAATTTTACAAAAAGATCAAATTGAATATTATTTAAGTTTGGGAAAATAACCCAAACTTAATATTCTTCTTCTATCAAATCACATAAGCAGTGTATGATTAAAATATGCATTTCTTGAATTCTAGCCGTATCATCGCTTGGAATGACTATATTATGCTCACATAATGCATTCATCGTTCCACCACCTTTTCCACTAAGCCCTATACATTTAGTGCCAATTTCTTTGGCCTTTTCAAAAGCTTTGATCACATTTGGGCTTTTTCCACTAGTAGAAATTCCAATCAATACATCATTATTGCTAGCTAAAGCTTCAACTTGTCTTGAAAAAACAAATTCAAAACCATAGTCATTTCCTATAGCACTTAAAGCAGAAGTATCAGTGCTTAGAGCAATAGCAGCTAAAGCCTTTCTTTCTTTTTTATATCTTCCACTAAGTTCAGCTGCAAAATGTTGGCTATCTGCAGCACTTCCGCCATTTCCACAAATTAAAATTTTCCCACCACTTTTCAAGCACACTTTTAATTCTTGAGCAACCGTAGCAATTTGCTCTTTTAAATTCAAACTTTGCTCTAAAGTTTTTTGATGTTGAATAAATTCCTTTTCAATTTTATTTATCATTTGCAATCCTATTAATTATATTAGTAGTACTAAATCCATCTTCAAAGTCAATTAATTCTACTTTTTTTACTAAATTTGAACCCACTATTTCTTTGCCTTTATAATCAGCTCCTTTAACTAGCACATCAGGCTTTAAAAACTCTATCAGTTCATAAGGAGTATCATCATTAAAAATCACTACATAATCTACAAAATACATACTCGCAAGCATACATGCGCGTTGGAATTCTAAATTTATAGGTCTTGAGTTTCCTTTTAGTCTTTTTATGCTTTCATCTGAATTTAAACCTACAACTAAGATATCTCCTAGTTTTTTAGCTTTTTCAAGGTATTTTATATGACCATAATGCACAATATCAAAACATCCATTGGTAAAAACTACTTTTTGATTTTGTATCAACTTCACAAGCTCTTCTTTGCTTTTAATTTTATCTTCAAAAGAAGCTTTTTTTAGATTTTTAATCTCTTCTAAACTTACACTCACACTTCCTACTTTTGCTACCACAACAGCTGCTGCATCATTTGCTAACTCACATGCTTTTACAATATCAACTTTTAAGGCTAAAGCATAAGCAAGCATAGCTATAACACTATCTCCAGCTCCTGTTACATCATAAACTTCCAAAGCTTTTGCGGGAATAATATGTAATTTCTCATCAAAAAGTGCTATTCCTTCTTCAGATAAAGTTATAATAGAATAAGCTAAATTTAAATCATCTTTTAATTTTTTCAAAGCTTTTTCTAAATTATCAATTTTTTCTACACCCAAAGCTTGATTAGCTTCTTTTTTATTTGGAGTTAGCAAGGTTGCATTTTGATATTTGCTAAAATCACTTCCTTTTGGATCAATCAAAATAGGTAAATTTAAAGTATTTGCATGCTCTATCAAAGCTTTTGTTACTTTTGAAGTTAAAACTCCTTTAGCATAATCACTCAAAATAATCGCGTCATAATCTTTTGCGATTTTTTTATACTCTTGAATAATTTCATCTTCTAATTTAGTATCAAAATCATTCTCATCATCAAGTCTTAAAACTTGCTGAGAATGTGATAAAACTCTACTCTTAAGAGGGGTTTTTCTATCTTTTTCTACTAATAATTTTGCATTTAAATTCTCTTTTAAAAACCTCCCACTCTCATCATCACCCACAAGTCCTAGAGCAAAAACCTCAGCACCAAGACTTTTTAAATTTGCATATACATTACCAGCTCCACCTGGTCTTTTATCTTCTTTTTGTGATTTCATCACCATTACAGGAGCTTCTGGAGAAATTCTAGTGCAATCACACCATATATAATGATCCACCATAAAATCCCCAACAACTAAAATTTTTGGCTTTTTAGAACTTAAAAAATCAAACATTTACTTCCTTTTCATAAAGCCTTTTGATCTCATCTAAATAATCTTTTACACCCTCTTCAAGACTAAATTTAGCTTTATATGAAAAACTCTCATCTAATTTTGCTTGAGTATGGAATTGATAAGAATTTTTGTAAGGATTAGGAATATACTCACAAGGATAATTAGTGTTTAATTCTTTTTGCAAAATATCTACTATATCTTGAAAAGTTCTTGCTTTACCTGTAGCTACATTATAAATTCCACTTTTTGCTTCTAAAGCTTGTAAATTTGCACTCACAACATCTTTAATATACACAAAATCACGATAAATTTGATCACTTCCTTCAAACAAACGCGGACTTTTACCCGCTAAAATTTGATGTCCAAATTGCAAAATCATAGAAGCAGTGCTATTTTTAAAAAATTCTCCCTTGCCATATACATTAAAATATCTAAGCCCAACTATATGCATTTTATCAAAATATTTTTTTGCTAATTTATCCATCATTAATTTTGAATATGCATAAGGGTTTTTAGGGGCTTCACTTAAATTTACAGTTTGCGGGCTTGGAGCATCTCCATAAACTGAGGCTGAACTTGCATAGATTAATTTCGCATTAAGTTCCAAAGCAAGTTCTATAAAATCTTTAAAAGTGTTTAAATTGGTCTTTAAAACTTTGTTTTGATCATAAACAGTTGTATCTGAAATTGCAGCCTTATGAAAGATCACATCAGGTTTAAAAGCTTTTATAACTTTTAAAGTTTTTTCATCATTAATATCGCCCACATAAAGCTCACCTTCAAAATCTAAAATATTCTTAAAATGACCAAAACTTTCTAAATTTCCATTTTCAAAAGTAGCACTTGATCGCATTTTATCCACAATCAAAACCTCATGTTTATCCTGAAGTTCTAGAGCAAGAGCAGAGCCTATAAAACCTGCTCCACCTGTTATCACAATTTTCATTTCCTATCCTTTAAATAATACAAAAGTTCTTTTAAATTTTTAAAGACCTTATAGTTTTTATTATCATTATAATTTTCATTAATCAAAAATAGATTTTTTATACCAGCATTGATTCCAGCTTGCATATCACTTAAATTATCCCCTATAAAAAAAGATTGTGAAAAATCTATATAAAATTCTTTTTGTGCTTTTAAAAGCATGCCAGGTCTTGGCTTACGACATTCACAATTTTCTAAATGTGGGCAGTGATAAATTTTTTCTATTTTAATGCCTTTTTTCAAAAACTCACCTAGCATATACGAGCTTAAAATTTCAAAATCTTTTTCACTATAATAAGCCCTTGCAATACCTGATTGATTAGTAGCTACAAAAATTAAAAAATTTTGCTTTTGAAAAAATTCACAAAGTTCAAAAATACCATCACAAAATTCAAAATCACTAATCTTATGAACATATTTTTTATCTATATTTATAATTCCATCTCTATCTAAAAATAACGCCTTTGTTTTCATGAAAAAATTATAATGAATTTTTTTTAAGATTTTATAATTTATCAAGTAAAAAAGTTTTTTAAGCGACTTTAAATAAAAAAAGCATATAATTAAAAACATTTTATTTTCAATTTATATAGGAGTGATACAATGAAAAAGCTACTTGTTTTATCAGCTTTGGCATGTCTTAGTGTTTCAGCTTTTGCTGCGGATGGTGCTACACTTTATAAAAAATGTGCAGTATGTCATGGTGCTAAAGCAGATAAAGTTTATCTTAATAAAGTTCCTGCTTTAAATACTTTAACTGCAGCTGAAAGATTACAATACATGAAAGATTATGCAGCAGGTAAAAGAAATGCTTATGGCCAAGGTGCAATCATGAAGATTAACCTTAAAGGTTTAACAGAAGCAGATTTTAAAGCAATTGAAGAATACATCGAGAGCTTAAAAAAATAATTTGACAGCCTTTATGGCTGTTTTTCTTGATTTTTCTTTTCCAAAGCTTCTTTTTTTCTTTTTTCCAAAATCACTGCATCGTTTAAAGCTTCTTCGCTATCATTTAAAATAGTAAATTTATAATCATCGTCAAATTGCTTATTTTTGATCCCCCAAAGTAAAGCACAAATTGCCAAAAATAAAGCAACCATAGAAACACCTATCATCATTATTAAAACACCATTCATTTTTTAATCCTTAAAGCATTTAAAATCACTATTATACTACTAAAAGACATTGACAAAGCTGCAATTAAAGGATTAATCAAACCAAAAAAAGCTAAAGGCATGCTCAAGGCATTATAAAATAAAGAAAAAGCTAAATTTTGTTTAATAATTTGATAAGTTTTTTTAGCTATTTGTATAGCCTTTTGCAAGCTTTTTAAGTCGTTTTTTAACAATATAATATCACTATTTTCCATAGCAAGCTCAGAACCTTCTTTTAAAGAAACCCCAACACCTGCATAAGAAAGTGCTAAAGCATCATTTACCCCATCTCCTACCATTAAAACCTTACCTGTTTGATTTAAGTTAGCTATTATTTGCATTTTATCTTCTGGCATACATGAAGCTTTGAAATGATTTATTTTTAATTTTTCAGCTACCTTACTCACAGCAGATAAATTATCACCACTTAACATATAAATTTGCATTTTGCATTCTTTCATAAATTCGATCAACTCTTCAGAGCTTTCTCTCATACTATCTTCTAATTCAAAAACTGCTAATATAGTTTTATTTTTAGCAAATATAAAATGCGTAGTTTGAAATTCTTGTACTTGCATATGATTTTCTTTGAAAAATTTCTCATTTCCTCCCAAAAATTCATCTTTACCCAAAAAGGCTTTATAACCTCTTGCTTGAAAATTTTGAACTTTTTCAAATTCTATTCTGCTATCAATTTTTTCATCTAAAAATTTCAAAATGCTTTTAGCCACTGGGTGGTTAGTCAGGTGTAAGAAATTTAATAACTCATTTTTATCTAACCTCTCATCCAAAAAGCTTTTTTTAACTTCTAAACTAGCCTTTGTTAAAACCCCTGTTTTATCAAACACAGCCACATTGCACTTACTCAAATCCTCCACAACACCTGCTTCTTTAAATAAAATTTTTTCCTTCAAACCAGTGCTAATTGCTACTAAAGAACTCACCGGTGTAGCTAAAGCCAAAGCGCATGGACAAGCTATGATTAGCACAGAAACCATGCGTATCATGGCTTCTTCAAAACCTAAATTTAGTACAAAAAAAGTAAAAACAAAGCACAACAAAGCACAAATTAAAATAATAGGCGAAAAATACTTACTTACCTGTTGCACCATTTTTTCTATTTTGGCTTTTTTAGCACTTGAATTTTCAAGTAAATCAATAATCCTAGCTAATTTAGAATCCTTATAAAGAGCATTTGTCTTATATAAAGCATTCCCGCTTAAAACTAAAGAAGCAGAATAAATCATATCATCTTTTTGCACATCAAGTGGTAAGCTCTCTCCGCTTAAACTAGACATATCTAAACTAATATTACCGCTAATACACACTCCATCTATTAAAACCCTATCGCCTTCTTTTAACTCTATAATATCTCCTATTTGCACCTCTTCTACATCGATATTTTCTATTTTTTCATTTTTTAACACCCTTACTTCATTACCTAAAAATGACCTCAAATGATCGAGCGTATCAAGGGCTTTTTTCTTACTTAAAAGCTCTAAATACTTTCCTATAAAAACAAAACAAATAATCATCGCCACAGAGTCAAAATATACCTGTGAAGCTCTTGAGAACATTGCCCACACTGAATATATATAAGCTAGACTTGCTCCACCAATTACTAGAGTATCCATATTAACACTTTTAAATTTCAAAGCATAATAGGCATTTTTATAAAAAATCGAGCCTGTGTAAAAAAGTACAGGAGTACAAAGTAAAAATTCAGCAAAATGTAAAATATCTTTAATATCAGCTTCCATACCACTAAAAAACCCAGCATATTTAGCTACAGATATCCACATGATATTCATTACGCAAGCTATAGCAACTATTAATTTCGCATAAAAATCTCTTTTGGTTTGAGTTGCTCTTTGTTCATTTTTTGTAGGTAAATACACACTAGCTTTATAGCCTATACTTTCTATATTTTGGATAATTTTTACTAGATTAATACTTTTTTCATCAAAAACAATTCTAGCTTTATGAGTAATAGAATTAATATCAACCTCTATCACTCCTTCACTTTTAATGAGAATTTTTTCATTAAGCCAAACACAGGCTGCACAATGAATTTCTTCTATCAGTAAAAAAACCTCACTAAAGCCTTCTTTTGTTTTTTGTATGTATTTTTCATAGTCTTTAATACTATATTCTATTGTTACTGGGGTTAAAGTTTGATTACCAAGTTTTTCATAAAATTCCTCCAAATTATTCTCTTGTAAAATTTCATATACACTTTCACAGCCTTTACAACAAAAATAATTTCCATTTTTTTCTATCATTTGTTCTTGTTTAAAGCTTAATTGGCAATGCTTACATCTCATTTTATACTTTCTTTATAAGTTTTTACAATATTTTATCATTTTTTCAAACTTTCAATTTTAAAAATTATTTACAAAGCTATATTATAATTTCTAAAATTTGACAAAAAAGTATTTTTTTTAATAAAATCTTTTTTGAATAAACTAAAACAAAAACTACATTTTCTACATTTTATGAGGATATATGGAAAATACAAAAGAAAAGAAACAACACCAAAGAACACACATTCCTGTTGAAGGTTATAAAATAGAAGATTTAAAGTTGCTTGATTTAGAAAGCTTAGTAAAAATAGCAAATGAAGCAGAAATAGAAAATCCAAGAGAATTTAGAAGACAAGATCTTATTTTTGAAATTCTAAAAGCACAAACCAAAAAAGGTGGCTTTATACTCTTTACAGGAATTTTAGAAATTTCGCCTGAAGGTTATGGATTCTTGCGTGGAATGGACTCAAATTTAAGCGATAGTGTAAATGATGCTTATGTATCAAACTCACAAATTCGCAAATTTGCTCTGCGTGTAGGAGATATAGTTACTGGTCAAGTTAGAGAGCCAAAAGATCAAGAAAAATACTATGCTTTATTAAAAATTGAAGCGATTAATTATCTTCCATTAAAAGAAGCTAGAGAAAGACCTTTATTTGACAATCTTACTCCAATTTTTCCAACTGAAAAAATCAAATTAGAATATGATCCTTTAAAATTAACAGGTAGAATGCTTAATCTGTTTGCTCCTATTGGAAAAGGTCAAAGAAGCTTAATCGTAGCACCTCCAAGAACTGGTAAAACTGAGTTAATGAAAGAACTAGCTACCGCTATTGCTAAAAATCATCCGGAGGCTCATTTGATTGTACTTTTAGTAGATGAGCGCCCTGAAGAAGTTACAGATATGCAAAGATGTGTTAAAGGCGAGGTTTTTAGCTCTACTTTTGACTTACCTGCCTATAATCATGTTAGAGTGGCTGAACTTGTTATAGAAAAAGCAAAAAGGATGGTAGAAACAGGTAAAGATGTCATTATATTACTTGATTCTATTACAAGATTAGCAAGAGCTTATAATACTGCCACACCAAGCAGTGGTAAAGTTTTAAGTGGCGGGGTTGATGCAAATGCCTTGCATAAGCCAAAGCGCTTTTTTGGTGCAGCTAGAAATATAGAACATGGTGGCTCATTAACCATCATAGCAACTGCCTTGATAGAAACAGGCTCAAGAATGGATGAAGTGATTTTTGAAGAATTTAAAGGAACAGGAAATAGCGAAATCGTTCTTGATAGAAATATTTCAGACAGAAGAATTTACCCTGCAATTAACATCATAAAATCAGGCACTAGAAAAGAAGAATTACTCCAAGGTGTTGAAAAACTTCAAAAAATTTGGGCAATTAGATCAGCTATTTCACAAATGGATGATATAGAAGCTTTAAAATTCTTATACTCTAAAATGCTAAAAACCAAAAGCAATGAAGAGTTGTTATCCATCATGAATGAGTAGTAATGCTCCAAGCTCTTGCTGTTAAATACAGACCAAAAAATTTCAATGAGCTTGTAGGGCAAAATACTGTTTCTACAAGCTTAAAATATGCTCTTGAAAATAATCGCTTAGCACATGCTTATTTATTTTCAGGATTACGCGGAAGTGGAAAAACTTCAAGTGCAAGAATTTTTTCAAGAGCTCTAGTATGTGAAAAGGGACCAAGTGCTAATCCTTGTGGAGAATGTTCTCAATGCTTATCTTCACTCAGTGGCTCTAATATAGACATTATAGAAATGGATGCTGCAAGCCATAGAAGCTTAGAAGACATTCAAGAGCTTATCGAGCAAGTTAAATACGCTCCATCTTTAGCTAGGTTTAAAATTTTTATTATCGATGAAGTGCATATGCTTACTCCACAAGCAGCAAATGCCTTGCTTAAAACCTTGGAAGAACCACCAAGCTATGTAAAATTTATACTAGCAACAACTGACCCTTTAAAACTTCCTGCTACGGTTCTTTCAAGAACGCAGCATTTTAGATTTAAGCAAATTTCTATCCACGATATCTTAAATCATCTTGAGTGGATTTTAGAAAAAGAAAATATCAATTATGAAAAAGAAGCTTTAAAACTCATAGCAAGAAGTGGAAACGGATCTTTAAGAGATACTCTAACTTTATTAGATCAAGCCATAGTATATTGTCAAAATCATATACAAACACAAAAAATTACTGCGATGCTAGGCTTTTTAGATCCATCTAAAATTGAAGAATTTTATCAAGCCATTTTAGCTAACGATAAAGATAAAGTTCTTGAGTTTTTAAAAGAATTTGAAGATTACGAGGCAAGTAATGTCATCGATGAGATGATATTTTTTTTAAAAGAAGCATTTTTTGCCAAAAACAATCTTTTTTCTATGTTAATTTACGAAAGATTTTTTAGAATTCTTTCGCGCGCTAAGACTATGTTAAATTCTAGCGATGATGATAGTTTTGTACTTTGTGTTATGGCTTTCATGCTTATAGAAGCAACTTATCTAAAAAGTATTGATGAAGCTATTTACAGCAAAAGTCCAAAACAAGATAACACACCAAACCCAAAACAACAAGAAATTCTTTCTATACAAACAATTAAAGAAGAAAAACTTAATCCTTATGAAAGTTTGTTAAAAGCTATTTACAAAAGAGATTATGATTTAGCTGAAGTTTTCAAAAAAACCACGCAGTTTATTTCCTTTGAAGATGATATTTTAAGTATTAGCTCACATGCTAAAGATGATGATAGAAAAATCCTAAACAATGGCTTTAAATTAATCAAAGTCTTACTTCATGAACTTTTTGGAGAAAAAACACAAATTAAAATTCAAAAAATAGAAACTATAGATACCCAAAAATTACAAGATATATTCAAAACTCCTATAAAACAAGAAATAAAAAGTACTCCGAATTTAAATGAACATTTTGAAAATTTTAAAAAAGATGCTAAAAAATACGATCCTAAAGACGAAACCAAAGAAGCTCTCAATAAGCTCTTTGGCTCCCCAACTATACAAAATTAAAAACTGCCGTTGATTGAAATATAAATTCTTCTTCCTTCTTCTATGCGATTATAAGTATTTACCCAAGTATCTTCACCTTTGTTTTTATAAGACTCCCAATCATTTGTAAAACTTTTATCAAAAAGATTATAAATTGCCGCATTAATATTCCATTTTTTATTAATATCATAACGCACACCCATAGAAGCTAAAAAGACATCTTGATAATACTCTCTATTAATATTTGTATCACCCATATAACGATCTATTTGCCATTCGCCTTTTATCCATGGAGTGAATTTACTAAAGATATTATAACTTGCTTTTAACATGATATTGTGTTTTAGACTATCAATTTCTGGTTTTCCTATCATAGTTTCATCTTGCGCATCTTTAATTTCACTATCAAGATAAGTATAAGCTAGATCTAAATTTAAATGCTCTACAGGAGTAATCCCAGCTCCAAGTTCTATGCCTCTATACTCAACCTTGCCATGATTAATCGCCTGATAGCATGTATCAGCTTCACATTTTCCAATACCCAAAATCATACTATCTTTACTAAATTTTTGACTAGAAATTTTATCTTTAAAATTTGTTAAAAAGCCAGTTGCTGAAATATAAAACAAATCATTATTATAAACAGCGGCTAGTTCATAATTAAGCGATGTTTCTTCTTTTAAATTCGGATTTCCATACATAGGATATTTACCTTGTCCACTATAATTATAAGCACCAGCTATCAATCTATTAGCATATGGGGTTCTAAAGCCTGTTGAAACACCGCCTTTTAAAGTAAGCTCACTAGTAGGATTATAAACTAAATAAGCTCTTGGAGAAATGTTATTTCCAAAAATTTCATGATAATTATATCTTGCTCCAAAAGTAAATCTTAAATCATCTCTTATACCATATTCATCTTCTGCAAAAAAAGCTAATAAATATTGATCAAAATTAGTAGGATTAGCAATTTTATCTTGCATTTTCTCAAGTCTATACTCACCACCCACGCTTAAAATATGACTTTGACCTAAAGGAATAACTGATTTTGTATCTATAATAATATCTTCAGCAACTATATCTCTATTTTGCCCTAAAAATGGCTGATTTGCTTGGCCAACTACCTCACGCCCATCGTTACTTACACGGTTATACTGCAAAGTAGAAGTAATTAAAAAATCATCATATACCCCCTCATGACTTAAATAAGTTACCAACTTATCCACTTGCATGGTATCTGTATAACCACCTGTTAAAGAGCCATTATTTTTATCTGTTGGTTTTGTTAATGTACCGAGTTGGCCTTTTTTATTATCATAATGATTTCTTGAAAAATCAATATCAAATATCAAAGTATTATAATCATCTATTAAGTAATTTAATCTAGTTCCTAAATTAAAATTACTTGCTTTTGTAGGACTTTGTGCTTGATCACCTTGCACTCTTTGACCACTCCCATTACTAAATTCAACATTAGATTGTTCTCTATAAAACTCTCTAAAACGCAAAGTAAGTCCCAAACGATCATTCATCAATGGACCACTAGAATATATACTTGCGCCATAAGTATTACCCCATTCTTTATGTGCATTAAAAATACTATCCAAACTAAATGATGTTTCCCACTCGTTACTTACTTTTTTTGTGATGATATTTACAACACCACCCAAAGCTTCAGAACCATATAAAGTGCTCATTGGCCCTTTTATTACTTCTATTCTTTCTATACTAGAAATTGGTGGTAAGAATGAATTTGAAATTTCATTAAAACCATTAGGTCCTACTTCTCCACCTATTCCTTGACGACGCCCATCAATCAAAACTAAAGTATATCCAGTAATACCTCTCATGGTAATATTATAAGAGCCTGTTTTTCCTTTACTAGCAAATAAATCTACACCAGGAATATCAGCAATAGCTTCAGCAACATCTCTATAAGGCTTACTCTCTAAATCTTTTTTACCAATCACATTTATAGTAGCAGGAGCTTCTTTAATATCTTGAGAAAATCCCGAAGCACTCACTATAGAACTATCTAATAAAACTTCTTGTGATAAAGCATTACAGACCAAAAGACTAGCAACACAAACTGACAAGCAATAATTTTTCATTATTTCCTTTCTTAAATAAACAAAATTTTCAAAGTTGGAATATTATGATAATAATTATTAATTTAAAATAAATTTATTATATCAATTATGATAATTGTTATTAATAAATAATTTAATTTTCAGTAATATAATCACAAAAATTTTTAAAGCGAGGATGTATGGAATTTTTAAAAACTTATATTGACTTAATTATATTTATTGTTTTAGGGTTAATGGCATTTATTGCTATATGGTGCACTATAGAACGCATCTTATTTTTTAGAAAAATTAAACTAAATGATTATCAATGCCAAGAAAAATTTGATGATGCAATTAGTGAAAATATCACCATGCTTTATATTATTTACACTAACGCTCCTTATGTAGGACTTTTAGGAACTGTAGTAGGGATTATGATTACATTTTACGACATGGGAGCAAGTGGAAATATTGATGTAAAATCTATTGTTATTGGCTTATCGCTGGCTTTAAAGGCTACTGCTTTGGGAATTTTAGTTGCCATCCCTTCTTTGATGGCTTATAATGGGTTGCTTAGAAAAATATCAACTTTGAGTAATGCATATCGTATTTTTAAGGATAAAAATGCTTAAATTACCAAAAAATGAAAGTTTAAATATTATTCCTTTTATAGATATAATGCTTGTTTTACTAGCCATTGTTTTAAGTATATCCACTTTTATCGCACATGGTGAAATCAAAATCAATCTACCTCAAAGTGAAAATTCAAATTCCATAAGTGAAAATAAAGACAAAATAAGCATCTTAATCGATAAAGAAAATAAATTTTATATCGATGGAAAAACAGTTTCCATAGAAGAAATAAAAGAAAAATTTGACACTATAAATTCTAAAACCTTAGTAGAGTTAAAAAGCGATAAAGAGGCAAAATTTGAAAGCTTTGTAAAAATTATTGATATTTTAAAAAATAAAAATCATGAAAATTTTCAAATTTTAACAGAGCACAAAAGATGAAGACTTTTATAAGTAATCATAAAAATCAATCATTTTTCATTACTTTATTTATCTTTTTACCTTTACTTTTTGTTTTTCTTTATACTAAGAATTTTTTACATATACAACATAACACTACAAAGGAAGAAAAATTTAATATAGCTATAAAACAATTTTTACAAGATTCTCCTAAAGTAAAAAACGAACAATCTAAACAAGAAAAAATAAAAAAAATAGAACAAGTAAAAGAAAAACCTATCGTTCAACCTAAAAAAATAAATACTTCAACCGATACTAAAGCAACAAATCGATTAAAAGAGGAAATAAAATCTCAAAAAATAACATCTCAAGAAAAAAACATCCTGATAAATTCTCAAGAAAGTATATCTTTAACTAATAACAATGAACTTTTAAAAGAAGTTAAGCAAGCTATAGATAAAGCTTTAATTTATCCTAGGCAAGCTAGAAAAATGCGGATGAGTGGTGAAATTTTAGTAGAATTCACATGGACTAAGGATAAAAACTTATTAAACTTAAAAATATTAAAACCATCAAAATATAAACTATTAAATGATAGTGCCTTAGAAACTATACGCATAGCATCTAATAATTTTCCACAATATGAAAAAACTTTTCATATAAGAATACCTTTAATATACAAAATAAACTAAGCAATTTTGCTTAGTTTGTCTTGGTTAAATTATGTCCTTTATAGATCCCATAAATTTTATAATCTCCATTTTTAAGCATCAAAACTACAGGATATTCTTCTTCATAACCTTGTTCCATTCCAGGACTTCCTTGAGGCATACCAGGAGCAGAAATACCTATAACATCCTCAGGTTTATTTTCCAAAAGCCAAGCAACTGCATCTTCAGGAACATGCCCTTCTATAGCATAGTCATCAATCACGCCAGTATGACAGCTTTGATACATAGGCTGAATATTCATTTTTTCTTTTATTTTTAAAAAATCTTCACTTTTGTGTATTTGTACTTTATAGCCTTTATCTTTCATATAATTAGCCCAAAGATCGCAACATCCACAAGTGGGACTTTCGTAAATATTTAATATTTTTTCATTAGCCAATAAGCTTGTAAAACCAAGCGTTAAAGTTAAAAATAATTTTTTCATATATCCTCCAAAAATAAAAAAGATACAATACATTATAAAAATTAATATTTTATATCAAAAACCAAAAATATCAACTATGGCTAATTAAAAATATTAAATTAAAGTATTACTACTAAATAAAATTTCTAAATAACTTTTCTGATTTTCTACCACTTAACAAGTACTAAAACCTTCTTTTTATTTTGTAA
>NZ_JAKMRA010000012.1:0-40319 GCF_025771865.1 Campylobacter sp. IFREMER_LSEM_CL2090
AGTAGGCTTACAAATACTTTATAATAAAGCTAATGAGTATTATATAAAACTTGATGCAGCAAGAGCAGTTCATCAGTATAAATATGATGATGAACATAGAATGAAATTGTATTTAAGTGGAGGGGTGTATTTTTAACTACACCGCTTTTATAATTAAACACCAAAGAAAATTTCAGGTTTTAATCTAAGCATTAAACAATATGCAGCCAAACTAGCTTGCTCTCTTGTATAGTTTCTATTGCCTTGTATGTGAATGCATTCTTGCAAAAAGGTTCCATCTTTATACATAGCTCCTATGTAGATGGTACCTGCTTTGGTGTTTTTATCATTTTCTTCTCCAGCTACACCACTAAGCGCTAAAGCAAAATCACAATTTGTGGTTTTAAAAACCCCTTTTAACATAAAATAAATACAACGATCAGAATATTCCCCAACACTTTCTAAAGTATCATTGCTCACCCCAAGCCAAGAATTTTTCAAACGATTAGAATAAGTGATCAAAGAACCCTCAAACACATTAGAAATTCCTGAATTTTCAGCAAATTTTGAAGCACAAAGTCCTGCGGTACAACTTTCTGCAAAGGAAATTTTTAAGTTTTTTTCTAAAAGTTTTTTGGCTATAAATTTAATAGGATCATTTCCTAAAAATACTTTTCCTGCAAAAAGTTTGAAAACCCCTTTTAAAAATCCTTCTAGTTTTCCATATTGACTAGTGCTTGCTCTAATACAAATAAGATTATCTAATAATGCACTTGAGCAAGTTTGAATTTCAAAAGAAGTAGTAAGTGTGCTAAGTAAGATATTTGCACTCATTTCATCTATATCTAAAAGACAAAAATACGCATAGTCAAGTTCAGGATTTTGCAAAATCAAAGGCAATTTTTGCTCTATATTTATATTTAATAAATTAATATGGCATTGCTCAAAAGAACTTAAGAAGGAATTTTTTTCACGCAAAGCTTTTGAAGGTATTAGGGTATCATTTTCTAAGATTAAAACATCATCATTTAAGGTTGCTATGATCTTAGCTATGGTTGCATAGTATTCGCTAATGCTAAAAATGGTTATATAGCTATATTCTTTAGAAAGTTTTTCAAGTAAAAAAGGAAGTTCTTTATCAGGTTTGTTTATAAATTTTAACTCATGAAGCTCTAAAAACTGCTTTTTGTATTCTTCTTGTATATAACGCATATAATTTTCATTAATAATAATTTCATTGCCTATAATGATGATGAGATGTTTCATGATTTTCCTTTTTTTTATTGCGATTATAACAAAAAAATAAGTGCAAATTAAAAGTATTTTAAGTAGAATTTACTATTTTTAAATTTTTCAAGGTGGATTATATGGATTATAAAGATACGCTATTGCTTCCAAATACGACTTTTGCAATGCGTGCAAATTTAGCAGAGCTTGAGCCTAAGCGTTTTAGCAAGTGGTTTGAAAACAACTATGCTTATGAAAAAATGAAACAAAAAAGACAAGGAATAAGCGAGAGTTTTACTTTACATGATGGCCCTCCTTATGCTAATGGACATTTGCATATTGGCCATGCTTTAAATAAAATTTTAAAAGATATCATCATTAAAATGCATTATTTTCAAGGTAAAAAAGTGCGTTTTACTCCTGGTTGGGATTGTCATGGTTTACCGATAGAACAGCAAGTTGAAGTTAAACTTAAAGATAAAAAGCAAAGTTTAAGCAAAAAAGAAATTCGTGAGTTTTGCAGAGAGCATGCGAGAGAATTTGTAAATATCCAAAGAGATGAATTTAAGTCTTTGGGTGTGATTGCTGATTGGGATGAGCCATACTTGACTATGAAAAATGCTTTTGAGGCAGATATTTACAAAGCTTTATGTAAAATCGCTAAAAAAGGACTTTTGCTAGAAAGAAGTAAGCCTGTTTTTTGGAGTTGGGCTGCTAAGAGTGCATTAGCAGAAGCTGAAGTAGAGTATGAAGATAAAGAAGATTATTCTATTTTTGTAGCATTTGAGCTTGATAAAACTTCCCTTGAAAAGCTAGGTGTAAAAAAAGCTAAAGCAGTTATTTGGACTACTACTCCTTGGACTTTACCGGCAAATCAAGCTATATCTTTAAATCCAAATGAAAAATATGTTATCACTGAAGAAGGTTATATTTTTGCTAAAGCCTTACTTGAAAATATGATCAATAAAAACTTCACTCAAGGAAAAATTCAAAAAGAACTTTTAGGTGTTGAATTTGAAAATTTAAGTGCTATTAATCCACTTAATCAAAGAAAATCCACTCTTATTTTAGGCGATCATGTTTTAATGGAAGGTGGAACAGGGCTTGTACATACTGCACCAGGTCATGGTGAGGATGATTATTATGTGTGCTTAAAATATGGCATTGAAGTGATTATGCCAGTAGATGATGGTGGGTGTTATGATGAAACACTAAGAGCTAAAGGGCTTTTGCCAGAGCATTTATTAAATGAGTTTATAGGACTTCATATTTTTAAAGCAAATGAGCGTATTTTAGAATTGCTTGGCGAAGCTTTACTTGAGAGTTCTAAATTTATACATTCTTATCCATTTTGTTGGAGAACACATAAACCGGTTATTTATAGAGCCACAAAACAATGGTTTATCTTAATGGATGAGAAAAAATTAGATGGAAAATCTTTAAGAGAACTAGCACTAGAGCAATTAAATAATGTGAAATTTTACCCAGAAAGTGGGGTAAAAAGACTTAGTTCTATGATAGAAAATCGCCCTGATTGGTGTATATCAAGACAAAGAGATTGGGGTGTGCCTATCGCATTTTTTAGAGATAAAAACACCAAAGAAGTGATTTTTGATGATGATGTTTTAGATCATTTGGTGGGAATTTTTGAAGCAAATGGAGCTGATGCGTGGTGGGATTTAGAAATAAAAGATTTATTACCGCCAAATAGCAAATATGATCCAAATAATTTAGAAAAAGTTTATGATATTTTAGATGTTTGGTTTGATAGTGGTAGCACTTGGGAAGCAGTATTAAACTCAGCAAGATATGATGCAGGAGAATATCAAGCTTCAATGTATCTTGAAGGAAGTGACCAGCACCGTGGATGGTTTCAAAGCTCACTTTTAATTTCTACTGCTATCAATCACAAAACCCCATATAAAAACATACTTACTCATGGCTTTACCGTAGATGAAAAGGGTCAAAAAATGAGTAAATCTAAGGGTAATGTGATTTTACCTCAAAATGTAGCTAAAAATTATGGGGTAGAAATTTTAAGACTTTGGATAATGCTTAGTGATTATTCAACAGACTTAAAAATTTCAGATAATATCTTAAAACAAGTAAGCGAGCAGTATAGAAAGATAAGAAATACTATAAGATTTTTACTTGCAAATACTAATGATATGGAATTTTTAGAAACAAAAAATTTCACACTTTTAGATAAGTGGATTTTAATGCGTGCAAAAGTTGCTTTTGAAGCATGTGAAGCTGCTTTTGAAAAATATGAATTTGCAAAAGGCTTTAGTGTGCTTTTAAATTTCTTAAGTGCGGATTTAAGTGGAATTTACTTAGATGTGTGCAAAGACAGATTATATTGTAATGCAAAAGATGACACAAAGAGAGTAAGCGCGCAAAGTGCCATGGTGTTAATAGCTAGAAAACTTTTTGCGCTTTTAGCTCCAAGTTTAACTTACACTATAGATGAAGCTTTAGAACATGCAAATGTGGCTATTAAAGAAAATGCTAAAGATGTGTTTGATTTGGTGTTAAAAAATGGCTTTGATTATGAGTATAAAATCGAAGATGATTTATTTATAAAATCAAGAGAAAAATTCTTTGAGCTTGTTGATGTATTAAAAAAAGACAAAATCATCAAATCAACCTTAGAGTTAAGCTTGCAAACAAGCGCAAATGAGCTTTTGAGTGAAGATATTGAAGAAGTAGCTGATTGGTTTATGGTAAGCTCGATAGAAAGCTTAGATGATAAAGAAGCTTTGAGTGAGTTTAAAATAGATGATCATAGTTTTAAAATCGTGCGTTCTTCGTTGCACAAATGTCCAAGATGTTGGAAATTTTTAGCAAAAGAAGAAGAATGTTTATGTCCAAGATGTAATAGCGTGGAAAAAGCAAAAAATGTTTGAGCAAGCTTTACCTTTTAGCGTGGTGGTGATTACTTTATTGAGCTTTTTATTTATCACGCTTTTTTTGTTTTATTTGGTTAAAAAATTTAAGGATAAATAATGGTAACTTTAAAAGAAGCTTTGAAATTTTCAAATGAAGAATTAGAAAATCTAAAAAAAGAATTAAATGAAAAAGCACATCAGCAAAAGCATTTAGGTGCTTATGTAGAGCAGTTTTTAAATAAAGACTTAAGCACTTCAGGTACTGGCGTACCAGTAGCTATAAAAGATAATATTAGTGTAAAAGATTGGGAATTAACTTGTGGTTCTAAAATTTTACAAGGCTATGTGGCTCCTTATGATGCAAGCGCTATTGTAAATTTACGCAAAAATAATTTTACTCCATTTGGAAGATGTAATATGGATGAGTTTGCTATGGGAAGTACAAGTGCAACTTCTTTTTATGGTAAGACTTTAAATCCGCTTGATAATACTAAAGTTCCAGGTGGAAGTAGTGGGGGGAGTGCTGCTGCGGTTGCTGCAGGGATAGCTTTAGCAAGTTTGGGTTCAGATACAGGTGGTTCAGTAAGGCAACCTGCTGCTTTTTGTGGTTGTGTTGGGTTTAAGCCAAGTTATGGAAGAGTTAGCAGGTATGGTTTAGCAGCGTATTCTTCAAGCCTTGATCAAATAGGAGTTTTAACGCAAAATGTTGAAGATGCTGCGATTTTATATGATGCTATTGCAGGTTATGATGAAAAAGATAGCACGAGTGTAAACATAGCTTTTGAGCCAACTACGCCAAAACTAAATGCAAATAAAAAGCTAAAAATAGCTGTGATTAAAAACTATATAGAACAAACTAATGATGATGTAAAACAAGCCTTATTAAAAACTATAGATATGTTAAAAGCAAATGGCCATGAGATTGTTTATAAAGACTTAATGGATTCTACATTTGATGTTGCGGCTTATTATATCATAGCAGCAGCCGAAGCAAGTGCAAATTTAAGCCGTTATGATGGCGTAAGATATGGTAGAAGAAGTGAAAAATGTGACAATCTTAGTCAAATGTATGTAAATAGCAGAAGTGAAGGTTTTGGTGAGGAAGTAAAAAGAAGAATTTTACTAGGAACCTTTGTTTTAAGTAGTGGCTATTATGATGCATACTACATCAAAGCACAAAAGGCTAGAAGATTTATCAAGCAAAAATATGAAGAAATTTTAAACGATTGTGATTTGATTTTTATGCCAGTTGCTCCAAGCGTTGCTTTTGGTTTTAACGATATAAAAACTCCAGTGCAAATGTATTTAGAAGATGTATTTACTATTTCAGTGAATTTAGCAGGACTTGGTGGCATTAGTGTGCCAGTAGGAAAAAATGAAAATGGACTTAGTATTTCTGCTCAACTTGTATGTAAAGCTTATGATGAGCAAACTTTATTAGATGGTGCTTTGAGCTTGGAAGAAATTATCAAAAACAAATAAAGGAAAAATTATGAAAATCATAAAACGCGCTTTGACTTTTGAAGATGTTTTACTAGTCCCTCAATATTCTGAGGTTTTACCTAAAGAAGTAGATATTAAAACAAGACTTACAAAAAATATCACCTTAAATATGCCTTTGATTTCAGCTGCTATGGATACAGTTACTGAACATAGAGCAGCTATTATGATGGCAAGGCTTGGTGGCATAGGGGTAATCCATAAAAATATGGACATAGCTTCACAAGTTAGAGAGATAAAAAGAGTTAAAAAAAGTGAAAGTGGCGTGATTATGGATCCTATTTATATAGGACCTAAAGCAAGTGTTAAAGAAGCGCTAGAACTCATGGCTGAATATAGAATTTCAGGCGTTCCTGTGGTAGATGAGAATAAAATTTTAATAGGAATTTTAACTAATCGCGATTTAAGATTTGAAACTAACTTTGATAATTTAGTAGAAAATGTAATGACAAAAATGCCTTTAATCACTGCTAAAAAAGGCTCTACTTTAGATGATGCAGAAAGGATTTTCTCTACTAATAAAGTAGAAAAACTTCCAATCGTAGATGAAAATAATCGCTTAGAAGGTTTAATCACTATAAAAGATTTGAAAAAACGCAAAGAATATCCAAATTCAAATAAAGATGCTTATGGAAGATTAAGAGTGGCTGCAGCCGTGGGTGTGGGCCAGCTTGATCGCGTAAAGGCTTTAGTAGAAGCTGAAGTTGATGTTATAGTAATGGATAGTGCGCATGGACATTCTAAAGGGATTATTGATACATTAAAAGCAATTAAGGCTGAATTTAATGTAGATGTGATAGTAGGAAATGTTGCAAGTGCTAAAGCAGTTAAAGATCTATGTGAAGCAGGTGCAGACGCTGTTAAGATAGGTATAGGACCTGGTAGTATTTGCACCACTCGTATTGTTTCAGGTGTGGGTGTACCTCAAATTTCAGCTATAGATGAATGTGCAATAGAAGCGAGTAAATACAGCGTGCCAGTAATCGCTGATGGGGGTATAAAATACTCAGGTGATATTGCAAAAGCTATCGCAGCAGGAGCAAGTAGTGTGATGATAGGTTCACTTTTGGCAGGAACTGATGAGAGTCCAGGTGAGTTATTTACTTATCAAGGAAGACAATATAAGAGTTATCGTGGCATGGGAAGCTTAGGTGCTATGCAAAAAGGTAGTTCAGATAGATATTTCCAAGAAGGTACAGCTCAAGATAAACTTGTACCTGAAGGTATTGAAGGTAGGGTGCCTTATGTAGGAAGTATAAAAAGTGTAGTACATCAACTTTTAGGTGGGCTTAGATCTTCTATGGGTTATGTAGGTGCAGTAGATATCAAAGCTTTCCAAGAAAGAGCTGAATTTGTAGAAATCACTGCAGCAGGATTAAAAGAAAGCCATGTGCATGATGTAACTATCACTGCTGAAGCACCAAATTATAAGGTGAGTAATTAATGGAATTTGAAGATCATATCAAACAAGCCGAGCTTTCTTTGGAAAAACTTAATGATAAAGATTTGGACCTTAAAACTTGCGTAGAAATTTATAAAGAAGGTTTAAAAAGTATCAAGCAAGCAAGAACTATGCTTGAAAATGCTAAATTAGAAATCGAGCAAGTAGATGAGTAGTGTTGTAGCTTTACAATTTCCCACTTTGGCTTTGAGTGAATCAAGGCTTGATTATTATCTAAAAGCTGCTAAGGAAAGTGGTGCGAATTTGGTGGTTTTGGGCGAGTATGTTTTAAATAGCTTTTTTAGTGAGCTAAAAACTATGCCAAAAAGTATGATCAAAGAACAAAGTCAAAGTAAAAAAGCAAGCTTGATAAAACTTGCTAAAAAATATGATTTAAATATTATTGCACCTTTCATAAGTGTTGAAAATGATGGTTTAAAAAAACTATGCTTAAAAGTAGGTCCACAAAATGTAAAAGTGTATGAGCAACAAATTTTAATGCCTTATGCACACTGGAATGAAGAAAAATTTTTTAACAATAAAAAAGCTGATAAGCTTAAACTTTTTACTTTCACACATGAGGGCTTAAAATGTGCTTTGCTTTTTGGCTTTGAGGCACATTTTGATATCTTTTGGCAAATGATCATGAAAAAAAAGATAGACTTAGTCATCATTCCCACAGCTAGTACTTTTGAAAGTAATCAAAGATGGCTAGAACTTTTAAAAACAAGAGCCTTTTTAAACTCAACAAGCATTTTAAGGGTTAATCGTATAGGTAATTTAAAGCAAGAAAATGAGTGGAAATTTTATGGAGATAGCTTTTTTATTAATGCTTTTGGCGAAGTGCAAGAGCAACTTGGCGATCAAGAAGAAATGCTTGTAGTGGAAGTTAGTAAGGCAAATGAAGCTAGAAATTTATGGGGCTTTGATAAGCTTTTGAAAAATTATGAAGAATAGTTTATATTTTAAAACACAAATTATACTTTTAATATAAAGTATAATTTGTTAGAATTAACAATTTAATATAGTAAATTTGGATTTAACTATTTTGTTTATTAACTATAAACCAAAGAATTGAAAATCCTATTATTCCAATTGGCAAGACAAGCATAAATAATAAAAATTTTATAACTATTTTTGCAATGATTAAAAAAAGAGTATTGATAAAAAATACATTATCTCCAAGCAGTATATTTTTTAGTTCTTTCCATACAAAACATGCAAAAGGAAATAATAAAAATTAATTCCTAACATAATGAAAAAAGAGATGTCGCTAGACGGTGGAGTGATTAAATAAAAAAACAAAAAAATACATGCTGTAAACACATAATGTCTTATAAGCCACACTAGATTTATAGTGCTAAAAACTTTTAGTGGATTGATCAAATTTTACTCCTTATTTATTTATAAAATATTTTGCAATTTTATTTTTTTAAATTAATTTAAACTTAATATTTTTATTTTAATATTGTTATATTAATACTAAATTAAATATAAAGTAGTTTTAGTATTAATAATTTATATAAGATTGTGTAAATATTTTGATGTGGCTATATGATTTATATCAGGATAAAATAAATACTCATTAAAAAGTTTATATTTTATTTTTAGTAAACAAATGATAGAATTTTGCCTTAAATTTTCAAAAAATTTGAGGCAAGAATGCAAAAAATTCATTTTATAGGTATAGGCGGTATTGGAATTTCAGCTTTGGCGAGATTTTTAAAAGAACAAGACTTTAAGATTAGTGGTTCTGATATCAAAGAAAGTAAAATCACAAAAGAATTAGAAAAAGAAGGTATAAATATAAAAATTCCTCATCATAAAGACAATGTCAAAGATGTGGATTTAGTGGTGTATTCAGCTGCTATCAAAGAAGATAATGAGGAATTAATCAGCGCAAAAAAACAAAACATCACAACGCTTTCAAGAAAAGAAGCCCTGCCTATGATTTTAAAAGACAAAAGAGTTTTTGCAGTTGCGGGAGCCCATGGTAAAAGCACAACTTCAAGCATTTTAGCAAGCTTGATAGAAGCTTCTGTTATTATTGGTGCAGTGTTGAAAGAAAGTGGCACCAATATGCTTTATAAAGAAAGCGAAAATCTTATTTTTGAAGCTGATGAGAGTGACAGTTCTTTTTTGAACTCAAATCCTTATTTAGCTATAGTGACTAATGTTGAAGCAGAACATTTAGATCATTATGGAAATGATCTTTCAAAATTATACAAAGCTTATGAAGACTTTTTGCGTTTGTCTAAAATTCAAGTGATTAATGCTGAAGATGAGTTTTTGTCAAGTTTAAATTTAAATAATGCAAAAAAGCTTTACCCAAGCAAAGATATCACAAATATTTATATGAAAGTGGAAAATTTTAAGCCAAAAACCTATTTTACGCTTAAAGATTTAGGCGAATTTAGCGTTTTTGGTATGGGTGAGCATGTGGCGATGGACGCTGCTTTGGCTATTTTGGCTGCGAGTGAATTTATAAATATAGAAGAGCTAAAAACTAAGCTTTTAAAATATCAAGGGATTAAAAAAAGATTTGATATTTTGTTTGCAAATGAAAATATGACTTTGATTGATGATTATGGACACCATCCAACAGAAATCAAAACAACACTTAAAGCAGCAAGTGAGTATGCAAGGCTAGCTGGATATAAAAAAATCATAGCTATTTTTGAGCCTCATCGTTATACGCGTTTAAGTGCAAATATAGAGTATTTTAGCGAGGTTTTAGCAAATGTTGATGAGCTTTATATTTTACCTGTGTATGCAGCAGGAGAAGCTAAAATAGAGATTAATATGCAAAAATACTTTCCAAAAGCTAAATTTATAAAAGAAATCAAAAGAGAAGAAAGTGCTATTTATCTTGATGATGAGTTGATTGAAAATGGCTTGGTAATTGGTTTTGGTGCAGGAGATATAAGCACAAAGCTCAGGGGCAAGTATGTTTAAGATTTTTTTATATGTCCTAGCTTTTTTTGCGATTTTACTTTTTTTTGTTTTTTTACGTAAAAAAATAGGCAAGATTAGCAATTATCTTTTGATTTTAGTGTTGATTTTGATGATTGCTTTTGCGATTAAATTTGAGTTAAGTGCCACAAGAAGTGGTATTTTAAAAAAAGAAACGCTCAATGCATTCTTACAAGGACAAAGTCTAATTTGCAAAGATATTAATGTCACTAAAGAGTATTTTAACTTTGAACATGGAACGCAAAGTTTTATTTCAAATGGTAAAAATAAACAATTTAAAGCCTATGTTTTTGATATAAAAGATTGCAAGGTAGATAAATAATGCAAGAGCAATTTTTTAAAAAGCTAGATTTAGATGGCTATATAGAAGACTTTAGGGGGCTTTTTGCAAGAGATAAAGAAATTTTTTTACAAGGTGATAGTAAGCTTCATTATAAAAGAATCAATGAACTTTCGTTGATTGATTTTAATCCTCCACCTATGATAGAAGGGCTAAATAGTGCTTTAACTCATCTTAGCAAGCAAGGAATTTTGCATTTAAGTCAAAGCTTTGAATTTATTAAAATCTGTATGTATTTTAGATACTTAAAGGGCTTAAAATTTGAAGAAAGCTTAAAAGAATGGCTTTTAAAAATAGAAATTCCACAAGCTATTTTAGAACTTTTTGAGTATTTTGATGAAAAGGGTGAGATTAAAGAAAGTGTTGATGAAAGACTTGTTAATCTAAATTTAGCTCTAAAGATAAAAAAAGAAAGCTTGGTAGCTGAGTTTAAAAAACTCACATATACTAAAAATCTTAGTGCATATTTGATTGATACGCAAATCCATCTTATCAATGGTATGGAGGCCTTGCTTTTACGCGGTGGGTTTAATCATGTCTTAAAAGCAAAAATCATAGGTAGAAGTAGTGGCGGTGGATTTTATGTGGTGCCTTTAAGCGTAGAAAAAATCCAAAGTCAAATAGATGAAATCAAAGATGCTAAAGAAGAAATTTTTTATGAGTATGCTAAAAAAATCAGCTTGATTTTTTATAAAAATTTGATGTTTTTGAAATTTATCAATAATGCTTTTGATTTATTTGATCATTATAGCGCTAGAGTTTTGATGGCTAAAAAACATGATTATGAGTTTGTTTTAGCTGATAGTTCTAATAATTTAAGCTTATATAACTTCGCACATCCGGCTTTAAAAAATGCAAAAAGTGTTAATATAGAGTTTAACAAAAAAGTTTTAATCATCACGGGTGTAAATGCAGGTGGTAAGTCTATGCTTTTAAAAGGAATTTTAAGTGCAGCTTTACTCGCAAAGCATTTGCTTCCTATGAAAATTAACGCACAAAAAAGCCAAATAGGAAATTTCAAAGAATTTGATGCGATTTTAGAAGATCCACAAAATGTAAAAAATGATATTTCTACTTTTGCAGGAAGAATGTTGCATTTTTCTAAGCTTTTAGGTAAGAAAAATGTTTTATTAGGGGTTGATGAGATAGAGCTTGGAACAGATTTTGAAGAAGCTGCGTGTTTATATACTG
This sequence comes from Campylobacter sp. IFREMER_LSEM_CL2090, assembly GCF_025771865.1. NCBI lineage: Bacteria > Pseudomonadati > Campylobacterota > Epsilonproteobacteria > Campylobacterales > Campylobacteraceae > Campylobacter > Campylobacter sp. IFREMER_LSEM_CL2090. The sequence continues at coordinate 11,540 of NZ_JAKMRA010000012.1, forward strand.
AGCTTATTTCTAAGCTTTTAGAACAAGATAATAAAATCATCATTACAACCCACCATAAACGCCTTGCTATGCTTTTGGCTAAAAATTCACAAGTAGAACTTATCGCTGCTTTGTATGATGAGGAATTATCACGTCCAAAATATGAGTTTTTAAAAGGCACTATAGGTAAATCTTATGCATTTGAAACGGCTTTAAGATATGGCATAAGTGCAAATTTAGTGCAAAATGCTAAAAAGCTTTATGGAGAAGATAAAGAAAATTTAGAAGAAATGGTAAGTAAAAATATCAATCTTGAACTTTCTTTACGCAAGAAAAATGAAGAGCTTGAAAAAAAAGAAGTCAAAGTAGATGAAATTTTACTTTCACTTAAAGATCAAAAAGAAAAAAATGAGCAAGAATTTAAAAAGCTTATTTCTAATTTAGAGTTTAAATACCACAAAGCCATAGAAGAAGCTAAAAAAACGATAAATCTAAAAGATATTAAAGAAAAACAAAGAAGTTTAAACAAAGCCAATGAACTTAAAAAAAGTATTGTTTTACCAAGTATGGAGCAAAATGAAGAGCTTAGAGTAGGGGATTTTGTTAAATATGAAAAAATCAAAGGTAAAATCACTGCAATTTCAAAAAACGATGCGATGATTCAAAGCGATGGTTTGAGTTTGCGTGTGCCATTAAAGCTTCTTAAAAAAAGCAATCAAAACCCTACACAAAAGGTAAAATCAAGTGTCAATATAACCCGCCCAAGTGCTTTAAATATGACTTTAGATTTACACGGCTTAAGAAGTGATGAGGCGCTTGAAAGATTAGATAAATTTATCTCTGATGCTTTGATAGTGGGTTTTGATGAGGTGATAGTTTATCATGGTATAGGCACAGGAAAACTAGCTTTTGCGGTAAAAGAGTTTTTAAAAGCTCACAAAAGTGTAAAAAGCTTTAATGATGCTCCGATTAATCAAGGTGGTTTTGGTGCTAAGGTGGTTAAATTATAAGGAAGTAAATGATTACAAAAGATAATTTAAAAAAAGTTTTAGAAAGTTTAGGTTTTAAAAATGAAAATGAAAATTATATAAAAACAATCAATAATTATACACTTATAGTAGACTATAAAAATCAAAGTATTAATTATCCAAAAGAAATCAAAACTCATGATAAAACTACTTCTAATTTTTTACGCCCTGAAAATTTTGTAGTTTTTGAATGCGTACATAGACTTTTGGAAAAAGGTTATAAGGCTGAACATTTAGAATTAGAACCAAAATGGAAATTAGGCAGAGAAGCAAAAGGCGGCAAAGCTGATATTTTAGTAAAGGATAATGAAGACAATCCTTATTTGATGATTGAATGTAAAACGACGGATTTTAAAAATGGTGAGTTTGCAAAAGAATGGAATAAAATGCAAGAAGATGGAGGGCAACTTTTTTCTTATCTTCAGCAAGAAAAAGGCGTAAAATATCTTTGTCTTTATACAAGTGATTTTATTGATAAACTAGAATACAAAAATTACATCATACAAGCTTTTGACAATGAAGAATATCTAAAAGAAAAAGAATTGCAAAATTCTTATAAAAAAGCTAATAACAATATAGAACTTTTTAAAACTTGGAAAGAAAGTTATGAATTGCAATATTTTGAGCAAGGCATTTTTGAAGTAAATGTTAATGCTTATAAAATCTTAGAAATAACTCCAACTTTTGATAATCTTAAAGAACTTAAAGAAGAAGGCAAATATCACGAATTTGCAAAAATTTTACGTAAGCATAATATATCAGGTAAGGAAAACGCCTTTGATAAACTTGTAAACATTTTCCTTTGTAAAATTTATGATGAAACTTTTAATAAAAACAATCTTAAATTTGGATATTTTGGTGTAATGGTGGATACTTATGCAAATATGCAAGATAGATTAATGTGGCTTTATAAAGAAGCTATGAGGGAATTCTTGGGAGAGAAAATTACCTTTGTATCTAATGAAGATATAGAAAAAGACTTTAAGCAATTGAAAATAAAAACATTAAAAGAGGTAATGCAAAATTACATTAAAGAATTAAAATTTTATTCAAATAATGATTTTGCATTTTTAGAAGTGCATAATAAAGAATTATTCTTAAAAAATGCACTTGTATTAAAAGAAATAGTAGAGCTTTTTGCAAATTACAAGCTTACTCAAAATTCTACAAATCAATTTTTAGGCAATCTTTTTGAACTTTTTTTGCAAAAAGGTATGAAGCAAGATGAAGGGCAGTTTTTTACCCCTATTCAAATTTGTGAATTTATTATGTATTCTTTACCTCTTCAAGAAATGTTAAGCAAAAACTCTAAAGCTTTAAGGGTGATTGATTATGCTTGTGGTGCTGGACATTTTTTAAACACCTATGCTAACGAGCTTAAGCGTTATCTAACAGAAGATGAGCTTAAAGAACATTATAAAAATATTTATGGTATTGAAAAAGAGTATCGCTTAAGTAAGGTTTCTAAGGTATCAAGTGCAATGTATGGGCAAAATGAAATTAATATTTTATATGCAGATGCACTTGCTTCTTTTGAGCTAGCAAATATAAGCAATCTAGAAGGTGAAAAGGCAAAACCACAAATAGAATCAAATAGTTTTGATTTGCTCATAGCAAATCCGCCTTATGCTGTAAAAGGATTTTTAGAAACTTTAAGTAATAAATCTAAAAATACCTATAAACTTTTTAATGGTGATATAAATATAGAAACAAATAATGCTATCGAATGCTTTTTTATAGAGCGAGCAAATCAAATTTTAAAAGATAATGCAAAAGCTGCTATTATCTTGCCAAGTCCTATTTTAAATAAGGGTTCTATTTATAAAAACACAAGAGAAATATTATTTCAAAATTTTGATTTTATTGCCATTGTGGAGCTTGGTAATCAAACATTTGGTGCAACAGGGACAAATACGATTATTTTATTTTTACGCAAAAAAGAAACTTTTAAACAAGAAAATCATCTTATTTCTCAAGATTATAGTTTGATTAAAGAACGCATAGAAGCTGAAAATTTAAAAGACAATGAAAATTTTTATCAAAATTATCTAAATGTGTATTGTGACTTTAGAAAATTTGATAAAGAGCTTTATGAAAATTTTTTAAATGGCAGCTTAGATTCTAAACTTGCAGAGCTAGAAGCCTTTAAAGATTATCGCAATGCATTTGAGCAAACAAGCGATTATAAAAAACTTAAAGAATCTAAAATTTATAAAGAGAGTAAAAATAAGCAAGATTTAGAAGATAAAACATTTTTAGCTTATACTCAAGCAATAGAAAAGGATAAATTGCTTTATTTTTGTTTAAGTCTTAATCAAGAAGTTTTAATCATAAAATCCCCAGGTGATATAAAAGAACAAAAGAAATTTTTAGGCTATGAGTGGAGCAATAGAAAAGGCGATGAAGGTTTAAAAGAATTGCACGAGCCTTATTTTAGCCCACTTTTTGAAAGAGGTAATCCGCAAAATGAGACTAAGCTTAATTCTTTAATTTGTAAAGCATTTTTAAAAACTCTTGGCGATATACCAAAAGATTTGCAAGGCTATGCTAGTAAAGCAAGGCTTGTTGATATGATGGACTTTGAAAAAGTGGAATTTAATAAAGCTATAAGTTTAAATCCTAGTAATTCAACACAAAATGAAAGCTCTAATCCTTTTGCAAATTCTAAATATGAGTTGGTGAAATTGGGGGAGGTGTGTGAGGTGTTAATAGGCGGAACCCCGTCAAGAGCTAATACTAGTTATTTTCAAGGTAATAATCTTTGGGTTTCTATTGCAGAGATGAATGGACAAGTAATCTTAGATACAAAAGAGAAAATTACAAATGAGGCAATTAAAAATTCTAATGTTAAACTTATACCCAAAGGAACAACTTTATTAAGTTTTAAATTGAGTATAGGTAAAACTGCACTTGCCGGTAAAGATTTATATACTAACGAAGCGATAGCTGGACTTATTCCAAAGAATAGGGAGCAAATTATTGATAAATATTTGTTGTATTTTTTTCAAAGTAAGATACTAAATTTAAATTCTATAAGAGGAAATAATGCTTTTGGTAAAAGTTTAAATAGTAAAATTTTAAAAGAAATTTTTATTCCTCTCCCACCGCTTGAAGTTCAAAAACAAATCGTTGCAGAGTGTGAAAAAGTAGAAGAGCAGTATAGCACCATAAGAATGAGTATAGATGAGTATCAAAACCTAATCAAAGCAATACTTCAAAAATGTGGTATTATAGATGATAATGGGGGGGGGGATGAGCTAAATTCTATTTTAGGTAAAATTAATAATTTGTGTAAAATAAATTTAGATAATAAATCTTTATCATTATTTAATAAAACAATTAAAGAATACACTTTATCACATCCAATTTTTAAACTAAGTATTGGAAAAAGAGTTTTAAATAATGAGCTGCTTGAAAATGGACAAATTCCTGTTTATAGTGCAAATGTATTAGAAGTATTTGGATTTGTTAATAAAGAAATTTTACAAAATTATGATAATGATTCTGTTTTATGGGGTATAGATGGAGATTGGATGGTGGAATTTATGCCAAAAAATAAAAAGTTTTATCCAACTGATCATTGCGGGGTGTTAAGGGTTGATGATACAAAAATAAATGCTAAATACATAAGTTTTGTTTTAAACGAAGCTGGTAAAAAACAAGGGTTTTCAAGAAAACTTAGAGCTTCAATAGATAGAATAAAAGCATTGAGGATTAAACTTCCTTCTTTAGAATTTCAAGATCAAATAGTAGATATAACTGACAAGATTGAGAAAAAAATCAATGAATATAAAATAGAACTTGACAGATTGGAAAAAGAAAAAGAAAAAATCTTACAAAAATATTTATTTTCTTAAAGCATTTTTCGCTAAACTTTATAAATTTTATGAGGTTTAATAATGAAACAAGTGATGATTTTAAGCGGGGCAGGTTTGTCTGCTCCAAGCGGTATAAAGACTTTTAGAGCTAGTGGTGGGCTTTGGGAAGAGCATGATGTGATGGAAGTTTGCTCTGCAACTGGCTTTAGAAAAAATCCTAAAAAAGTTTTGGAATTTTACAATAAAAGAAGAAAAGAGTTAGCTGGTGTTAAGCCAAATCACGCACATGAAATCATCGCTTTATTAAAACAAAAATTTCCAAAACAAATTAGCATTTTAACGCAAAATGTAGATGATTTATTAGAGCGAGCAGGTTGTGAAGAAGTGGTGCATTTGCATGGCTTTTTACCTGAGCTTAGGTGTTTAGAGTGTGAAAATATTTTTAACATAGACTATGAAAGTAGTGATGATAAAATTTGTCCTAAATGTCAAAGCAAAAGTGTAAGGCACAATATCGTGATGTTTGAAGAAATGGCACCAAATTATAAAATTTTATATGAAAAATTACAAAATTGTGATTTATTTGTATGTATAGGCACAAGCGGGCAGGTTTTACCCGTGGAAGAGTATGCAAGAGTATGTAAGCAAAGTATATTAAACAATCTTGATGAGGATAAATATTTAGAAAGTAATTTCACAAAAGTTTATATAGAAGATGTTTGCACGGCTATTGATAAAATCAAAACCGATATAGAAAATTTCTTGGAAGCAAAATGTTAGAAGTAATCTTACAAGGTATAGTTTTAGGTATGGGTGTGTCTGTGCCTTTTGGACCTGTGAATATTTTGATCTTAAATACTGCTTTGTCTTCTTTTAAAAATGCTTTTTGCGTTGGGCTCGGTGCTTTAAGTGCTGATATACTTTTTTTGATTTTGATTAATCTTGGGCTTTTAAGCTTTGCAAATAATGAATTTTTTTATAAAATACTAGCGGTTTTTGGCTTTTTCTTTTTGAGTTTTATGGTATTTTTAATGCTAAGAAAAACAAGAAAAGTCGATCTTAACAAGGTAAATAAAACACATCCTTTAAAAGGTTTTAGCAAAGGATTTTTCTTAAATGTTACAAATCCTTATGTTATAGGCTTTTGGGTGAGTGTAGCAGGGCTTAGCATGCAAAGTAAAAACTCTTTTGCTTTGCTTTTTGGTTTGGTGGGTTTTATTGTGTTTTGGATTTTTACTCTATCGTTTTTTGTGTCTAAATTCAAAGCCCTTGTAAAAAACAAACATATATTTTACATTAATCTTTTTTCAGCATTTATTTTAGAGTATTTTGCTCTTTCTATGCTGTATAAAGCTTTTATAGGATAGAACATGCAAGTAGTTGAAATTTTTAAAGAATTGAGCAAATTTAAATCCATCACCCCAGATGATGATGGAGCATTAAATTATATTGCAGTGGAGTTAAGTGATTTTGAAGCTTTTTTTATAGAAAAAGAAGGTGTGAAAAATCTTTTGCTGACTAAAAAATTTAGTGATGATGGCGAGCATTTAGCTTTTGGTGGGCATGTAGATGTAGTGCCTGCAGGAGAGGGTTGGAGCAGTGATCCTTTTGAGCCTTTAGAAAAAGATGGATTTATTTATGTAAGAGGTGCGCAAGATATGAAAAGTGGCGTGGCTGCTTTTATGTGTGCAGTTAAGGAGGTAGAAAATTTCAAAGGAAGAATTTCACTGATTTTAACAAGCGATGAAGAAGGCGAGGCTAAATTTGGCACGCTTGAAGTGCTTAAATTTATGCAAGAAAAAGATATGCTACCTGATTTTGCTGTGGTTGCTGAGCCAACCTGTGATAAAAAATTTGGAGATAGTATTAAAATAGGGCGTCGTGGTTCTATCAATGCAAAATTACTTATCAAAGGCAAGCAAGGTCATGTAGCATACCCGCAAAAATGCATTAATCCTGTGCATAATTTTGCTTTTGCTTTGAAATTTTTAGCAGGTTTTGATCTTGATCCAGGCGATGAGGTATTTGCACCATCTAAAATCGTTATTACTGATATACGCGGTGGTATGGAAGTGTGCAATGTAACCCCAAATGATTTAAAATTGATGTTTAATGTGAGAAATTCTCCACAAACTAGCTTAGAAGATGTAAAAGCTTATGTAGAAAAGACTTGTGAAGGGCTTGATTATGAGTTGAGCATAAATCAAAGTTCAAATCCTTTTTTAACACAAAGTGATTCTAAAATCGTACAAAAACTAAATGAGAGTGTGCAAAAAATCACTCAAGTAGTGCCAGAACTTAACACCAAAGGTGGTACAAGTGATGCGAGATATTTTGCTGAGTTTGGTGTGAAGGTGGTAGAATTTGGCGTGTGCAATGATAGAATTCATGCAATTGATGAAAGAGTGAGTATAGAAGAGCTTGAAAAATTGTATTTAGTTTTTAAAGATTTATTAGAGAATTTTAACTAGGAAAAGCATGGATGTAATAGGAATTTAGAGTAGCCTCTCATTTAAGAGTACCTTGCAGCTACCGGCAAGTTAGCCCTCTAAACTTCTAAAATTATATCATTAATTTTTTAAAATGGAGCTAATAGGAAGTAAAATGTCTTTTGAGCTTGATGTAAGTAGCTATGAAAAAATAGAAAAACTATTTATCAATTTTAAATTAAAATGTGATTTTAAATTTAGAATGATAAAAGGGATTAATGTTTTGCATTTTGGATATTTGTGGGGAGCTTGCAAAGAAGCACAAAAGATTTTAGAAAAAAATCAAAAATGCGAAGATTTGTTTGAGCTAATTATGAAAATTTATTCCAAAAGACGCAAAAATCATCAAGCAAATTTTTTACTTTTACAATGTTATGAAAATGCTCTAAGAAGTACTTTAGCAGTAAAAATAGCAAAATTGTATAATAAGTTAGATGATGATTGGTTTAAATCTAGCGAAGAGGTTTTTAATCCTGCTTTAAAAAGTCTTTTAAAAAAAGTTAAAAAGAGATGTCAAAAAATAGATGAATATAATAGCACTTGGCAAATTTTTGATGATTTTTGTCTGATTGATTTAGAAGAGATATTAATAGATCATTGGAGTGAATTTGCTTATATATTTAAAGATAAAAAAATATATAAAAATCAAGTCTTACCAAGTTTTGGCACCAAAGAACATCTTAAGACAAAACTAAGCCAAATAAGAAAAGCTAGAAATGAAACCTATCATAATAAACCTACAAAAATAAAATTTAAAAAAGATTTGGAAATTTTACTTTTGAGACTTGGTTATAATTTAGAAGATGCTATTGATATTGGAGAGATAAAAGAAGCTATTATTTTAAGATTTAATTATAATAATGTAAGCGAGTAAGTATTTTAAGTAAAATAAGTAAAGGTTTTAAATGATTATCAATGGGAAAAAGCTTGAGTTAAAAGAGCTTAGATTTATGGATTATGTTAAAGAAAAGCAATTAAAAATAGAATTTATTGCCTTAGAATTAAACGGAGAAATTATCCCAAGGGATAAATTTGAAAATTTGATTTTAAAAGAAAATGATAAAGTAGAGATTGTTACTTTTGTAGGTGGTGGTTGATGAGAATTAAATTTAATGGTAGTATGATAGACACGCATTTTAAAAACACTTTGGAATTTTTTCAAAGTGTGAGTAAAAATGAAAATGATGTATGGATAGTCAATGGTTTTGCAACAAAAGAAAGTTTGGAGCTAAAAGAAAATGATGAGCTTTTTTGTATAGAAAAAAATACTTTACCCCCATATGAAGCTCTTGATGCGATGATGAGGGCAAGGCATACTCCAAAACTTCATGATAAGCTTAAAAAGGCAAGTGTGGCAGTGTGTGGACTTGGTGGACTTGGCTCGCATATAGCTATAAATTTAGCAAGAAGTGGGGTTGGTAAGCTTCATTTGATTGATTTTGATGTGGTTGAGCCAAGCAATCTTAACCGTCAAGCTTATATGGTGGAAGATTTGGGTAAATTTAAGGCTGAAGCTTTAAAAGATCAAATTAGCAAGATTAATCCTTTTATAGAAGTATTTGCACAAGTTTTAAAAATAGAAAAAGAAAATATAGCCAAACTTTTTACAGATGATGATATAGTTTGTGAAGCCTTTGATAGTGCAAAATACAAAGCCCTTTTAGCGCAAAATTTTCACCAATACTATCCTCAAAAAACATTAATTTGTGCTTCTGGTTTAGCAGGATATGGCGATAGCAACAGCATACAAACAAGAAAAATTGCAAAAAACTTTTATGTTTGTGGTGATTTAAAAAATGAGGCAAAGGTAGGCAATGGACTTATGGCACCGCGTGTAAATATTTGTGCAGGACATCAAGCAAATTTAGTTTTAGAACTTTTAGCGAGCGAGTAATGGAAAAATTAAAAATAGGAAAATATGAGTTTAATTCCAGGTTTATTTTAGGTTCTGGGAAATTTTCCTTTGAGCTTATAAAATCAGCCATTGAAGAAGCAAAAGTTGAGATTATCACCTTAGCTTTGCGTAGGGTAAATGATAAAGGCATAGAAAATATACTTGATTTTATTCCAAAGCATATTAAGCTTTTACCAAATACTTCAGGTGCAAGAAATGCTAATGAGGCATTGCGTATAGCAAGACTTGCAAGAGAGCTTGGTTGTGGAGATATGATTAAGGTTGAAGTAATTAGCGATAGTAAATATTTATTACCGGATAATTATGAAAGTATAAAAGCAGTAGAACTTTTAGCAAATGAGGGTTTTACACCTTTAGTTTATATGTATCCTGATTTATATGCAGCACGTGCTATGGCTAATGCGGGAGCTGCTGCTATAATGCCTCTTGGAGCTCCTATAGGAAGCAATAAGGGCTTAAAAACTAAAGAATTTATACAAATTTTACTTAATGAAATTAGCTTACCTATTATAGTAGATGCAGGTATAGGAAATCCAGCACAAGCTTGTGAAGCCATGCAAATGGGAGTAAGTGCAGTGATGGCAAATACCGCCATAGCTCAAGCTAAAGATGTGGCAAAAATGGCAAAGGCTTTTGCTTTGGCTATAGAAGCAGGATATAATGCGTATTTAGCAGGTATAGCAAATGAAAGTACGCCAAGTGCAAGCTCGCCTTTGAGTGGTTTTTTAAGAGATTAAAATGCAAAAATATCCTCATATGCAAAGTATTGAAAGTGAGATTTTAACTAAGGTTTTAAAAGAAGTTGAAAATTTTGATGAAAGTAAATTTAGCGCTTTTGATGTAAAACAAGCTTTAGCTAAAGATTATCTTAACTTAGAAGATTTGAAAGCTTTGCTTTCAAGTGCAGCAGAAGATTTTATAGAAGATTTGGCACAAAAATCAAGTAAGATTACTCAAAAATATTTTGGAAATTCCATTTTGCTTTTTACGCCTTTATATCTTTCTAATTTTTGCAATAGCAAATGTACTTATTGTGGATTTCAAAAAGGAAATAACATTAAAAGAGCTAAGCTAAACGAGGCTGAAATTCACAAAGAAATGCAAGAGATTAAAAAAAGTGGCTTGGAAGAAATTTTACTCTTAACAGGTGAGGGCAGGGAATATGCTAGCGTAGAATATCTTGCCAAAGCTTGTGAGATAGCAAAAGAGTATTTTAAGGTCGTGGGAATTGAAGTTTATCCTATGAATGTAGATGAGTATACATTGCTTCATGAAAAGGGTTGTGAATATGTAAGTGTTTATCAAGAAACTTATAATCAAAAAACTTATTCTAAAATTCATATTGAAGGTGAAAAAAGTGTATTTGAGTATCGTTTTCATGCACAAGAGCGAGCGTTAAAAGCAGGTATGAGAGGGGTTGCTTTTGGAGCTTTACTTGGCGTGGATGATTTTAGAAAAGATGCTTTTGCTACGGCTTTACACGCGTATTTTTTACAGCAAAAATACCCTCATGCTGAAATAGCTTTATCTATCCCTAGATTAAGACCTATTATCAATAATAAAAAAATTCATCCAAAAGATGTAAGTGAAACAAGGCTTTTGCAGGTTTTATGTGCTTATAGATTATTTTTACCTTTCGCAAGTATTACGATTTCTACGCGTGAAAGAGCAGGATTTAGAGACGGGGTTATTAAACTTGGAGCTACTAAAATGAGTGCAGGTGTAAGCGTGGGGGTAGGTGAGCACCAAGGTGATAAAAAAGGTGATGATCAGTTTCAAATTAGTGATATGCGTAGTGTTGATGAGGTTTTAGCTATGTTAAAAAATGCAAATTTACAAGCTATAATGAGCGATAGTATTTATGTGGGATAAAAAAATCATTGCTATTAGCGATAGTCAAAATACCCAAGGAGATTTTTTAAATTTTATTGAAAAACTAAGTCAAAGTAGTATTGATGCTTTAGTGCTTAGAGAAAAACATTTGGATGAGTTAGAATATACTAAATTAGCCAAGGAAGTATTAAAAATTTTTAATAAAACTCAAAAAATTTGCTTTTTGCATTATCATTATGAAGCTTGTTTAAAATTAAATCATCAATTTTTTCATGCTCCCTTAATAATTTTACAAAATTACCCACAAAGTTATAAAAAATTTGAGCTTTTGGGTACTTCTATCCATTCTAAAGAAGAATTAGATTTAGCTTATAAGTTTAAAGTAAATCATACTTTTTTCGGACATGTATTTGAAAGCTCATGTAAGGCTGATTTAACACCAAAGGGTATAAAAAATTTAAAAGATTTGTTAGAAGTTTCAAAAATACCCATTTATGTCATAGGTGGGATAAATATCCAAACTATAAATCACTTAAAAGATTTAAATTTAGCAGGCGTATGTATAAGAGAAGCTTTGTATAAAAGTAAAGATGTAAAAAACTATGTTTTAAAGTGTAAAGATCTTTTAGTCCAAAAGGACTAAAAGATTATAGCCAGAAAAAGTATGCAATTACTGCAAGTGCGATTGAGCAAAAGATATTTAATATAATCCCAACTTTTACCATTTCTTGTTGTTTAATATGTCCTGTACCAAAAACTATAGCATTTGGTGGTGTAGCAACTGGTAGCATGAAAGCACAAGAAGCGCCAATAGCAATGATTAAAGCAAGTCCTAAAGCAGGAACACCTAAAGTATCTGCTATAGAGATAAATAAAGGCACAAGTAAGGCCGCTGAAGCAGTATTTGAGGTAAATTCAGTTAAAAATACTATAAAAAATGCCACAATTAAACCTATAATAAATAAATGTCCATTTTCTATAAATGAAATGATAGTATCAGCCATTACTTTACTAGCGCCAGAATCTCTTAATACTACACTTAGAGTGATGCCTCCACCAAAGAGCATTAATACACCCCAATCGGTATTTTTTTGTATATTTTTCCAATCAATTACTTTAAAAGCACATACTAAAACAGCAGCCAATAAAGCAATAATCGCATCAAGATTTGCTATTTTGTGTCCAAAAATACTTGTGATGATAGGACTGATATTACCACTAAAAATCCAAGATAGTGCAACGACTAAAAAGATTATTAAAGTGATGATTCTAGGTCTTGTAAGTTCTATATTTTCAGTATGTAAATCAACTTGTAGATTAAATTTAGGTTTAAACATAAAGTATAAAATTAAAATCATTGCAGGTAGGAAAATTAAAACAATAGGAATTCCGTATTTTAACCATTGTGCAAAAGTAATGTGTAATTGAGTGGCAACGATTGCATTTGGTGGAGTTCCTACTATGGTGCCTATACCACCTATACTCGCACTAAAAGCTATACCTAAAAGGATGAAAACATAAGTATTTCTATCTTTTTGCGGATCAAGTGAAGCTAACATACCTATAGCAAGTGGAAGCATCATAGCTGCTGTTGCGGTATTACTCATCCACATGGATAAAAATGCAGTAGTGATAAAAATATACAAACTAGAAAGGCCTAAATGCCCTTTTGCTAATGTTAAAATTTTATGTGCAATAAGTTTGTCTAATTTTTGATGATGCATAGCTGCGGCCAAAGCAAAACCACCAAAAAATAAAAAGATATTAGAATCAGCAAAACCTGTTAAAGCTTTAGCGGTGGGTAGTAATCCCAAAATAGCAGCTAAAACAGGTACTAAAATAGCTGTAATAGTAACATGCAAAGCCTCACTAAGCCATAAAACGGCAATAAAAATTAACAAAGATAAACCTTGGTTTACTTTAGTTTCACCAAAAGGGGAAAAATAAAGCAAAGCGATAAATAACACTAAATCAGCAACGACTATAAGTGTTTTTGTATTTGAACTCATTTAACAACTCCTTTAAAATATTGCAGTTTTGTAACATATTCTAAATGAATTTTCTTTTAAATATCAATTTTTGTATAAAATTTTTTCAATAAAATTATTCTTGTGTGAAAAAAAGTAAGTTTTAGTAAAATTTATTTGTTTTTGGTATAATTTTTGCTAATTAAAAATCATAAAATAATAAAGATGATTCTAAGGAAAAAAAATGTTAAAAAAAGTATTTGTATTTGTTTTAGCTTTATTTTTTAGTGCATGTGCTGTAAATTCTAAAAATCAAAGTGTTGCAAAAGTTAATGAGCTTATAAAAATTCAAGCACAATGTTATAATCCTTCTGATTCTAAAGCATATGAAGCAAAAATTAAAGGCCTTGTGTATATTAGTGATGTGGGACTTAAGTATTGCGCAAATAAAAGAACAATTGATAAAAGTGCTTCCTTAAAAAAAGTTTATATTCATAGGGTATATGATTTAAATGAGAATTTAAAATATTCTTCTTCTAATGGAAATAATTATTATATTAATGAGAATTTTAACTACTATTTTTATGTGTTTTTAAAAGAAGAATTAGAAAATAGAGGTATAGTTGTAGTAGAAGATACACAAGATTCTCCTTATGTTTTAAGGGTAGATTTAAGTTTTAATGATTTTTATTCTAAATTTGATTCTAATTCTTTATTTTCAATTATTGCTAGTCAATTGACACTAAAAGATATTAATACCAATAAAACTATTAATATTAAAACCAAACAAGAAGTTAAAGGTTTTTATAATATCAAAGATCTACCTTTTTTCACTCAGCTTCTTATAAAACAAGTGGCTAATAAATCTGCAGATATTATCAGCTCTTTGTGAGGTGTTTTAATTGCCATGGATTTTCCTTTGCGAGTTTTTGTCCAGCTTGCAAGGAAGAGCTTTTAGAATATTCTTTAGGTATAAGAGAACTTGAGGGAAATTTTAAAGTTTATTATTTTTATCAATATGAGCAAATTAAGCATTTGATTTATTTTAAACACAAATTTCAAGGCTATTTTGTTTTAAATGCTTTAGCAAAATTGAGTTTTGCTAAATTTGAGGATTTTTTTCAACCATCTTGTAAAATTAATGCTATAGCTTTAGATGATAAAACATATAAAAATTACTCTCATACTGCTATTTTAACTAAATACTTAAATACTAAATTTATAAAACCTATGTATCACACCTTGCAAGCTAGTTCAGAATTTAAATATAGTGGTAAAAGTTTGAAATTTCGTAAAGATAATAAAAGATCTTATAAGCTTTTAAAGCGTCCAAAATATCCTGTAATTTTAGTAGATGATGTGATAACTACTGGATTAAGTTTATTAGAGGCAAAAGAGCTTTTAGAAAAAAATAATATTGAAGTGCTTTTTGCTTTAGTTTTGGCTAATGCAAAATTTGATACAATATAGGCATTAATTTTAAGGATTTTTATGGAAAATATTTTTACTAAAGATTCAGATATTGAAAATATAGATATAGAAAGTTCTATAAAAAGTAGTTATTTAGATTATTCTATGAGTGTTATTATAGGCCGTGCCTTACCTGATGCTAGAGATGGGCTTAAACCTGTTCATAGAAGAATTTTATATGCTATGAATGATTTAGGTGTTGGAAGTCGTAGTGCATACAAAAAATCAGCGCGTATAGTGGGTGATGTAATCGGTAAATATCATCCACATGGTGATACAGCTGTATATGATGCTTTAGTAAGAATGGCGCAAGATTTTTCTATGCGTTATCCAAGCGTAGATGGACAAGGAAACTTCGGTTCTATTGATGGTGATGGCGCTGCTGCGATGCGTTATACTGAAGCTAGGATGACGATTTTAGCTGAAGAACTTTTGCGTGATATAGAAAAAGATACGGTTGATTTTATACCAAATTATGATGATTCTATGAGTGAGCCTGATGTTTTACCTGCTAGGGTTCCAAATTTATTGCTTAATGGTTCAAGTGGTATTGCAGTGGGTATGGCTACCAATATTCCTCCGCATAGCTTAAATGAGCTTATTGATGGTTTGCTTTATTTAATTGATAATAAAAACGCAAGTTTAGAAGAAATAATGCAATTTATTAAAGGACCTGATTTTCCAACCGGCGGTATTATCTTTGGTAAAAAAGGTATTATAGAAGCATACCGCACAGGTCGTGGTAGGGTAAAAGTAAGAGCAAAGACCCATATAGAAAAAAGAGCTAATAAAGATATTATCGTTATAGATGAACTTCCTTATCAAACTAACAAAGCAAGATTAATAGAGCAAATCGCTGAACTTGCCAAAGAAAAACAAATTGAAGGTATTGCTGAAGTTAGAGATGAGAGTGATAGAGAAGGAATTCGCGTGGTAATTGAGCTAAAACGCGATGCTATGAGTGAGATTGTGTTAAATAATCTTTTTAAATCTACCACCATGGAAAGCACTTTTGGTGTGATTATGCTTGCTATACATAATAAAGAGCCAAAAGTTTTTTCTTTAATTGAGCTTTTAAATTTATTCTTAAATCATAGAAAAACTGTAATTATTAGAAGAACTATTTATGAATTGCAAAAAGCTAGAGCTAGAGCGCATATTTTAGAAGGTTTGAAGATTGCGCTAGATAATATTGATGAAGTGATAGCTTTGATTAAAAACTCTCCTGATAACCCAACGGCTAAAAATTTATTAATGCAAAAATTTGGTCTAAGCGAGCTTCAATCTAATGCTATTTTAGATATGAAATTAGGCCGTTTAACAGGTCTTGAGAGAGAAAAAATTGATAATGAATTAAGGGAATTATTAGCAGAAATAGAGAGGCTTGATCAAATTTTAAAAAGCGAAACTTTGCTTGAAAATTTAATCAAAGATGAGTTAAAAGAAATCAGAACAAAATTTGATGTACCAAGAATCACTCAAATTGAAGAAGACTATGATGATATTGATATAGAAGATTTAATACCAAATGAAAATATGGTAGTTACTATCACTCATCGTGGCTATATTAAGCGTGTTCCAAGTAAGCAATATGAAAAACAAAAACGCGGTGGTAAAGGCAAGGTTGCAGTTACAACTTATGATGATGATTTTATAGAAAGTTTCTTTACGGCAAATACACATGATACCTTGATGTTTGTTACTGATCGCGGACAGCTTTATTGGCTTAAGGTTTATAAAATTCCTGAAGGAAGTAGAACCGCTAAAGGCAAAGCCGTGGTTAATCTCATTAATTTACAAGCAGATGAAAAAATCATGGCAATTATTCCAACCACTGATTTTGATGAAAGTAAATCATTATGTTTCTTTACTAAAAATGGTATCGTAAAACGCACAAATTTAAGTGAATATCAAAACATTAGAAGCGTGGGTGTAAAAGCGATTAATCTAGATGAAAATGATGAACTTGTTACTGCAATTATCGTAGCAAGGGATGAAAATGAAACTCAAGAACAAAATTATGAAGAAAATTTAGAAAATGAAATGCTTGAACCTAATGAAGAGCTTGATAATACTATCGTTGGTAAAATGCTTTTTGCGGTTACTAAAAAAGGTATGTGTATTAAATTCCCACTTGCTAAAGTTAGAGAGATTGGCCGTGTAAGTAGAGGGGTAACTGCGATTAAATTTAAAGAAAAAGATGATGAGGTTGTGGGTGCTGTTGTTATAGAAAATGACGCTCAAGAAATCTTAAGCGTAAGTGCAAAAGGTATAGGCAAGCGTACTGATGCTGGAGAATATAGACTTCAAAGTAGAGGTGGTAAGGGTGTTATTTGTATGAAACTTACTGCCAAAACAAAAGATTTAATCGGTATAGTCATAGTTGATGAAAGTATGGATTTAATGGCATTAACAAGCAGTGGTAAGATGATACGCGTTGATATGCAAAGCATTAGAAAAGCAGGTAGAAATACAAGTGGTGTAATTGTTGTTAATGTTGAAAATGATGAGGTTGTAAGCATTGCTAAGTGTCCTAAAGAAGAAGATGAGGAGTTAGATGCTGAAACTAATATGGATTTAAATTTAGAATAGTAAAATTATTGGAATGCTTTTTGCTGTTTTAATAAAATCAAATAAATTGAAGGTGTAAAAAATGAAAAAAGTTATTTTTATGTTTTGTTTAGCTTTGGGTTTTAGTGCTTGTGCACTAGATCAAAGAGGTGTGAATCCAAATCAAACTCAAGCAGCAAATTCTGATGTTGTGGTTCAAAAAGTTGATAAAGATGATGTGCGTAACATCATTAGAGAAGAAAAAATGCTTGCAAATGATACAAGCACAGACAATGATCTAACTTTTACAGCGGTGGGTGAGGGTATTGCTCCTTTAAATACGGTTTCAGTTGGCCAAGCTTTAGCTTTAGCTAAAAGAGCGGCAATTACCGATGCTTATAGACAATTAGCAAGTAAGTTATATGGTGTCAGAGTTAATGGTAAAGATACAGTAAAAGATGCAATGCTTAAAAGCTCAACTATTACAGCACAGGTAAATGGTTTGATTAAAAATGCAAGTGTTGTAGATCAAGACTTTAAAGATGGTCTTTATAGAGTAAATGTAGAACTTAAAATTGATGCTGACAAGTGGAAAGAATTGTTTGCTTATTAATCCTCATAATTTTTAATGCTACTGCCCAAGATGAATTTATATTTTGGGCAGAACTTTCTAATAAAAATTTTATTCTTTATCATCAAAATGAAACTATTTCTATGGCTATGACTAAAAGTAAAAATAAAAATTTAGAATATGCTTGTGAGTTAGCATATACACCAAGTGATTTGAAATCTTTAATACGCAATGATTTTGGTATGGTGGCTGAAGAAAAGATGACAAAGCTAGATAAATTTAACTTTTTAAATGCTCACAAAAATGATTTAATTGATTGCTTTTTTAACTCAAAAATAGATGTAAAAGACTTTGTAAAAAGTGAACAAGCAAGTGCGCAAAGTGAAACTTATGTGAGAATTTTGCCACTAAGATTTATAGTTGAATTTCATGATAATAGTGCCTTTGTATATTATCTTAAATAAATACAAAGCTTGCTTTTATAAAAATCAAGTTAAAATACTTAAAAAAATATTAAGAGTAAAAGATGTATAAAAGTATCCCTCGTTATTTATTATTTAAATATCTGCGTTTTGATAAAGATCAACCCTTTATTATGCTTTCAAAAATTTTAGCCTTTTTAGGTGTAAGTATAGGACTTTGTGTGCTTTTAGTTGCAATGGCTATTATGAATGGCTTTGATAAAGAATTTGAGAGAAAACTTTTTACTATGAATTACCCTATCACTATATTACCGCGTTTTGGAGCAAATGTAGATGATAAATTATTGCAAGAATTAAGAAACAAATTTCCAAATTTATTATTTAGCCCTTATATTGCTACTCAGGTTATAGCAAGAAATGATTTAAAATTGGAAGGCGGTATGCTTTTTGGGGTTAATTTTGAAGATGAAAAAAAGATCAATGAGGTAGTAGCTCAAGCTTTAAAAGATAAAAAATTAGATAATTTTGATATTTTAATTGGTAAGGGTTTAAAAGATGAATTTGGACTTGATTATAATGAAAAAATTACCTTAATTTTTTCCAATCTTAATGCAAGCGGACTTTCGCTTATTCCAAAAGTTAAAAGATTTGATGTTATGGCTGATTTTTCTTCAGGTTTGTTAGCTTATGATAAAGCTTATATGTATACAGATGTAAAAGCTTTAGCTAAGATTTTGTCATATCCCCAAGGAAGTTATGATGGAGTACATGTATATTCAAATAAGCCTTTTGAGGATATTAAACAAATTGAAGCTTTCTTGGGTGCAAGATATGCTAGTATAGGCTGGTGGGAGCAAAATGGAAATTTCTTTGCAGCATTAGCTTTAGAAAAAAGAGCTTTGTTTATAGTATTGATGTTGATTATTTTGGTCGCAAGTTTAAATATAGTAAGTTCTTTATTAATGATAGTAATGAATCGTCGTAGTGAGATAGCTTTGTTGCTTTCTTTAGGAGCTAGTAAGTTAGAGATTAAAAAAACATTTTTTTCTTTAGGATTTTTGATAGGTGGAAGTGGTATCGTAGCAGGTGTGATACTTGCAGCTATTGCTTTGTGGATACTTGGAAATTTTGACATTATTTCTTTACCAAGTGATGTTTATGGCATGAGTAAGCTACCTTTGGAGCTTTCTTTTGTTGATTTTTGTACTACGATTTTTGGTGCTATTATGATTGTGAGCTTGTCTTCTTATTATCCTGCTAAAAAAGCAACACAAGTAGATATTTTAGATACTTTAAGAAACGAATAAATTGAAAAATTTATTCGTTTAAAAATTTTTGAATTTCATTGAAAAAGTTTTCATAACTAATATCTTTAATGGTTTTAATAAATTTTCCATTCTCATCAATCAAATAAAATTCGCCACTATGTGCTATAGAATATCCCATAGCGGAATCTTTAAGATTGATTTTTTCATATATTACGCCATAATTTTTAGTAACTTTTTCTAATTCTTTTTCATCTTTAGCAACTAATGCAGTTGAATTTGGGTAAAAATACTTAACCCATTGGCTAGTTTGAGTTAAGTTGCTATCTCTTGCTGGATCTAGTGAGATAAATATCACATGAGCTTTTTCTTTATTTGGCATTTTTTCTAAAACATTAGCAATCAAGGCAAGCTCACTAGGACAGACATCAGGACAATATGTATAGCCAAAATATACAATTAGTTTTTTACCGATAAAATCTTTTAGACTAAGTATGCCTTTTTCAGAATTTAAGTGAAAATTGTATTTGTTGTTTTCAAAATACTGCACAGATATAAAAAATACTCCAAAAATTACCACAATTAATAAAAAAATATTTATTTTTTTCATATTTTACCTCTTTACATCAAAGTCAAAATAAAAACCTAGTGGAGTTTCATCATCAAAAAGCTCTATTCTAAAACGCATTATATCTAGCGTGCAAGAACTTAAAACTAATTTAGCATGATAAGTATTGTTTATTTTTTTAAATTGTGGAACAATATCTCCCATATACATATTAAGTCCATAAACCCTAGCATTAAGTTTTTTAAACTCACCTAAATTGGCAATATTTAAATCAAGCTCATTTAATGTAGTAATAGGCTTTGGATTTAAATTTACTAAGACTTTTTTATCCTTAAAATTGTATTCACATTCTTGAATGTTTAGATCACATGTTAGAGGTGTTAAAGTGGTAATTAATTCTCTCTTTTTTCCGGTATTTGATGAATTGGTGTAAAAATAAGCCCCGCATATAGCAAAGACTATAGCTAAGGCAAAGACAAGTAGATTTTTCATTATTTTTTAATGCTTCTTGACTTGATATCTTTTAGTTCAATTGTGCTATTATCATCAAAATAAAGAGTTAGATTGGCCTTTGTTTGCGGTGTGATATTTTCTTTGAGATTTAGTATCATAATGTGCATCCCACCAGGTTTAAGTTCAGTGCTTGAATTAGCTTTTATTGTGATTTGAGGAATTTGAACCATCATTTTTTTACCATCTTTCATAATATGATCATGAATTTCAGCTGTATCGCTTAATGAACTTTGAGCTTTTATGAGTTTAATATCTTTGTTGGAGTTGTTTTTAAGTTCTAAAAAAAATGCCGTTGTTTTAGAATTAGGTGGAGTTTGTCTTACATAAGGATCATTTATAGTAATTTGATTTGAAAAAGCAAAAGTGCTTAATATGGCTAAATTAAGTAATTTTTTCATTATTTTTCCTTTTTTTGTTTTTGGTTATTTGTAAACATTATACACGGAAAAAATTAAAAATATATTTATTGTAAAAATATTATAATTAGTTCTTTGTTGTTTTAATTTTTAATAGAAAGGTGAAAATTGTTTAAAATTATATTAGCATTGTTTAGTTTGGCTGTGTTTGCAAATGCAAATAATCTTGCAAAAATTTATCTAAACGAAGGTATTGATGCAGTTGAAAGGGTATTGGAGCAAGAGTTAAGTAAAAAAGATTTTTGGCTTGATGAGATAAAAGACAAAAATATTAGTTTAGGATATTATGAGGAAAATGTTGCAATAGTTTTAACAAATAAAAGTGATAAAATTATTAGAGTTTATCACTACAATGATGGAAAAGTAGAAAAGAAATTTATCCAAAGGGATGTTTTAACAGGTTTAGCTGGAGATAAAGAAGTAGAAGGGGATTTAAAAACTCCAATAGGTTTTTACGAACTTGGAAAGAAATTTTATCCTGGTGATCCATATTATGGCCCATTTGCATTTGCAACAACTTACCCAAATGTTTTAGATAAAACTTTGGGTAAAACAGGTGGTGGTATTTGGATTCATGGCTATCCTTTAGATGGAACACGCTTGGATACTTATAAAACTAGAGGTTGCATTGCTGTGCATAATGATTTATTGGAAGATTTTAATAAATTAGTAGCTGATAGAAAATCTTATGCAATGACAGAAGAGAAAAATAAAGTAAGAGCAACTCATGATGAAATAGCGATTTTACTAGCTAATTTATTTGCCTGGAAAGATAGTTGGCAAAAAAGTGATATAAATAAATATTTATCTTTTTATGATAAAAAAATTTTTAAACATAATAATAAATCTACTTATGAGCAATTTGCAAAAAATAAAGAAAGAATTTTCGCAAAGAGAGAAAAAAAGAGCATTAAATTTTCAGATCTTAGCATAAGTCCTTATCCAAATGATAAAAATGAGAAAATTTTTAGAATAGGATTTTATGAAGACTATCGTAGTACTAACTATAAATTCAAAGGAGAAAAAGTCCTTTATGTTAAGCTAGTTGAAGATAAAATGCAAATTTTAGCTGAACAATAATGGCATATATAAAAATTGATCGTTTGGCTTATGAGTATAATCTTGACTTGATAGCCTCTAAAGCAGGAGGTTATCAAAAAGTAATATGTGTTTTTAAAGATAATGCTTATGGACATGGAGCTAAGCTTTTAGCTCCTATAGCTAGAGCAAAAGGTATAAATTTTATAGCGGTAAAAAATGAAGCTGAAGCAAAAGAGCTTGAAGATATTTTTGATAATATCTTAATTCTATCCCATCATCCACATGGCAATGAAAGTGAAAAATTTATTTATGCTTTAAATGATAAAAATGATATTAAAAAATTCAAGCAAAATATAAAAATTCATTTAGTTGTAGATACAAATATGCATAGAAATGGAATTATACCTGAAGAAATTCAAGAAGTGATACAAGAACTACAAAGTAATAATTTAATACTTCATGGAGTGATGATGCACTTTGCAGGAAGTGATGAAATAGATGCTAGTTATTTTGTGCAAAAACAAAAATTTAAACAAGCTAAAGAGCTAATATATACCTTGCTTTGTGATGAAGCTAAAAAGCTTATATTTCATTCACATAATTCTGAAGCATTGTTTAGAGCAAGCGAGCTTGGGTGCGATGAGTATTGTAGAGTAGGGCTTGTGCAATTTGGCTATGCGCATTTTAATAAAGACTTACGCAAAGTTTTAAGTTTATGGGCTGAAAAATTAAGCCAAAGAGTGTTGAAAAAAGGTCAAAGTGTTGGTTATGGTGGTGTATATAATGCAAAAGAAGATCTTGAAATAGCAACTTATGATTTAGGTTATGCAGATGGGCTTTTGCGTTATGATGGAAAACAAGATTTTTTTCTTCCTAATGGTAAGAAATTGCTTGGAAAAATGTCTATGGATAGTTTTTCTTGTGAGAATGATGAAGATGAAATTTGTGTTTTAAATGATGCAAATATTATGGCTAGTTTTTTTAATACTATCAACTATGAAATTTTAGTCAAACTTTCTCCAAATTTGAAAAGAATTTTAGTTTAAGATAAAAAGTGTTAATATATCTAAAGAAAGGGCAAATATGGCATTTTTAAATTGGGCTATTTTAATTTTATTTTTATTTATAGTATTTTTATTGATAAATCGTTACGAGAGAAAAATAAAAATTTTATATAAAAATATTGAAATCTTGAAAAACGAGTGTAAAAAAAATAGTGAAAATATAGAAAAAAATAGAATTTTAATAGAAAAAAATAGATCAAATATCGAAGATATAAAAATTCAAGATTAATTTTTATCTTGAAGTATTTTTGCTATCAATTCTAATGGATGTAAAAAATGCGTGGAGGATTTTTCATGCTCTAATGCATTTGAAATTTGCATTCTACAAGCTGAACATTCTGCACTGATAATTTTCACATTGCTTTTTTGTATATTTTGAGCTTTTCTTATACCAACTTGCAAAGCTTTTTCATAGTGATCAGTTTGCATACTAACACCGCCAAAACCACAGCATTCATTTGAGTTAATAAGTTCTTTGAAAGTATAGTTTTGTTTAAGCAAGGCTCTAGGTTCTTTAAAAACACCTTGCATTTTTCTTGCATGACAAGGATCGTGGTATGCAATTTTTGTCTTTAATTTTTTCTTTGTTTTTAAAAGCTCTTCTAGTTTAGTATATTCATAAAAATATTTTGTTGCAAGTAGTATTTTACTAGAAATATTTTTAGCTCTTATAGCCCATTCTTCATCTTTTTGCATGTGGAAAAAATGTTCATAGTCTATATTAATCATCGCAGAACAGGTTGCTTCGGGGATAATGATATAATCTAGTGTTTTTAATTTTTCTTCAAAATAAACGATATTTTTTTTAGCTAAAATTTCTATACTTTTAAAATCTCCAGTAAAATAATGAGGAGCACCGCAACAAGATTGATCTTTTAATAAATCTACATTGATTTTAAGATGTTTACAAATTTCAAGCAAAGCAAAGCCCGTATTTGTATAAGAGTAATTTGACAAGCAGCCTATAAAAAGTCCTATGGTTTTTTCACCTTGATTATTTATGAAATCAGGATTAGAAGCTAGAAAGCTTTTTTTAGCTAAAGAAGGAAGCAAACGATCTTTTTTGATTAAAGGTAGGTTAAATTTAGCTTTCATTCCCAAATTTTTATGTTGTAAACTAAAAGCACAGCTTTGGAAAACATAACCAAATCTTGCTAAAATATCTAGAATTTTTCTGCGTCTTAGAAAAAAGAAAGCAAGTTTTTTGTACCAAGCAATGCCAAATTTTTGTGCTATATCGTAACGCACTTTTTCAATAGCGCTATCCACTCTTAAATGGCTTGGACAAACTTCAACGCAATTTGTACACAAAAAACATGATTCAAATATTTTTTTAAGATTTTTATCAAGCTCTAGTTCTTGGTTTTCATAAGCACTGATTAAATCTAAAAAGCCACGAGGGGAAGTACTCTCATCACGATTTATTTCATGTATGGTGCAAACTGGTATGCATTTTCCACATTTTACGCAAGCATTAGAAATTTCATTAACATTTAACATATTAAACCGTTTTAGAGAAAACTTTTTTATCTTCGCTAATGCGTTTTAAATATTTATCAAAACACATAGCAATATTACGGATTAAAAGTACTCCTGTTTCATTAACTTTGATATGAGTTTTATCTATGTTGATAAATTCATTAAGTTTTTGGAGTTCTTCTAAATCTTGCTTAAAATATTCAAAAAAATCAATCTTAAATTTACTTTCAATATTTTTTATATTAAGAGCAAAATTACTCATAAGTTCCATAATAACAGCTTTTCTTAGTTCATCATCATCATCAAGCATGATACCTTTTTCGCAAGGCAATCGACCTTCATCGATAGCCTTTTCGTAGCTTGGCATATCTTTGAAATTTTGCATATAGTGTCTTTTACCTTCGCCTATACTTGTTAGGCCAATCCCGATTAAATCAGTTCCGCCTTTTGTAGTATAGCCTTGAAAATTTCTATGCAAACTATCATTTTCTAAGGCTTTAAAAAGTTCATCTTGTGGTTTTGCAAAATGATCCATTCCTATCATTTTATAACCATTTTGAGTTAAAAATTTTTCACAATATTCTAAAATTTGAAGTTTTACATCAGGACTTGGTAGAGTGTTTTCGTCAAATTTTCTCATATTTTTTTTAAGCCAAGGCACATGTGCATAATTAAAAATAGCAAAGCGATCGGGATTAATCAGCAGTGCTTTTTCTAAAGTTTGCTTAAAACTTTCTAGACTTTGATAAGGAAGGCCATAAATTAAATCCATATTTACTGAATTTATCCCTTTTTTTCTTACCATATCTACTGCATTTTTGGTAAGTTCAAAAGGTTGAATTCTATGAATTTCCTTTTGAACCTTTTCGTTAAAATCTTGCACGCCAAAACTAATGCGATTAAAGCCATTTTGAATTAAAACATCAGCTTGTTCTTCATTTAAGAATCTAGGATCAATTTCACAACTTACTTCACTATCTTGGGTAAAATTTGGAAAAATGCTTTTTATTTTAAAAATCAAACTTTGCAATTGTTTAGCAGAAAAAAAAGTAGGCGTGCCACCACCAAAATGCATTTGAGCTACTTCCCTTTGTGTGTCAATGATATTTGCTAAAAGATCAAGTTCTTTAAAAAGATAATTTAAATATCTTTCTTTACTTTCTTCTTTTGCGGTATATATTACATTACAACCGCAAAAATAACAAGCACTCCTGCAAAAAGGCAAATGAAAATATAAAGATAATTGTGCTGTTTGTTGTTTTAAAATTTTTATATAGTCTTCATATTTAAAATGGGTGTTAAATTCTACTGCAGTAGGATAAGAAGTGTATCTAGGTCCTGCTTTGGAGTATTTAACAAAATTTTTATAATCTCTCATTTTTTGCCTTTTTGCATCATTTCTTTCATGTTTATAAATAAGTTAGGATGTTTTGTATGAATATTGCTGATTAATTGATCTAAATCAATATTAACTTCTTTTATACCTTTGGAAACTTGATGTTTAATCTCATCCATTGCAACTGTCCATACATCATTAAAGTCAATAGGAATTTGTTGATAGATAGCCTTTTCTAGTTTAAGTTCAAAATTATCCTTTTGTATCTTTTTGGCACTTTGTAAAAACTCAATCAGAGTTTTTACAGAAAACATAGTTTTAACTTCATCATTTTCATCTACTATAAACCATGGTTCGGGTGCTAAATTATGGCCATTTTTTAGACTTAACTTTTTTTCTTTATCGTTAATGTGGGTTAGATGAAATATAGTTTGATTGTGTTTTTCTATGCCCAAATGATTAGATAATTCATTGATTACATCTTGAGAGCTTTTTTTGCTTAGACTATTCAATCTCACTCCTTATTTGTTAATAATTTTGCAATTTCTTTTGCATGATAAGTTATGATAAGCTTAGCTCCAGCTCTTTTAAAAGCAAGCATAGTTTCAAGCACTATTTTTTCATAGTCAATCACACCTGCTTTTTGACCTGCTTTTAACAAAGCATATTCTCCGCTTACATTATACACACAAAGTGGAAGTTTAGAATGATTTGCTATACCTTTTACTACATCTAAATACGCAAGTGCTGGTTTTACCATTAAGATGTCAGCGCCTTGTTTTTCATCTTCTAAGCTCTCACATAAGGCTTCTTTACCATTGGCAAAATCCATTTGATAGGTTTTTCTATCTCCATAACTTGGTGCAGAATCAGCCACATCTCTAAAAGGCCCATAATAGGCTGAAGCAAATTTAGTAGAATAAGCCATAATAGGTAAATTTTCAAAACCATTTTCATCTAAAGTTTTTCTTAAAGTTTCAATAATACCATCCATCATGCCGCTTGGTGCTATCATATCTGCACCGTTTTTAGCATGAATTAGAGCTTGTTTGGCTGAAATTTCTAAAGTTAAATCATTATCTACGCTTTTACTTTTTGGATCAATAATACCACAATGCCCATGATCAGTATACTCACAAAAACAAAGATCGGTAATTACTACCAAATCAGGAAATTTTGCTTTAATAGCTCTTAGACTTGTAGCAATCAAGCCATCATCGCTTAATGCATCACTTCCACAACTATCTTTTTTGGAACTTTCTAACACGCCAAATAAAATAATCGCTTTAATACCAAGATTAATTAACTCCTCACATTCTTTTAAAATTTCATCTAAGCTCATTTGAAACACACCTGGCATAGATGTGATTTCATTTTTAATATTAGCACCATTGATAACAAAAAGTGGATAGATTAAATCATCTAAATTTAAGGTATTTTCTTTTACTAAGCTTCTAATATTCTCATTAAGTCTTAATCTTCTAAAGCGTTTAAACATAAATTTCCTTTTTGTTTGTTAAAATTGTTTAAATTCTAGCATATTTTTTATAAAAAAGGTAAAGTAAAATAATGACTATTCAAATTTCTGAAATAGCAAAACTCCCCACTCGTTTTGGGGAATTTAATATACAAAGTTTTAAAGAAAATGATAAAGAACATCTTTGTATTTTTAAAGGAAAATTGGAAAAAGAAGTTAATATTAGAATCCATTCAGAATGTTTAACAGGGGATGTTTTAGGAAGTTTAAAATGTGATTGTGGAGAACAGCTTGATTTTTCTTTAAAATACATTCAAGAGCATGGTGGTATGGTGATTTATCTAAGGCAAGAAGGAAGAGGTATAGGACTTTTTAATAAAATTAATGCTTATGCTTTGCAAGATAAGGGTTTTAATACCATAGAAGCAAATCATCAATTAGGTTTTAAGGCAGATGAGCGTAGTTATGAAATAGTAGAATTTATACTTAAGCATTATAAGATTTCTAAAATTAACCTTTTAACTAATAATCCTGAAAAGCTAAATTCATTAAAAGAAAAAATTAATTTAAGAGTGCCTATTTTAATAAAAGCAAATCGTTTTAATAAAGATTACTTAGAAATTAAATATACACAAATGGGACATCTAAATTGAAAAAATACGAAGAGCAATTAAATTTTTTAAAAGATTTTGCAAATAAAGATGATTTTTTTAAAAAAATCACGCTCTATAAAGAGTTGTTAGAAAAATTTAATGCTGTGCATAATTTAACTCATTTTGAAAATATAGATGAAAATATTATTGATAGTGTTAAAATTTTAGATTTTTATGATTTGAGTAATAAAAAAAAGATCATTGATATTGGAAGCGGGGCCGGTTTTCCTGCATTATTTTTAGCTTGTATTTTGCAAAATAATGAATTTTTTCTTTTTGAGCCTAGCGCTAAAAAGGCTTCATTTTTAAGGGTGGTTAAAACTGAACTTAATTTGATAAATGTAAATATCATAAAAGAAAAATTACAAAACTATCCACCTTTTAAAGTAGATTTAATTACTTCAAGAGCTTTGATGGATGTAAAACCTTTGGTAGAAATTTCAAATGGTTTTTATGATAAAAATACTTTATTTTTGCTTTATAAAGGAAGTGAAGTTTATGATGAATTGCAAGAATTGAAAGATTATCAAATTTTTAATCAAGGCTTTAGGAATTATTGTCTTTTAAAGATAAAGGAAAAATTATGTTAATTTTTGGACATCCTTTGATAAATATGCAAAAATTTAGTCATTATGAAAATATTTTTATCAAAACAAATGTAAATTGTTTTAACTATAATGAACAAAATATAAAAAGTGCAAAAGAGGAAAAAATAGATTTTGCTATATATGCCAAGAATGAGGAAGAAATTTTACTTTCTAATGCACTAGGAGCAAAATATATTTTAATAGAAGATGAGAGATTAGCAAAAATTGCCTCAAAAATGGCTGAGTTTTATATGTTTGACTCTAAAATTTTATTTTTACTTGATGTTTTAGATAATAATTTAAAAAAAGCTTATGAGTTAAGCGTTGATGGAGTGTGTT
>NZ_JAKMRA010000013.1:0-33483 GCF_025771865.1 Campylobacter sp. IFREMER_LSEM_CL2090
GGGATGATAAAGACTTGATAAAGTCTTTATCATATAAAATTATTTTTTCCCTATATAAATAAAATGCTGTATACTTCCTTCAAAATTATATAAATTTATTAATTCATAATCTCCCCAAAATAATGGTTTAAAAGGTTTAAATTTTTCTTTTAATTCTTCAATCGTATTTGTAAAATTTATATAAGTAGATTCGCCATTTAATCTTGGACTAGATTTTACTTCCACTAAACCATTATCTTTAACATCTCCTGCAACAAATTCTTGATAAGCTTTAGAGCTAATCATTGTCGCGAAAATTATTGCTCCATCATTGCATAAATCATAAAATTCTTCAATAGTTTTTTGAAAGTCTTTGTTTGGCAGATAATATAAACTTTGATTTGCAAAAATAAAATCCATTTTTACATCAAATAAATTTTTAAAACTAGAATTTGGTGTAATAACATGAAAATTATTTTCATTTATCCCAGGATCTTTTTTCCAAGTATTTTTTAAACTAGGAACAATATCTATACCATAGGCATTAATACCCCCCCCCCGTTACATCTTGAAAATACTTAGAATGAACTCCATTTCCACAACCAAAATCAAGTAAATTTCCACTTGTTTTGTTTAATTTGTATTTTAAGATTCTCTCATAAAATCTTATAACATGTCCATCTGGATATTGTAAGCCATATCCTTCATTGTCATATTTTTTAGTATATCCTGATAGTGAATTATCCATCATTTCTCCTTTAAATTTAAGATATAAATTGATTATACAATAAAATAAGTCTTTGTTATTTATTTTTTAACAAATTTACACTTAACAAAACAACAAAACTAAAAATTAAAAGTATGAGACTATAAATATGAGCTGTGGCAAAATCTAAATTTTCCATACTTTCATATATAGCAATACTAGCTACTTTTGTTTCCCCGCTTAAAGAACCACCTATCATTAATACTATACCAAACTCGCCCATAGTATGTGCAAAACTTATTACTAAAGCGCTGAGTATAGCCGGTTTGATACTTGGTAAGATTACTTTAAAAAGTGTGATGAAAGAATTTTTTCCCAAAGAAAAACTTGCTTCTATAATATTTTTAGAAATTAAAGACATTGCATTATATAAAGGATTAAACATAAAAGGTAAAGAGTAAATGCAACTTGCTATTACCAAGCCTTCAAAAGTAAAAGCTAAAGTGATATTAAAATATTTTTCTAAAAATTCTCCAAAAAAAGAATATTTTGAAAATAAAATCAACAAGTAAAAACCAACAACAGATGGTGGTAAAACTAAAGGTAAGGTCATTATAGTTTCTAGAATTTTTTTTGCTCTAAATTGCTTAAAAGTAAAAACCCAAGCAAGAGGTATGCAAAAACAAAACAAAATTATACAAGTAATAATAGAAAGTTTTATGGAAACTAAAAAAGGCGTCCAATCTATACTTAATAATAATTGCGTCATTATAAAACTTTCTCAAGTCAAAAAAGACTTGAGATTATTTTCCTAAATTTGGCTCCATTTCTATAATTTTCCAAGGAAGTCCTTGAGTATTTAACTCATCCATGAAAGGTTTGGCGTCAAATTCTTCCATGTTAAACACACCTTTTCCTTGCCAAATTCCTTTAGCAATTAATTTCGTACCTATCATAGCAGGGACACCTGTAGTATAGCTTACAGCTTGTGCACCAGTTTCTTTAAAGCATTCTTCGTGATTACAAACATTGTAAATATAAACTTGCTTATCTTTTCCATTCTTTACACCACGGATTACACAACCTATATTAGTATAGCCTTTGGTGCGAGGGCCTAAACTAGCAGGATCAGGAAGCAAAGTTTTTAAAAATTCTATTGGTATTATCTCTCTACCTTGATGCATAACAGGTTTAATACCTAGCATACCAACATTTTCAAGACATTTCATATGAGTTAAATAACTTTGTCCAAAAGTCATAAAAAATCTTATTCTTTTTAGACCTTTGATATTTTTTACTAAACTTTCAAGCTCTTCATGATAAAGCAAATAACTATCCTTTACTCCTACTTCAGGATAATCCCACTCCATTTTTATTTCCATAGGTTCAGTTTCTATCCATTTTCCATTTTCCCAATAACGACCCTTAGCAGATACTTCTCTTAAATTTATCTCAGGGTTAAAATTAGTTGCAAAGGCATATCCATGATCACCTGCATTACAATCTAGTATATCAATATAATGAATTTCATCAAATAAATTTTGTTGCGCATAAGCACAAAATACATTAGTAACACCTGGATCAAAACCGCTTCCTAAAAGTCCTAAAATTCCTGCTTGTTTAAACTTATCATTTCTTAACCATTGTTCTTTATATTCAAATTTAGCTAAATCAGGATGTTCATAATTTGCAGTATCTACATAGTGAATATTAGTTTGAATACACGCATCCATTAAAGCAAGATCTTGATAAGGCAAAGCCACATTTAATAAAATTTCAGCTCCTGTTTTTTTGATAAGCTCTACAACAGCAGATGTGTCATCTGCATCTATTTGCTCAGTTTGAATTTCTATACCTAAACGCTCTTTTATAAAAGCTGCTATTTCATCACATTTACTTTTAGTTCTACTTGCTAGAGTTATTTTGCTAAAAACATCACTATTCATTGCACATTTTACAGTTGCAACGCGACTTACACCACCTGCACCTATAATTAAAAGATTTTTCATTAACTATCCTTAATTTTTTTGAAAATTGTAACAAAAAAACTTTATAAAGCATTGAAATAAAAAATAATTTTTATAATGTTTTTTTAAAATAAAACAAGTAAAATGATGATTTTTTAAATTTTTTAAGGACACTTATGAATTTACAAAGTGTGGAATTTTCTTATCCTATTATTATTACTTTTATTACCTATGCATTTTTAATGCTTTTTATAGGTTTTTATTTTTACAAAAAAAATCAAAATAGTAAAGATTATTTTGTTGGAAATGCATCAATGGGACCTGTAATATCTGCCTTAAGTGCAGGTGCTTCTGATATGAGTAGTTGGCTTTTAATGGCTTTTCCCGGTGCTTTATACGCAGCTGGATTGGGACAAATTTATATAGCCATAGGTTTAAGTTTTGGTATGTTTCTAAACTGGACCTTTGTTGCTAAAAGATTAAAGATTTTTTCTCAAATAGCCAAAGAATGTATTACAATTCCTGATTTTTTTGAAAGTCGCTTTCATGATGATAGACATATTTTAAGAAGTATTTGCGCGGTAGTTATTTTAGTATTTTTTACTATTTACATTAGTGCTGGATTAGTAAGTGGTGCTAAACTTTTTGAAAGTGTATTTAATTTGCCTTATATTTTTGCATTAAGTATTGGATTTTTAGTTATTGTTTTATATACTTTTTTAGGTGGCTATAAAGCCGTATGCTGGACTGATATGATACAAGGACTTTTAATGATGAGTTCATTAATCATCATTCCTTTTGTGATGATTTTTGAACTTGGCGGCTTTGGCGAAGCTTTTTCTACTATAAATGATGTAAAACCTCAAGCTTTTGGTTTAGATGGTGGTGGTTGGCTAGTGGTAGCATCAACTTTGGCCTGGGGACTTGGATATTTTGGCCAACCTCATATTTTAATTCGCTTTATTTCTATAAAAAATGTAAAAGAAATTCCTACTGCGACTTTTATAGGCATAACTTGGATGGTAATTTCTCTATTTGGTGCTACTATGATAGGATTTTTAGGTATTGCTTATATAGCTAAATTTGATCTTACTTTAAATGATCCTGAAAGAATATTTATTGTAATGTCTCAAGTGCTTTTTAACCCTTGGGTGGCGGGAATTTTACTCAGTGCAATTTTAGCAGCCATTATGAGTACTGCAAGTTCTCAATTGCTAGTATGCGCTTCTAGCTTGGTGCAAGATTTTTATACGCAAATTTTAAAAAGAAAAACAAATGATAAAAATATTACTTTGTTATCACGCTTAGGTGTTTTGATTGTAGCGTGTGTAGCTTTTACACTTTCACTTGATGCTCAAAGTCAAATTTTAAGCATAGTCTCTTATGCTTGGGCAGGTTTTGGAGCTAGTTTTGGAAGCGTTATTTTATTTTCTTTATTTTATAAAAATATGAGCAAAGAAGGTGCAATAGCTGGAATGGTTAGTGGGGCTTTAACTGTTGTATTTTATAAGCATTTTGGTTCAAATTTTATAGAAATTTATGAAATCATTCCTGGATTTTTAGTCGCAAGTTGTTTTATTATGATTTTTAGTATAATATTTAAAGCAAAAAAACACACAATAAAACATTATGAAAAAATGCTGAAAGAAATTTAAAATGTTTAAATCTTTTTTTTATTCTAAAAAATGGGCTTTATGGGCTTATTTGGGTTTGTTTTTTTTACTAGCTTCTTTACTTGCTCAAACTTCCATTAATGTTGCAATAAATGAATGGTATAAAGAATTTTACGATGTTTTACAAGATGCAAAAAATCATAGCATAAATGATTTTTATTATTTTATTAAACAATTTTTATATTTAGCACTGCCTTATGTATTAATCGCCACTATCACGCAATATTTTGGAAGCATATATGCTTTTAAATGGCGCGAGGCTATGACTTTTGATTATATTAAATTTTGGCAAAAAAAAGATGATAACATAGAAGGTAGTTCACAAAGAATTCAAGAAGATATCTATAATTTTTCAAAAATCATAGAAAGTTTAGGGTTGGCTTTTGTCAAAGCAATTATGACTTTAGTTGCTTTTGTGCCAATTTTATGGATGTTAAGTGCACATATTAATTTACCTATCTTAAAAGATATTAATGGCTCTTTAGTATGGATTGCATTTTTGGTTTCTTTAGGAGGTTTAGTTATATCATGGTTTGTAGGTATAAAACTACCTGGACTAGAATATAACAATCAAAAAGCCGAAGCTGCTTTTAGAAAAGAACTTGTTTTTGCTGAAGATGATAGAAAAAATTATGCAAGCGATGAAAGTATTTTAAGTTTATTTACCGGGCTTAAAATCAATTATAAAAGATTATTTTTACATTATGGGTATTTTAATATATGGCTTTATTTATTTGAGCAAATCATGGTTATAGTACCCTTTTTAATCATGGCTCCAAGTTTATTTTTAGGACTTATACAACTTGGAATTATCATACAAGTTGGTAATGCTTTTGACCAGGTTAGATCTTCATTTAGCATTTTTATTACCAACTGGACAACTATCACACAGCTTCGTAGTATTTACAAGCGTTTAGATGAATTTGAAAAAAATATAGAATATAGAAAACATTAAATTAATTTAAAATATATCATTATTTTTAAGCTAATTTTATAGTTTTGATTTGATATAATTTTGCGAAATTTTATTAAAGGAGTTTTTTTGGACCCCAGTCAATCTTTAGACTTAAATCAAACACTACCTACTGTTGCCTCTATTGATATAGGCTATTCTACTTTTATGATTCTTGTTGCATTAGCTTTAGTGCTTTTAAATGGATTTTTTGTTTTATCTGAATTTGCTATTGTTAAAGTGCGTAGATCAAAACTTGAAGAAATGGTAAAAGAGAAAAAACGCAATGCAAAAAAAGCTTTGGAAGTCACTTCAAAACTAGATACTTATTTAAGTGCTTGCCAACTTGGTATTACGCTAAGCTCTCTTGCTCTTGGTTGGATAGGCGAACCTGCTATTGCTAAAATTCTTGAAGTTCCTCTAGCAAATTTAGGTTTAGCTCCAGCATTAATCCATACCATAGCATTTATTATTGCTTTTGCTATTATCACATTATTGCATGTTGTGCTAGGCGAGTTGGTCCCAAAAAGCATTGCTATAGCCATTGCAGATAGAGCTGTTTTATGGGTTGCAAGACCATTGCATTTATTTTGGTTACTTTTCTTACCTTTCATTAAAACATTTGACTTTTTAGCTGCAGTTTCTTTAAAAATTATAGGTATAAAACCTGCCAAAGAACACGAATTAAGTCACTCTGAAGAAGAGATTAAATTTATTGCGAGTGAAAGCCAAAAAGGTGGGGTTTTGGATGAATTTGAAACTGAAATCATACGCAATGCTGTCGATTTTTCAGATACAGTAGCAAAAGAAATCATGACACCTAGAAAAGATATGATTTGTCTTAATAAACAAAAAAGCTATGAAGAAAATATGCAAATAGTTTGTCAGTATAAACATACACGCTTTCCATACATAGATGGTTCTAAAGATATCATTTTAGGTATGGTGCATATTAGAGACATTATGCAAAATGAACTTAGCAAAGATAAGAAAAATTTAGATGATTTTCTAATCAAAATGATCCTAGTTCCAGAAAATATCAGCATATCTAAAGTTCTTTTCATGATGAATAAAGAACAAGTACATACAGCATTAGTAGTAGATGAATATGGCGGAACTGCTGGTCTTTTAACTATGGAAGATATTATGGAAGAAATTGTTGGTGATATTAACGATGAGCATGATGATTCTAGTCCACATTTTAAAAAGCTTGCAGAAAATATCTATGAATTTCAAGGAAGATATGAAATTAGCGAAGTAGAAGAAATGCTTGATATACGCTTTAATGAAGAATTAGAACAAGTCACTATAGGTGGATATGTTTTCAATCTTTTAGGACGCTTACCGGTGGTTGGAGATAGAATAGAAGATGAATTTTGCTACTACGAAGTCAAAAAGATGGATGGAAATAGCATAGAACGCATTAAAGTTGTACGCAAAAATACTAATGAAGAAGAGTAGCAAACTCTTCTTTTTACTTTTCTATAACACTCAAATCTTATTCATTTTAACTTACAAGGAAAATTTTTATGCAACTACATGATGAAATTAATCAATTTATACAAGAATGCAAAAGCATTATGATATCGTCCTTAAATTTAAATAATCAAACCATATGTTCATATACTCCTATTATAAAAAACAAAAATGACTTTTATATTTATATTAGTGAAATTGCCGAACACTTTGAAGGAGTAAAATACAATAATCAAAACATAGAAATTATGTTTATAGAAGATGAAAAAGATTGCATATCAATCTTTGCAAGAAAAAGGCTTAAATTTAGAGTAGAGAGTGTAGAAATAACAAGAGATAATCAGCTATTTGAACAAGTATTAAATACTTATGAAAATGAAAACAATAAAGAAATAATCC
The DNA here is from genome assembly GCF_025771865.1 of Campylobacter sp. IFREMER_LSEM_CL2090. Lineage (NCBI taxonomy): Bacteria > Pseudomonadati > Campylobacterota > Epsilonproteobacteria > Campylobacterales > Campylobacteraceae > Campylobacter > Campylobacter sp. IFREMER_LSEM_CL2090. Next base: position 7,153 of record NZ_JAKMRA010000013.1, read on the forward strand.
AAGTCATTAAAAATATGCAAGATTTTCATTTATTTCAACTTATACTGAAAAATGGAAGATATGTTAAAGATTTTGGAAAAGCATATGAAATTAATGAAGGAACAATTAATTTAATTAATTCAAAAGGACATAAATAATTCAAGATGAGCTTTTTGCCCATCTTGATAGATTAACCATTTCTTTTTTTGATAATTTCTTCAGAAACATTTTTTGGAACTTCATCATAGTGATCAAATTCCATAGAATAAGTAGCACGGCCTTGAGTTTGACTTCTAAGATCGGTTGAGTAGCCGAACATCTCAGCCAAAGGACAAAATGCTGTAATAATTTTATTACCACCTCTTTCATCCATTGAATTTACTTGACCACGGCGTTTATTTAAATCACCAATAACATCACCCATGTATTCTTCTGGAGTTTCAACTTCAACTTTCATCATAGGTTCTAAGATTACTGCACCTGCTTTTCTAGCACCTTCTTTAAAGCCCATAGAAGCTGCAAGTTTAAATGCCATTTCAGAAGAATCCACTTCATGGTAACTTCCATCATAAACAGTTACTTTAACATCTTCAACAGGATATCCCGCTAAAACACCATTTTGTAATGCCTCTTGAACACCTTTATCAACTGCTGGAATATATTCTTTTGGAATTACCCCACCTTTGATATCATTTACAAATTCATATCCACTACCTGGTTCAAGTGGCTCAAGTCTTAAGAATACATGACCATATTGTCCACGACCACCTGATTGTTTAGCGTATTTGTATTCTTGCTCAACTGTTTTTCTAATAGTTTCACGGTAAGCAACTTGAGGTTGACCAACTTCTGCTTCAACTTTAAATTCACGAAGCATTCTATCAACGATAATTTCTAAGTGAAGCTCGCCCATACCTGAAATGATAGTTTGACCACTTTCTTCATCTGTTGAAACTCTAAAGCTTGGATCTTCTTGAGCTAATTTATTTAAAGCAATAGACATTTTTTCTTGATCTGCTTTTGTTTTAGGCTCAACAGCAACTGAAATAACAGGATCTGGAAAATCCATTCTCTCTAAAATAACCTTATCTTTTTCACTTGCTAAAGTATCACCGGTTAGTGTGTCTTTAAGTCCAACAACCGCTCCGATTTCTCCTGCATATAAAGTTTTAATTTCTTCTCTTTTATTAGAGTGCATTTTCAAAAGACGACCGATTCTTTCTTTTTTATCTTTTGTTGAGTTGTATGCATAAGAACCACTTTCTAAACTTCCTCTATACACACGAACGAAAGTTAATTGTCCAACAAAAGGATCAGTCATAATTTTAAATGCTAGGCCTGCAAACTCACCATCATCAGTTGATTTTACAGAAACTTCTGCACCGTCTTCATATTCACCTTTAATATTAGCAACTTCATCAGGAGCTGGTAAATAAGCAACAACAGCATCAAGTAATGGCTGAACACCTTTATTTTTAAAAGCTGTACCACAAAGCATAGGAACCATAGAAAGACTTAAACATCCTGCTTTAATACCTGCTTTAATTTCTTCTTGAGTAAGCTCTTCACCACCTAGGTATTTTTCCATTAATTCATCGCTTGTTTCAGAAACTGCTTCTATCATTTTTGTGCGATATTCTTCAGCCTTTTCTTTAAGTTCAGCTGGAATTTCTTTTTCTACATAATCAGTTGGTTTATTTTCATCTTCCCATACCAAAGCTTTCATGGTAATAAGATCAATTACACCTTTGAAATTATCTTCAGCACCGATTGGAATTTGAAGTGGAACTGGGTTGCCTTTCAAACGATTTTTGATTTGTTCTTCAACATTAAAGAAATTTGCACCAATTCTGTCCATTTTATTTACAAAAACAATTCTTGGAACACCGTATTTATTAGCTTGTCTCCATACAGTTTCTGATTGTGGTTGAACTCCACCTACTGAACAAAACACCGCAACTGCGCCATCTAAAACACGCATTGATCTTTCAACTTCGATTGTAAAGTCAACGTGGCCTGGAGTGTCTATAAGGTTAATTTGATGGTTTTTCCAAAAACAAGTTGTAGCAGCAGAAGTAATTGTGATACCTCTTTCTTTTTCTTGCTCCATCCAGTCCATTGTAGCTGCACCATCATGCACCTCACCAATTTTATGGCTCATACCTGTAAAGAAAAGAATTCTCTCACTAGTAGTTGTTTTACCTGCATCAATATGAGCTGCGATACCTATATTTCTAACTCTTTTTAAAGGAGTACTTCTTGACATATTTTACTCCTCTTACCAGCGATAATGAGCAAATGCTTTATTAGCTTCTGCCATTTTATAAGTATCTTCTTTCTTCTTGAATGAAGCACCTTTGCTATTAGCTGCATCTAATAATTCTGCTGCTAATTTTTCTATCATAGTTCTTTCGCTTCTTTTTCTAGCAAAAGAAATAATCCATCTTATAGCTAAAGCTTGTTGTCTAGCTGGGCGTACTTCTACTGGCACTTGATAAGTAGCACCACCAACACGACGAGATTTAACTTCTAATAAAGGCTTAATATTTTCAATAGCATCATTAAAAATTTCTATACCTTTTTTTTCTCCACCTTTTTTATCGATAGCTTCTAAAGCACCATACATAATAGTCGTAGCTGTGCTTTTTTTACCATCATACATTAAAGAATTAATGAATTTTGTGATTACTTTGTTTCCATAAATCGGATCTGGCAAGACTTCTCTTACCGGAGCTTTTCTTCTTCTCATAATTTTCCTTCAAATTTATAATTTTACTCAAACAAAATCAAATCTAACGGATTTGTCTGCAATTTTATTACTTAGCTGCTGCTTTAGGGCGTTTCGCACCATATTTAGAACGAGAAACGGTTCTTTTTGCAACACCTGCAGTATCTAAGGCACCGCGAACAATGTGATACTTAACACCTGGTAAGTCTTTTACCCTACCACCACGCACTAAAACAATGCTGTGTTCTTGTAGGTTATGACCTTCACCACCGATATAACTAATAACTTCAAAGCCACTTGTAAGTCTTACTTTGGCAACTTTTCTTAATGCTGAGTTTGGTTTTTTAGGGGTTGTTGTATAAACCCTAGTGCAAACTCCCCTTCTTTGTGGACAATTTTTAAGCGCTGGAGATTTAGATTTCTCTAAAACTTTTTTGCGCTCTTTTCTAACCAATTGATTTATGGTAGGCACAATAATTCCTTTCTTTAAAAAATGTAATAAACTTTGGATAATATCTAAATTTTACTTACAAAAATATAAACTAAAAACAATTTAAATCTTTTTGCAAATTTTCTAAAAACAAACTCACATGATAAGCATCGGTGCTTGCGTGATTTACATTAATACTTAGTGGAATAAAACATTGATTTTTTTCCTCGATAATTTTCCCACTTGTAAGAATAGGAAAAAAATAATTTTCTTTTTTAGGTAAATGTAAAGAGAAATTCTCAAAAATTTATCCAAGGGATTGCTGAAATATTAAAAGAATTTTTAATATTCTCTTTTACAAACATAGTGTTTTCTTTAATGAGTTGTTTATCTTGCTCGAAATTATGTAAAAAGTTTTGAAAATCTTCATTAAATTCAGTCCATAAAACACAAAAAGTCTTTGATTTTTCGCAAAAAGCGGTATAACTTGGATGGATAATATCAAAACAAATTAATTTATCATCCTCTAAGTATAATTTAAATTCAGGTATTAAATTAACATTTTTACTTAAAAAATAGATAAAACTACCATAATAACAAAAGAGTAAAATTTACTAATATCTAATTTAACATTTAATTCAAAAGAGCAGGGAAATTTAGTATAAAATTCAAAATGCTCTTTTCTTGAGTAAGTTTTTAAATCTATAATCTTCAAATTATTATCCTTTAAATTTAAAGATTACAGCAAATCCTATCTAAAAAAATAGATAGGATTGAAATCATTGTTTGTTGGTATTGTATTGTAAATAAACCACATGGGTAGCTAAATACTCTTCAAGACCATGTTTTCCATCAGCTCCACCTATGCCACTTTTTCTAAAACCTGCATGAAATCCTTGCATTGCTTCAAAATTTTCACGGTTAATATAAGTTTCACCAAATTTTATTTCTCTACTAGCTCTCATTGCTATATCTAAATTTTGCGTATAAATAGAACTTGTCAGTCCATATTCACAATCATTTGCCATATCAATTGCCTCATCAAGTGTATCAAATTTAGTAATTGGTAAAATCGGAGCAAAAATTTCTTTTTGCATGATCTCATCTTCATGCTTAACATTTGTAAGAACGCTTGCAGGAAAATAATATCCGCTTGTATCGGTGATTTTTCCACCGCATTCTACAACTGCTCCTTTATTCGTAGCTCTCTCAAGCATTGCTAAAGCATTATCAACCCCTGCTTGATTGACAAGCGGACCCATATCAAAATCGCCTTTCAAAGTGTTTCCAACACTTACTTTACTCATGGCTTTTACAAATTTATCTACAAATTCATCATAAACACTTGTATGCACATAAGCTCTTTCGGCACAATTGCAAACTTGTCCGTTATTGCAAATTCTACTTGCCTTAATCGCTTCTACCGCTAAATCAATATCTGCATCTTTACACACTATAGCCGGTGCCTTCCCGCCAAGTTCTAGAGAAACCTTAATGATATTTTTAGCTGCAGCTTCCATCACTCTAGTTCCTGCTTCAACACTCCCTGTAAGACTTACCATACCTATGTTTTCATTACTTGATAATTCATGTCCTACCACACTACCCTTACCTGCAACTAAATTAAATACACCTTTTGGTAAAGAACTTTGCGAGACAAGCTTTGCAAATTCAAAAGCATTATTTGGAGTTTCACTGCTTGGTTTTATAACAATGGTGTTACCTGTTAGTAAAGCAGGCGCCATCTTTCTTGCGATTAGAAAAAATGGAAAATTCCAAGGTAAAATTCCACCAATTACACCAATGGCACTTTTATATAAATATATATGCTCATTAGCTCTATCACTTTGTATAATTTCGCCTTCATACCTTCTAGCCCATTCAGCAGTATAATCCATATAATCTGCCGTAGAATTAATCTCTACACTAGCTAAAGCTCTAGTTTTTCCTTGCTCTTGCATTAAAATTTCTGTTAAAAAATTAGCATTTTTGCGTATTAAACTAGCTATTTCTCTTAAATGATTTGCTCTTTCAATCGCTGGTTTAGCTTCCCAATTTTTTTGTGCCTTTTTAGCTACTTCAATTGCTCTTTGTGTATCTTCCAAAGAAGCACTTGCTACTCTTGATATTACTTCTTTGGTAGCGGGATTTAAAACTTCTATAAATTCGCCATTGTGTGGGATAAATTCGCCATCAATATAATTTAAATAAGTTGTCATTTTTTCTCCTTTTTTAATCTAAATGAAATACTTCTTCCATATTTAGCCACTTTTGTCCTGCATGAGCTAAAGATATTTGGCAGGGATCTGTAACTTTCCACCATTGTTGTGTATTTTTATCTTTTGCCATCTTAGCCATATCTGCATCAAAATCAACACCTGTATATTCAAAATATGCAAACAAATATTCTCCAAATAAATAAATAGAATAATTTTGTATATTACATTCTTTAATCATCTCACAAACACCTTTATAAGGCTTTGCATGAAGATCTTTATACTCTTGTATTTTTTCCTTTTTAATTTTTATAATTTGACCATATCTTTGCACCTATCCTCCTTATAAATTGATAAAGCATTTTTATAAAATATCTTGTCCAAATCTTTAAAAATATTTCCTTCTATGATAAATTTAGCCCATTTAGCTGGAGCTATTTTTGCCACAGGATAATTACTACCAAATATAAATTTATCTTCACTAAAAACATTCTTTAAAAATGAAAAACATTGAGATATAAAATCTCTATGAATTTTTATCGTAAAATCATCTGGTACGGAAATTTTTATCCATAAATTTGGGAAATCTTTTAATTTATGTAATATTTTTTTATATTCATCAAAATAGTTAATTTTAGGACTGCCCATATGATTTAAAACTACTTTTAAATTAGGATTATCAAATAAAAACTTTTCCAATATCCAAAGCTCTTCGTTTTTCATGCAAGCTTCAAAAGGTATATTAAAAACATTTAGAAGTTCTAATTTTTCTTTAAAATCTGCTTCAAATAGTCTCTTAGCACCCTTTTTACTAGTATGCATTACCTCTCTAAAAGCACATAAGTGTTCTTTGTACTTTAAATCAGCTAAACAAACAAAAAGACCATGTTCTTGTTTTTGCTTTAATGCAAATAAAGCTTCTTTTTCCAAATCATCACTATTTGTTTCAACATACATCGCACCTAAAAAATCAAATTCTTTATACTCATTTTTTACCCTTAAAAAATCATAATTTTGTTCCAATCTATTATTACCTTTTATCCACGAAATAGGCATTTTACTTAAATCCCAAAGATGCAAATGAGAATCAAAAATTTTTTGCATTTTTAAGCCTTTATTTTAGAACCAAAAAAACCATACCATGATACATATAAAAATAATGGGGCCATAGCCAAATATCCCATGCTTGTTCCAAAATAATCATTAATTAAACCCATGATAATAGGCATAATAGCACCACCAACTATACTCATAACAAGTAAAGAACCACCTAATTTCACTTGATTAAAAGGAAGATTTTTTGTTGCAACTGCAAAAATAGTAGGAAAAGAAATGGACATAAAGAAAAATAATGCAATTAAAATAACTATACTAATAAATCCGCTAGCAAAATACAAGCATACACATAAAATCACATTAATAAAAGAATACCATCCTAAAATAGTCTCACCTTTAATTTTCTTCATCAAAGGCGTAGAAAGAATACGACCTAACATAAAAGCAATTAAAGCTATCGAAAAATAATAAGCCCCTTGTTCATCTTTTAGATTTTCATTATGCTCACTAAGATAATTTATAAAAAAAGCTCCTGCACTAACTTGATTTGCTATATACAAAAATTGTGCTAGCAATCCAAAATTAAAATGTTTATGCTTAAAAACTCCAATAGGTTTTGAGGTATCTTTTTGTTCATAATCACTACTTACTGCCGATCCTTCCGGAATTTTATTCAATGCAAAAGCAATCAAGATCAAAATAACAATTGCCGCAATACCAACATACACTAACTGGACATTACCCATATTAGCAAGTAATGCAGCTTCTATTTGTTCTTTACTTGCACCTTCTTCTTGTTTTGTAATAGATAAAAACAAAGCTCCACCTATGATAGGTCCTAAAAATTGACCCAAACCATTAAAACTTTGAGCAGCATTAATTCTAAAACTAGCATTTTTCTCATCACCAAGTTTTACCATATAAGGATTAGCACTAGTTTCCAAAGAACCAATACCGCAAGCTAAAATAAAAAAAGCAAATAAAAATAAGTAAAAATTAGCTAAATTTGTAGCTGGAATAATCAATAAACAACCTATTGCATACAAGATTAACCCAAAAATAATACCAATTTTATAAGAGTATTTATTTGCTATATATCCAGCAGGTAATGCTATGATAAAATAAGCACCAAAATAAGCGAGTTGCAAAAATCCACTTTCATGTTGAGTGATATGTAAATGATTTTGAAAATTCTTATTCATCACATCAATCAGTCCATAACTAACTCCCCATAAAAAGAAAAGAGAAGTTACTAAAATAATTGCTATTTTTATATTTTTAGAGTTATTTAACATATATCCTCCTTGTTATTAAATTTCATCCCAATTTAGAGCTCTATCTAAATGGATATATCCACCATCAGGAGTTAAAATTTGTCCTGTTGTGTGTGAAGCAAGAGGGCTTAGTGTAAAAACTGCTGTGTTTGCTATTTCTTCTATAGTTGTAAAACGATGACCTAATGGTATGCATTTTGCTATTTTTTCATATTGAGCTTTTGGATTTGGAAAATTTGACAACCATTTTTCATAAAGAGGAGTCATAACTTCAGCCGGTGCTATAGCATTAACTCTAATATTATCTTTTGCAAAAGCGCAAGCCCATTCTCTTGTAAAACCTATTTGAGCAGCTTTTGCTGAAGCATAAGCTGAAGTTCTACCTTGTCCTGTTAAGCCGGTTTTACTTGTGATATTTAATATACTTCCTTGTTGCTTTTTAATATATGGTAAGCATTCTTTAGTCATAGTATAATAATGAAAAAGATTATTTTCATAAGATTTAATTAATTCTTCAGTTGTAGCATCTTCTATATGTAAATTATCATTTGCTCCAGCATTATTAACCAAAGCATAAATTCCACCATATATATTAACAACACTTTTAACAAGTGTTGAAATTTGTTCTGTATTTTTTAAATCTATTTGATAAAATCCATAATTTCCACAAATGTCTTTTAGCTCATCATCTTTTTCTTTAGAAATTTCACTTCTTGAAAAAATAATTGGAATCCCACCTTCTAAAGCCCATAATTTAGCAATACCATAACCAATCCCTTTAGCACCACCTGTGATGATACAAATTTTGTTTTTAATTTTTAAATCCATAATATATCCTTTTTTATTAATTTAGCAAGTTGTAGCAAGTCTCCAAACTGAAAAATCATTTTGTTCATTTAACTCTGCCTTTACCAATTCTCCATTTGAAATTCTTATGATCAAATCTATAAGCTCATCACGCACTTCTTCTTTTGTCTTAATCCCATCTATAATACTTCCTGCGTTAATATCAATAGCATCATTCATATTTTCATAACAAAAAGTATTAGAACTCATTTTAATAGTAGGCACAATAGCTGAACCTGTAGGAGTACCACGACCTGTAGTAAAAACACAAATATTTGCTCCACCTGCCACCATAGCGCTAAGTTGTTCTATATCATTACCTGGCGTATTCATAAAAGTAAGTCCTTTGGAAATTACAGGTTTAGCATAATCAATCACATCTATTAAAGTTCTAGTACCTGCTTTATAAACACAACCTAAAGACTTTTCTTCTATAGTGCTAAGCCCACCTGCAATATTTCCCGGACTAGGATTTGCTCCGCGTATATCAGCATGAAAAGATTTAACTAAATTCTCATAGCCTAAAATCTTATCATATACCTTTTTAGCTACTTCATCATTTTTTGCTCTCTTAGCAAGTATGGCTTCACACCCTATAAGCTCTGTAGTTTCTGCTAAAATTACTGCACCACCTTCATCAATTACAAAATCACTTAAACTTCCTAAAGCAGGATTGGCACTAAGACCGCTATAACTATCGCTACCACCACATTCTGTGCCTAAAATCAAATCACTAAAATCGCCATCTGTTTTTTCCAATTTTGCAGCATTTTCAAGCATTTGATTTACTATTTTAACACCCTTTTCTATGGTATTTTTACTACCACCGCACTCTTGTATTACTAAATATTCAACCATCTTATAAGGTGTCACTTCTTTTATTTTTTCAGCTACTATTTTCGCTTGTATTACCTCACAACCAAGTCCTACAATTAAAACACCAAAAACATTAGCATTACTCCCATGGCCTATTAAAACATCTCTAGTTTGTAAAGCATCAAATTCGAGTTGAGAACAGCCATGTTGATGATTAATATATACTGCCCCATTGCATTTTTTGGCTATATTTTCGCACACCTTATTAGCACAATGCACGCTTGGTATAATAATGACTTTATTTCTCAAGCCAAATTTTCCATCTTCTCTTCTATAACCCATTATCTTTTTCATATTTATTCCTTATCCCCACGACCTCTAATACCTGCACTATTGTGAATATGCACCCATTCACCTTTATTAATATCACAACTTGCACTAGCTATAGCTTCTGCATATTTGATGACAACTTCATCTTTTTTTATATCTTTTAGTGCAAATTTATGTCCACTTGCAATATCATCTAAAAGTTCTATATTTTCCACGATTTCACCTTTTTTAAAATCACGCAAAGCAGTAGCGACATTATCTTTTTCATTGACTATAATATAGGCTTTCATAATTTTATACCCGTTTCTTTTTCTATAGTTTTAACAAGTTCTTTAGCTTCATTAAAACGAGTATTTAATTCTTCTTTTGTGGCATGTGATAAAGGATGGATGCTTGTATTTGCAAATTCAAATCCTCTGGCCTTTAAAAGCAAAGCAAATCCCATAGGAAAAGCTATGTTCATACCAAATCTTATAGCTTTTAATAAACTTTTTTGAATCAGCAAAGCTCTATCTATATTTTTTTCATTGATTGATTTATAAATTTCACTCATAAGTTCTGGAAAAACACCACCTATACTAGTCATAGAACCCTTTGCCCCTATCAGTAGTGCTCCTGCATAAAATTCTTCTCTTCCTACAAAAACATCAAAATCACTAGGCACTACATCTAATATATGATTTAAAAGCAAAGCATCTCCACTGCTATCTTTTATACCCGCAATATTATCAAGCTTTGAAACCCTTTCTATAAATTTCAAACTTAGCGCTGGTGCAAAAAGAGGGATGTTATAAATATACAAAGGAAGCTTTACTCTAGAAGATAAATCTTTAATATATTCAAAAAGTGCGTCTTCACTTAATTTGTAATAATAAGGCATAGCAAGTAATAAAGCATCAAGCCCTAATTCATATGCTTTTTGTGCCAAAGTAAAAGTATTTTGATAAACTGTTGATGCAATACCTGTAATAACAGGGATATTATTTTTTGCAGCTTCTTTTGTAAGTTTCATTATTTTGACTTGCTCTTCTATACCTAAAGCTTGAGAATCTCCTGCACTACCATTACAAAATAATCCATTTAAACCTTTTGAGATACCAAATTCGCAGTATTTAATAAATTCGTTTTCATTAATATTTCCACTCATATCATATGGAGTTAATAAGGCTGGTAAAGTTCCTTTTAATATTCCCATATTTTTCCTTTCGTTTTTTGTATATACAAAAATATTTTTATATACAAAAAATATAGCTAAAAATAGAAATTTTTAAAAACATCAAAATGATAAAAAAACAATACAAAAGTCTTATAAAAGTAGTTATAATCAACCATCTAAAGCAAAAACTGCTAATAGAAAATATTTTTTATATCATTAAAAATGTTACTAAAAGTAAAAAATATGATAGAATTTATCTATTGAAAAAGGAGTAAAATGACACATCAACCAACATTAAGAGTTTTAAAAATTTTAGAATTATTGGGCAATAATAATCAAAAAAATACACTAAGCTCTATTGCAAAAGATTTAAATATCCCTCCAGGGACACTTTCTCCTATACTTCAAACTTTACAAGCTAAAAATTACATTAAATGTGATAAAAATAAATTTTACACATTAGATTATAAAATTTTAGAAATTAGCCGTTGTATTTCAATAAAAAATAGCGCATTAGAATTAATTAAAAAACATATGAAAAACATCAGAAACTTAACAGGACAAACATGCCAAATGGGAATATTAAAAGAAGGAAATGTATTTTATTTAGAAAAACTTGACTCGGATAATCAAATACAAATCAAGTCTTTTGTCGGTACTTCATATCCAGCTTACGCTACATCTTTAGGAAAAGCATTACTAGAAAAGAAAACCTATAAAGAGCTTGAAAAAATTTATCCAAATCCTTTTGAGAAAATAACGTCAAATACATTAAATAATATAAAAGAGCTTTACAAAGAATTATCTTCTATCAAAGAAAATAAAATAGCATTAGAAAGTGGGGAAATGAACCCAGAAATTGAGTGTATGGCTATAGGAATTGAATACGATGAAAAAATTATAGCTGCAATTAGTATTTCATATCATATATTTTACTCAAATGCAAATTTTAAAGAAAAAAATCAAAAAATTTTACTAGAAGAAAAATACAAAATAGAACAAGATTTAAAATTATATTTTCCGGAATTAGAAAATATATATCAATAAAAATCCCTAGCTAGGGATTTTTATTCTTTTTCTTTTAATTTAAGTTTTTGCTCTTGATATAATCCTGTTCCAACAGGAATCATACGACCTAAGATTACATTTTCTTTCAGATCTTCAAGATAATCAAATTTACCTGCAATACTTGCTTCTGTTAAAACTTTCGTTGTTTCTTGGAAAGAAGCAGCTGAAATCACGCTATCACTTCCAATAGCCGCTCTTGTTACCCCAAGTAACACAGGTTCAGCCACAGCAGGCTCACCACCATATCTTAAAATTCTTTCATTTTCTTCTCTGAATTTTCTTCTTGAAACTAAATCACCCACGATGAAGTTAGTATGACCACTATCTACAATTTTAACTTGTCTTAGCATTTGTGATACGATGATTTCAATATGCTTATCAGAAATCACAACACCTTGACCGCGATAAACTTGCTGAATTTCAGAAATAAGATAATAATGTAATGCTTTTTCACCTAAAATTCTAAGTACATCATGGCTTGAAATAACTCCATCGGTTAATTTTTCACCCGCATGGATAAACTCACCATCTCTTACTTGAATACGTTTTGATTTATCTATCAAATACTCTGCACTACTTCCATCTTCTGCTTGAATAATGATTCTTTCTTTTGATCTTAAAGGCTTATCAAATCTAACAACTCCATCAATTTCAGCTACAACGGCAGTGTTTTTCGGCTTTCTTGCTTCAAATAATTCAGATACTCTTGGAAGACCCCCGGTAATATCTTTTGATTTAGCTGCTGCCTTTGGTGTTTTAGCTAAAATATCAGCTTGCTTCACCTTATCACCATCATTTACATAAATAACAGTTTTTGGCTCTAATTGATAACGCACTACTTTGTCATTTTCACCTATGATTAACAACGCTGGACGCACTCCACTTGGTAAATACTCATTAATAACAAGCGATCTTTTACCTGTTGCTTCATCAATTTGTTCATCAGCACTATAGCCTGATTCAATATCTTCAAAATTTATAGTACCTGCAACCTCTGCAATTACGGTGTTATTATATGCATCCCATTCAGCAATGATAGTTTTATCTTCTTTGCTTGATTTTGCTATAATAGCTTTAGGATTATCCACAAAAGCACTATCATCAAATTCAATCACGGATTCTCTTGGTATATAATGTCTTTTTGCTTCTCTATCATTTTCATCAGCAATAACAACAAAAACACCTTTTTCTTTAACTATGTCACCTTTTTTAAGATTTTTAATCCTATCTAAACCATCGCCTTTGAGCATGTAAAATTTTAATGTGCCTTTTGCACCTGCTATAATATCTTGAGTGATAGGATCACCATCTTTTACTAGCAATTCACTTGCATAAGGAATACGATTTGGTATATTCCAACCTTCTTTGATTACTTCAACAATACTTTCATTTTCAGCTACTTCAACACCATCGCTATATGGAATATATAACTTACCTTCGATATTACCACTTACACCAGCAAGCTCATTAGCTTTTGCTAAATCATATTTTCTTAATATAAATTTAGCTTCATTGTTTTTTGCTTTAACACTAACCACCACATCTTCATACGCATGTTCAATATGGATAGTTCCTTTAAATGGAGCTTTGATTTTTGGCTCAACAAGTAAAATAGCAGCATTGCGGTGATTAGCCACTATAGTTTTACCTTGTCTATCTTCATAAGTGTTAAGATTATAAAATCTTACAAAACCTTCTTTGTGTGCTACTACTTGACGATCTTGCAAATCTGTACTAGCAGTACCACCACTATGGAAAGTTCTTAGTGTAAGCTGAGTTCCTGGTTCACCGATTGATTGAGCAGATATAATACCTACAGCTTCACCTGGCTTAACTAATTTGCCCTCACCTAGGTTAATACCATAGCATTTAGAACAAACTCCTTTTTTAGCCTTACAAGTAATAGGAGTTCTAATACTTACACTCTTTACACCACTTTCAACAATTACTCTAGCTTTTTCTTCATCTATTAAAGTACCTTCTGAAAATAAAATTTCATTAGTAATAGAATCAATAATATTTTCAGCTAAAACTCTTCCTAAAATTCTTTCCTCTAAGGTTTCAATCACAACACCATCTGCTGTGATTTCATTAATTTCAACACCCTCATGTGCACCACAATCATCCATTGTAACTTTTACATTTTGTGCCACATCGATAAGCTTTCTTGTTAAATAACCTGCATTTGCTGTTTTTAATGCTGTATCTGCGAGACCTTTTCTAGCACCATGAGTTGAAATAAAATATTCAAGAACATTAAGTCCTTCACGGAAATTTGAAATAATCGGTGTTTCAATGATTGAGCCATCAGGTTTTGCCATAAGACCTCTCATCGCAGCAAGCTGTGAAATTTGAGCTGCTGAACCTCTAGCACCAGAATCTGCCATCATATAAATAGAGTTAAATCCTTCTTTATCTTTTTTAATTAACTCCATCATGTCTTTTGACAAGATATTATTAGTGCTTTTCCAAATATCGATAATCTTATTATATCTTTCACCCGAAGTAATCAAACCTAAATTATATGAATTTTGAATTTCTCTTACTTGTTTTTTAGCTTCTTCTATGCTTTTTTGCTTTTGATCAGGCACAATAATATCAGCAATTGAAATAGAAATACCTGCTTTTGTTGCATATTCAAAACCAAGATCTTTTAATTTATCTAAAAAGCTAGCACTTACTTCAAGGCCACCCTCTTTATAAACATAATCAACCAAAGCTGCGATATCTTTTTTCTTCATGACTTTATTCCACATATTTTCAGGAACAAAATCAGGTAAGATAGACTTAATAATCAATCTACCCGCGGTTGTTGTGATTTTTCTTCCATCAACTACACTTCTAATGCTTGCATGAATATCTAAAGATTTTGCTTCTAGAGCAATCATAACCTCTTCAATACCTGTGCAAATTTTATGCTCGCCTTTAGCACCATCTTTTTCTAAAGATAGATAATAAATCCCCAAAACCATATCTTGAGAAGGTACAGTTACAGAACGACCACTTGCTGGAAGCAAGATATTCATAGATGAAAGCATTAATACTTTGCACTCAGCTATTGCCTCTTGAGATAAAGGCACATGCACAGCCATTTGGTCCCCGTCAAAGTCAGCATTAAATGCCGCACACACTAATGGATGAAGTTGAATCGCTTTACCCTCTACAAGCACAGGATGGAAAGCTTGGATGGAAAGCTTATGCAAGGTTGGAGCACGGTTAAGCATTACAGGATGACCTTTAACAACCTCTTCTAAGCACTCCCAAACCTCATTAGTTTTGTTTTCTATCATTTTTTTAGCTTGTTTTACGGTAGTTGCATAACCTTTTTCTTCAAGCTTAGCTAACAAATGTGGTTTAAATAATTCTAAAGCCATTTTTTTAGGTAAACCGCATTGATCCATTCTAAGTTTTGGTCCAACAACAATAACACTACGACCTGAGAAATCCACCCTTTTACCAAGTAGATTTTGTCTAAAACGACCTTGTTTACCTTTGATAATTTCACTTAAAGATTTCAATGGGCGCTTATTTGCACCTTTAACTGCATTTGCTCTTCTGCCATTATCAAACAAAGCATCAACTGCTTCTTGTAGCATTCTTTTTTCATTTCTAATGATAATTTCAGGTGCATCAAGCTCCATAAGTCTTTTTAAACGCGTATTTCTATTGATAACCCTTCTATATAAATCATTCACATCAGAAACTGCAAATTTTCCACCATCTAAAGCTACCAAAGGTCTTAAATCAGGTGGTAATACAGGTAAATTTGTGATCATCATCCACTCAGGACGATTTGGTACTACTTCATCAATATTTGTATTGCTATTTAAGTTACTATTTAAGAAATTTTCTACCACTTTTAAGCGTTTGATGATAGTTTTTTTCTTTGCTTCTGAATTAGTTGCTGCAATATCTTCTTTTAATTTATTTAAAAGCTCGACAAGATCTAAATTTGCTAGTAAATCTCTAACAACTTCACCACCCATTCTAGCTTTAAATCCACTACTTTCATAGCGTTGCATTAAATTTAAATACTGCTCTTCATTTAACACATCACAAAATTCAACTTTTTTAGTATTTTCATTATCATAGTATGCATCACCTGGATTTTCTACTATATATGCTTCATAATATAATACGCGTTCTAAGTCTTTCATCTTTACGCCGAGTAAAGTACCGATACGACTTGGTAAAGAGTTCACATACCATATATGTGCTACTGGGGTAACTAGCTCAATATGCCCCATTCTTGAACGACGCACTTTAGAACTAGTAACTTCAACACCACATTTTTCACACTTAATGCCCTTAAAACGCATTTTTTTATACTTACCACAAAGACACTCATAATCTCTTACTGGTCCAAAAATTTTAGCACAAAAAAGCCCATCTCTTTCAGGCTTTAAAGTTCTATAATTAATCGTTTCTGGTTTTTTTACTTCCCCATAAGACCATGATTTGATTTTTTCAGGACTTGCAAGTCTTAATTGAAAAGCTTCAAAGTCTCTAGGTCTGCCATCTTCTTTTATTTCGATAGGTTTAAATTTACTCATTATTCTCATCCTTATCAAAAATCTCAACATCTAAAGCAAGAGATTTTAATTCATTTGTAAGTACAAAGAATGTCTCTGGAATACCTGTTGCTGGAACATTCTCGCCTTTTGTTAAAGCTTTATAAGCACTAAATCTACCCTCAACATCATCAGATTTAATAGTAAGCATTTCTCTTAAAGTATGAGCTGCTCCATAAGCTTCAAGAGCCCAAACTTCCATCTCACCAAATCTTTGCCCACCAAATAATGCTTTACCACCAACTGGTTGTTGTGTTACTAAGCTATAAGGTCCAGTGCTTCTTGCGTGAACTTTTTCATCTACTAAATGGTGTAATTTAAGCATATACATACATCCAACATGCACACGCTCTGCCATTTTTTCACCAGTTCTTCCATCATAAAGTTCGCTTTTTCCATCCATAGCTATTTTAGCCATTTCAAAAAGCTTACCAAATTCTTCAACCGTTACACCTTCAAATACAGGAGTAGCAAATTTTACCCCTTTAGCCCAATCTCTAGCATAAGAAATAAGTTGCTCATCATTTAAAGTTTGTACAAATTTCTTTTCTAGCTCAAGTCTAGATACACTACAAATTTCAAGAATTTTTTCGCGTAATTCTTTTACAAAATCTTTTTGTTTTCTATCAAAAATTTCTTGAATTTGATCACCTAGTCTCATACCAACAATCCCTAAGTGACTTTCAAGAATTTGTCCTATATTCATACGACTTGGAACCCCTAGAGGATTTAAAGCTATATCAATAGGTCTTCCATCAGGTAAATAAGGCATATCAACTTCTGGAACGATATTAGATACAATACCTTTATTTCCATGGCGTCCTGCCATTTTATCCCCAACTTTTAATTTTCTCTTAGTCGCAATATATACTTTAACAAGTTTTACCACTCCACTTGGTAAAATATCATCTTTTTCTAAAATTTCTAATTTTTCATCATGCTCTGTTTTAAGCTTTTTCTTCTCGTTTTGGAAGTGATTTTTTAAATCATCATATTCTTTTTGCACTTCTTTAGAATAAGCTTTAACTAAAGAATTTAATGCAAAACGATTAATTTTTTCCAACTCGGTAATTTCTACCTTGGAACCTTTTTTATATTTAACACCATTTATTTCTTCGTCTGAATTTAAAGGTGATTTAGAAAGCAAAGAACATACTCTTAAAGTTTCTTCTCTGTCCATCATCAAAAGTCTATCGTGATGTTCTTTTTCAAGATTTAATTTTTCATCATCATAGGCTTTTACAGCACGAGCATCTTTTTCATAACCTTTTTTAGTAAATATTTTTACATCTACAACAACACCTTCCAATGAAGCAGTTGCATATAAAGATTTATTTACAACATGTCCTGCTTTTTCACCAAAAATAGCTCTTAGTAATCTTTCTTCAGGCGTAGGTTTTACCTCACCTTTAGGTGAAACTTTACCTACCAAAATCATACCAGGCTTTATATGAGTTCCTATTTTCGCAATACCACTCTCATCAAGATGTGCTAAATCTTCCTCTTTAACATTTGGAATATCTTTTGTAATCTCTTCAACGCCATCTTTAAGTTCTCTAGCCTCTACTTCTTTTTCGTAAATATGAACACTAGTGAAAGTATCTTCGCGTAAAATTTTCTCACTAATTACAATAGCATCTTCATAATTATATCCATGCCATGGCATAAATGCGATCAAAGCATTTTTACCAATAGCAAGCTCTCCTTGGTCCATGCTTGGGCCATCTGCAATAATTTGACCTGTTTGAATAAAATCGCCTTTTTTCACAATCGGGTGTTGAATAAAAGTTGTATTTTGGTTAGTTCTTAGATTTTTTTCCATTTTATAATGATCAATAAATGGTCCATTTTCATCTTCGCCCAAAATAAAAATATTTTTATTATCAACTTTTTCTACAATACCTGCTCTTTTAGCTTTAATAGCTTCCCAAGCATCACGTGCAATGATTTTTTCCATACCAGTACCTACTATAGGTGCTTGTGCGGTTAGTAAAGGCACTGCTTGACGCTGCATGTTTGAACCCATCAGGGCTCTGTTTGCATCATCATGCTCCAAAAATGGAATCAAAGAAGCTGCGACCCCTACTATCATACCTGAACAAAGATCAATCAAATGCACTTCTTCTCTTCTTGCTAAGATTGTTTCACCATCTTGTCTTGCTTCAACAAATTCTTCAACAATATTACCTTTTTCATCAATTTTAGTTGAAGCAGCTGCGATCACTAAACCTTCTTCTTGAGTAGCGGTTAAATAAACAATTTCATTGCTTACTTTTCCATTTTCTACTTTCTTATAAGGTGCTTCAACAAAACCTAGATCATTTACTTTAGCATAAGTTGAAAGCGTATTAATCAAACCGATATTTTGACCTTCTGGAGTTTCAACAGGACAAATTCTTCCATAATGCGTTGCATGGACATCACGCACTTCAAAACCCGCTCTTTCTTTTACTAAACCACCCTCGCCAAGCGCAGATAAACGACGCTTATGAGTTACCTCGCTTAATGGATTTGTTTGATCCATAAATTGAGATAATTGACCACCGGTAAAAAATTCCATAATTGTCACAGTAATTGTTTTAGGATTGATCAAGTCATAAGGCATTACTTTATCAATATCTGCATTTAATGCGGTAAATTTATCTCTAATTGATTTTTGCATTTTAGCAAGACCCACATGAAGTTCATTAGCTAAAAGCTCTCCAATCGATCTAATACGACGATTACCTAAATGATCTCTATCATCAATATGGCCTCTACCATTTTTTACTTTAATTAAATATTTTGCAGTTTTTACTATATCTTCATTTGTTAAAACTGTAACATATTCAGGTGTATCTAATCCTAGTTTATGATTCATTTTCATACGACCAACTTTTGTTAGATCATATCTTTCAGGATTAAAAAATAAATCATTTACAAAAGCTTTTGCAGCATCTTTTACTACAGGCTCGCCTGGTCTCATTACTTTATAAATTCTAATAGCTGCTAAATCATTTTCATCTTCTATATTTTCAGTTTGTTTTAATAATTTTAAAGTCTCATTATCTTGAATGAAAGAATTAATAATAGCAGCATCAACTCCATTTGCTAAGTCATTTGCAATATCAAATTGTTTTTCTTCTTTAATTTTAGCTAATTTTCCCTCATCTAATAGCGTTAAAGAATCAAACAAAACCTCACCGGTTTCTTTATTAATAATAGGGTTAGCTAAATATCTATTTGTTAAAATTTCAATTGGATATTCAACCCATTTAACACCGTCTTTTATAAGTTGCTCAGCTTTTTTCTTTGTCATTCTTTTACCGGCTTGATGTACAACATTGCCTTTTTCATCTTTTAAGTCATATTCGACTCTATCTAAAAAGTCATTTGGATTAAATTCAGTTAAAAATTTATCTTTTTTAACATGAATAGTTTGTATAGGGTAAAATAATTTTATAATATCTTGCTTTTTATAACCAAGTGCTCTAAATAAAATAGTAATAGGCACTTTCCTTCTTTTATTAATACGCACATAAAGCACATCTTTTGCATCATACTCAAAATAAAGCCAAGAACCACGATCTGGTATAATTTGAGCTGTATATACTAACTTATTTGCAACAGTAGAACTTTCTTCTTCTTTAAAAATAACACCTGGACTTCTATGAAGTTGATTTACAACAACTCTTTCAACCCCATTAATTATAAAAGAAATTCTATCTGTCATTAAAGGAATTTCTCTAATATAAATTTCTTGTTCTTTGATATCTTTTATACCGATTTTTTCACCCGTTTTTTCATCTTTTTCATGTAAAGTTAAACGGATTTTCATTTTCAAATTTACAGAATAAGTTAAACCTCTTTCCATGCACTCTCTAATGGTGTATTTAGGTTTACCTACTTCACTACTTACATATTCTAAACTTAATCTATTTTGCGGATCATGGATTGGAAAGATAGATTTGAAAACTTTTTCAATTCCACTTTCTGAATTTTTTGCATCTAAATTTAAAAAATAATCAAAACTCTTTTTTTGTAATTGTAATAAATTTGGAATGTCTATTTGTTGTGGAACATTCGAGAAGTCTATTCTTAAACGATTTCCTGATTGTGAATTTAACATATTATTATACCCCATGGTAAAAGTATTGAAAGAAAGAATCCTTATTAAAGGAAAACAAGAAAGGATATAAAATCCTTTCTTTTAAAAATAAAAAATTATTTAAGTTCAACCTTAGCGCCAGCTTCTTCAAGTTGTTTTTTAGCTTCTTCAGCTTCAGCTTTACTAACACCTTCTTTAAGAACTGATGGAGTTTGCTCAACTGCATCTTTTGCTTCTTTTAATCCAAGACCAGTTAAAGCACGAACAACTTTAATTACATTAATTTTTTTATCGCCACCATCTTGTAATACAATATCAAATTCAGTTTTTTCTTCAGCAGCACCGCCAGCAGCACCCGCAACAGCAGCACCCGCAACCATAACTGGAGCAGCAGAAACACCAAATTTTTCTTCAAATTCTTTTACTAATTCTGAAAGCTCAAGAACACTTAGGTTAGAAATAAATTCTAATACATCTTCTTTAGTAATTGCCATTTTTTATCCTTTTTATAATTTTATTCAGCTTCTTTTTTTTCTTTTAATGCATTTAATCCAATTGTAAAATTGGTGATTGGTGCATTCCAAACTTGCAAAAGCATAGCAAGTAATTCATTACGAGAAGGCATTTTAGCTAAAGCTTTAACTTTATCTACAGAAGCAACTTCGCCTTCGATAAATGCAGTTTTGATCTCAAATGCTTGATTAGCTTCGCTAAATTTATCAGCAACTTTTGAAACATTTAATTGGTCTTCACCCCAAAGATAAATATTAGTATCTTTAAGTTCCATTCCATCTTTGCCGGCATTTTTAAGAGCAATACTTGCTAAAGTATTTTTAATAATTTGAACTTTAACATCCATTTCTCTCGCATTATTTCTTAACTCTTCAAGTTTTTTAGTATTTAAACCCTTATAGTTACAAACTATAACAGCCTCACTAACTTTAAAACCTTCTTCAAGTTTAGAAACAAGTTCAACTTTTTGGCTTTTAGTCATCTTTACTCCTTTCCGACCGGTGATTTCAAGCAGAGCAGAAAAATCTAATTAAGTCCTAGGACCTCGGCTATCTCCAATCTAAGATAAAAATTAGATAAAATAAAAGTTATTATCTTATCTAATTTTTATTAATGAGAGTAAAACTCTCATTAATTTTATTTTGTATCAAGTAATTCTTGAGTATCAAGAGAAAGAGAAGGACTCATAGTTAAAGAAAGACTAGCATTTTTAATATATCTTCCTTTTGCAGCAGCTGGCTTGTGTTTATTAATAGCTTTTACAAATGCTGTCATATTTTCTTTTAATTGTTCATGAGTGAAGCTAACTTTACCTAAACCTGCATGGATATTTCCTTGCTTATCAACACGGAAGTTAACTTGACCATTTTTAGCATTATTCACAGCTTGTGCAACATCCATTGTCACAGTACCTGTCTTAGGATTTGGCATTAAACCTTTAGGTCCTAAAATACGACCTACTTTACCAACTAAACCCATCAAATTTGGAGTAGCAATTAAAACATCAAAATTCATATTTCCTTTTTGAATTTCTTCTACTAAATCATCACTACCAACTATATCAGCACCTGCATTTTTTGCCTCATCAGCTTTTGCATCTTTTGCTATAACAGCAACACGCACTTTTTTACCTGTACCACAAGGTAAAACTACACTACCTCTTACCATCTGATCTGCATGTCTTGGATCAACATTTAATTTTAAAGCAATTTCAACTGTTTCATCAAATTTAGCAGATGCAAGAGTTTTAACTGTGCTTATTGCTTCATCCATTAAGTAATTTTTATTTGAATCTATTTTTTTTAATAATTCTGTAAATCTTTTAGTATTTTTTGACATTAATTTTTCTCCGCATTTTATATAAAGTGCTACCGCCTTTTTAAACTCTTGGCGGTAAAGAGTATTAATCTACGATTTCAACACCCATAGAACGAGCAGAACCCATAATAATCTTAGCAGCTTGCTCTCTATCTTTTGTGTTCATATCAGCTATTTTTTTATCAACAATTTCTAAAACTTGTGCTTTGGTTAATTTACCTACTTTATTTTTTAAAGGATTATCCGCACCTTTAGAAATACCTGCAGCTTTTTTGATTAAATCAGTAGCTGGTGGTTGTTTTGTGATAAATGTAAAGCTTTTATCTGCATAAACAGTAATAACAACTGGAATATTAAAGCCAGCCATATCTTTTGTTCTTTCATTAAATGCCTTACAAAATTCCATAATATTAACACCTTGTTGACCCAAAGCAGGACCAACTGGAGGTGATGGATTAGCCTTAGTAGCAGCTATTTGTAATTTTATTTCTCCTACGACTTTTTTAGCCATAACCTTACTCCTTTACTTGCTATATTATCAAACTATTTTTTCAACTTGAGAGTATAAGATCTCTACTGGAGTTGATCTGCCAAATATTGAAACATTTAGCTTTAAAACCCCTCTAACCATATCATATTCTTCTACAATACCAACAAAGTTTGCAAAAGGACCTTCGGTTATTCTTACACTTTCTTCTTTATCAAATGAAATTTTAGGTTTAGGTGCTGCTTTATTTTTCACCTTTTCTAAAATAAGATTGATATCTTTCTCACTCAATGGGGTTGGTTTTTTACTTTCCCCTATAAAACGACCAACTTTTGGCAAAGATTGAATTTTATGCCAAAGTTCTGTTGATAAGTCAATATTGGCAAATACATAGCCTGAATACAAACTTCTTTCGCTTATTTTTTCTTTACCATTTTTAAATTCAATCACATCTTCAGTTGGTACAATTACCTCTAGCAATTGCTCTTGAATTCCATGATCTCTAACTAAATTTTCTATGGCTCTTTTTACAGCCATTTCACTACCTGCATAAGTTTGAATTGCATACCATTTATGATTCATTATTTTATCCTATAATCTTAGATAATGAAAATGACATAATCAAGTCAACCAATGCTAAAAATAATGAAACAACAGTAACAACTACAAAAACAGTAATATAAGCATTTCTAACTTGCTCTTTCAAAGGCCAAATAACTTTTGATAGTTCAGCTTTTGATAATTTAAAATAAGTTATTAGTTTTTCCATATTTAACCTTATTTTGTGGCAGGGCAAGAGGGATTCGAACCCCCAACCATCGGATTTGGAATCCGGTGCTCTACCGTTGGAGCTATTGCCCTAAGGGCTTTTATATAAAAGCCTTAACTTTTTAATTTAACTTCTTTATGAACTGTATGTTTTTTTAATCTTGGGCAATATTTTTTTAATTCTAATTTTTCAGTTGTATTTTTACTATTTTTAAAAGTACTGTAATTAATATCACCGCACTCTTCACATTTCAAGCCAACTTTAATTCTCATTTTTATTCCTTAAAAAGCGAGATAAAATCTCGCTTATGATTATTTAATAATTTTAGATACAACACCTGAACCAACAGTACGGCCACCTTCGCGGATAGCAAAACGAGTACCTTCTTCAAGTGCAACTGGTGCAATAAGACTTACAGTAATTCTAACATTTTCACCTGGCATAACCATTTCAACGCCTTCTGCAAGTTGGATAGAACCAGTAACATCCGTTGTTCTTACATAGAACTGTGGTCTATAGTTATTGAAGAATGGAGTATGACGACCACCTTCATCTTTATTTAAAATATAAACTTCTGCTTCAAAGTCAGTATGTGGAGTAATTGATTTTGGCTTGGCAAGAACCATACCACGAAGAACATCTTCTTTTTTAGTACCACGTAGAAGAACACCTACGTTATCACCTGCTTCACCTTGATCCATTTCTTTTCTAAACATTTCAACACCAGTTACTGTAGTGCTTTGTGTTTCTCTAATACCAACGATTTCAATAGTGTCACCAACTTTAACAACACCTTTTTCAATTCTACCAGTAACAACTGTACCACGACCTGAAATTGAGAATACATCTTCGATTGGCATTAAGAAATCTTTATCTGTATCACGAGCTGGAGTTGGAATATACTCATCAACTGCTGCCATAAGATCTAAGATTTTTTTAGACCATTCACCATCTTGTCCGGCTTTTGCTTCTTCAAGAGCTTGTAAAGCAGAACCTGAAATAATTGGAGTATCATCTCCTGGGAAATCATAAGAACTTAACAGTTCTCTAATTTCCATTTCAACTAATTCTAATAATTCAGCATCATCAACCATATCAGCTTTATTCATGAAAACAACGATATATGGTACACCTACTTGGCGAGAAAGCAAGATGTGCTCTCTAGTTTGTGGCATTGGACCATCTGCAGCAGAAACAACAAGAATAGCACCGTCCATTTGAGCAGCACCAGTAATCATATTTTTAACATAGTCAGCGTGACCTGGGCAGTCTACGTGAGCATAGTGACGATTTTCTGTTTCATACTCAATGTGAGAAGTTGCAATAGTAATACCACGCTCTTTTTCTTCAGGAGCATTGTCGATATTATCATAATCTTTAAGCTCAGCCAAACCTCTTCTTGAAAGAACAGCAGAGATAGCAGCTGTTAAAGTAGTTTTACCGTGGTCAACATGACCAATAGTACCAATATTTACGTGAGGCTTATTACGTGAAAATTTTTCTTTAGCCATCTTTTTCCTCCATATAAAATTTACAAACAAATACTAATTTATGTTTTATAATCTTTTGAAATCAATGGAGCTCATAGCGGGACTTGAACCCGCGACCTCTCCCTTACCAAGGGAGTGCTCTACCTCTGAGCCATACGAGCGCTCAGAAAAATTAAAAACATAAATTATAAAATTTTGGAAATTGAAACTGCTAGAAATTCTTAATTTAAAAACAGCTCCCAGTTTCACTCTACCAAAATTAGGTTGGAGCGGGAAACGGGACTCGAACCCGCGACCCTCAGCTTGGAAGGCTGATGCTCTAGCCAACTGAGCTACTCCCGCAAAGCAATGGTGGTGAGTCGTGGATTCGAACCACGGAAGGCGAAAGCCAGCAGATTTACAGTCTGCCCTCGTTGGCCACTTGAGTAACTCACCATGATAAAAATGCTTTTTATTTCTGGTCAAACACTGCTATCAACAATGGAGCTGGTTAAGGGACTTGAACCCCCGACCTGCTGCTTACAAGGCAGCTGCTCTACCAACTGAGCTAAACCAGCAAAAAATAAAGTTGAATTATAATGTAATTTTGAATTAATGTCAAGTGTTTTAAATAATTTTATATAATTTTTAAAAAAATAAAGGATTGATTATGAAAATTTTATTTTCACCTAGCGAAAGCAAAAATAAAATAAATACGCAAGGTTATATAAATAAAAACTCTTTTGTTTTTAGTAATTTATATAGTAAAAGACTTGAAGTACTTACAAAATATAAAAATCATATAAAACAATGCAATGAAGTTGAACTTGAAAAATTTTTTGGTATAAAAGATGCAAGTGAAATAGAAGAATTAACTCATGATATTTTAACAAAAGAAACAAACAAAGCTATTCAAAGATATAATGGAGTTGCTTTTGATCATTTAGACTATGAAAATTTAAGCGAGAATTCAAGAAAATACATAGATGAGAATGTTTTGATATTTTCTAATCTTTTTGGTCCTATTTTAGCAAAAGATTTAATACCTTATTACAAATTAAAACAAGGAGAGAAAATTAAAGAATTTAATATAGAAAAATATTACAAAGATAGTTTCTCTGATGAACTCGATAAATTTTTAGAAAATGAATTAGTCATTGATCTTAGAGCTAAATTTTATGAAAAATTTTATACCATTAAAAAGCCTTTTTTAACTTTT
>NZ_JAKMRA010000014.1:0-18404 GCF_025771865.1 Campylobacter sp. IFREMER_LSEM_CL2090
GAGATTGAGATAAAATTGTTTATTTTTTTTAGATATAATCGAGCTTTATTTATATTTAAAAAAGGCATATTATGTTACGCTCATTTATAATTAGTATTTTATTTATAAATTCTTTAATGGCTTTTAATATAAAGTCTTTATTTACTTATACTTTTAATGATAATATTAGCTATGATTTAAAAAAAGCTAAAGAAATATATTTTAAAAACAAATGTAACACCTGTCACGGAGAAAATGGAGAAAAAAATTCTTATGGCAAAAAAGCTATTAAAGATTTAAGTCCAGAAGAAATCAAAGGTGCCTTAAAAGACTATGCTAATGGATATTTTGAAGATCAATCAAGCGATAGCATTCAAATGAGCATATACGCCAAAAAATTAAGTGAAAGTGATATGGATCACATTATAGCTTACTTAAAGGGGCAAAATTTTTCTATCGAGCTTAATCAAAAAGATCTTTTAGAAGAAGAACCTACACCAAAAACAAAACATAATACATTTTTAAAATAAAAAAAGGAGTTTTCATGAGAAAAAATCTACTGCTAGCTAGCTTGCTTTGTGCTAGTTCAATTTATGCTGCGGAAGTAAAAATAGGAGTTATTTTACCACTTACTGGCGCTTTAGCGGCTTATGGTAATGATGTATATGAAGGTATCAAACTAGCTAATACCTTAAATCCAAATTTAAAAAATGGAGATAATGTTAAAATCATAGCCATAGATACAAAAGGTGATAAAATAGAAGCAGCAAATGCCACCACTAGACTTATCTCTCAAGATAAAGTTTTAGGACTTATAGGTGAAGCTGTTACACCAAATACTATGCAAGTTTTATCTATAGCTGAAGAAAGGAAAATCCCAGTAATAGCTCCTGTTGCTTCAGGCGATAAACTTTTGGATAAAAAAAGCTACGCTAGTAGAGTTTGTTTTATGGATAGCTTCCAAGGAGATAAATTTGCAAACTATGCATACAAAGATTTAAATTTAAAAACTGTAGTTGTAATAGTTGATCAAAGCAATGTGTATTCACTAGGCTTAGCAAGAGCCTTTGAAAAAGAATTTAAACAAAATGGCGGGAAAATACTTAAAAAATTAACCATCTCATCGGGCGATAAAGACTTTAAAGCTATTGTTTCACAACTTAAAAGTATCAATCCTGACTTTGTTTATATGCCAATTTACCATCCAGAAGCAGCTTTAATAGCAAGACAAGCAAAAGCAGTTGGTTTTAATAAACTTTTAAGTGCAGGTGATGGGGTAAATAATAAAACATTTATTGAACTTGGGGGTGATGCTGTAAATGGAGTAATCTTTACCGATAGTTTTGACTATAACAATCCACCAACAACTTTGTCTAAAAATTTCATCAATGCTTATGAAAAAGATCATGGCACCAAAGAGCTTCCAGCATTTTCTGCTATGGGGGCTGATGCTTATTATGTGATGGTAAATGCAATGAATGAATGTGCTAATAATCTTAACGCACAATGCATTAATGAAAAAATTCATTCTACTAATAATTTTGAAGGCGTAGGTGGAGTTATAAGCATAGATGCTAGTGGCAATGCAAGTCGTTCTGTAGTTATAAAAGAAATACAAGAACAAAAACAAGTTTATAAAACTATTATTAATCCTTGAAAGGTTAAACTATGAAAAAAATTAGTATAGCTATATTGTCTATCATAGCTTGTAATATCATACAGGCAAAAGAAATTAACATTGGCGTAGTTTTACCTCTAACAGGATCTACTGCAGCTTATGGTCAAAGTGCTTTAGATGGAGTGAAAATTGCAAATTCTATGAAAAATACTTTAAGTAATGGTGATAAGGTAAATCTTGTTGTAGTAGATACAAAAGGTGATAAAATAGAAAGTGCGAATGCTAGCACAAGATTAATTTCGCAAAATAAAGCTTATGCACTTATTGGAGAAATGCTAACAGCTAATACTTTACAAGTGATAAGAATTGGCGAGGAAAAAAAGATACCAGTGGTTGCTCCTGCTGCTACTGCTGATAAAATTTTAAATAAAAAATTATATGCCAGTAGAGTTTGTTTTATGGATAGCTTTCAAGGCTCATCTTTGGCTAATTATGTAAAAAATAAGTTAAATTACACTAAAGCTGTGATAATTAGCGATCAAAGTGCAGATTATTCTTTAGGTTTAACTAGGGCCTTTGAAAAAGAATTTAACAAACAAGGTGGAAAAATTTTAGATAAATTTAGAATTACAGCAGGCGATAAAGATTTTAAAGCTATACTTTCTCAAGTTAAAAATTTAAAACCTGATTTTATTTATCTTCCAGTATATTATACTGAGGCTTCCTTGTTCGCACGTCAAGCAAAAGCAATGGGTGTTAATATTCCTATGGGTTCAGCAGATGGAGTTGCCGATGAAACTTTTATCAATCTAGCTCAAGATGCAGCAGAAGGATATTTATTTACAGATAGTTTTGATTATAATAACCCTCCAACACAGCTTTCAAAAGACTTTATATTAGCCTATGAAAAAGAAAAACAAAGCAAAGAAGTTCCAAATTTTACAGCTATGGGTGCAGATGCATATTTTGTAATCTTTGAAGCTATGCAAAAATGCGTTAATGATTTCAATAGTGAATGTATCAACAACAACATTCATGCTACTTCTAAATTTGAAGGTGTTAGCGGGGTGATTAGTATAGACAAAACAGGTAATGCCACGCGCTCAATTGTTATAAAATCAATAGAGAATCAAAAACAAGTTTATAAAGACTCGATTCTACCATAAATAAAAATTTTAAGAGGTTCAATGGATAGTTCTTTAATTTTACAGCAAATTATAAATGGATTTAGTTTAGGCAGTATGTATGCACTTATCGCTATAGGCTATACAATGGTTTATGGAGTTTTAAGACTGATTAATTTCGCACATGGTGATATCATGATGGTGGGTGCATATTCAGCTTTATTTTGTGTTACAAGCATGAATGTACCTTTCTTAGGCGCTCTTTCTTTAGCTATGTTATTTGCAGCAGCCTTAGGTATAGCTATTGATAGGGTAGCTTATAAACCTCTAAGAAAAGCACCTAGAATTTCTTTACTCATCACAGCCATAGGTATAAGTTTTTTAATACAAAATGTATTTAATGTTTTATTTGGCTCAACACCAAAGTATTTTCCTGTGCCAAGTTATCTTGAAACAGTGATTAATTTTAATAATATCAGCATTAGTGTTAATAGTATTTTAGTGCCTATTTTGACATTTTTTATATTATTAGTGGTTTTATTCATACTTTATAAAAGCAAATATGGCATTGCTATTAGGGCTTTAGCTTTTGATATTCATACTGTAAATTTAATGGGAATTGATGCAAATCGTATTATCGCTATTGTATTTGCACTAGGTTCAGCTTTAGCTGCTATTGGTGGTATTTTTTGGGCTGTTAGCTATCCTTCTGTTGAACCTAGCATGGGAACTCTTATAGGACTTAAGGCCTTTGGCGCTGCTGTTTTAGGTGGTATTGGTTCTGTTGCCGGAGCAGTTTTAGGTGGTTTGATTATAGGTTTTACAGAGGTTGTTGTTGTTGCTATTTTCCCTGATCTTTCTGGTTTTAAAGATGCATTTGCATTTATCTTTTTGGTATTAATTTTACTTTTTAAACCAACTGGAATTTTGGGTATTAATTTTGAAAAAAGTAGGTTTTAAAATGATTGCAAGAAAAATTACACATTTAAGTTTCTTTATTATAGCGCTTGCTTTTCTTTTTATATCTCCTTATTTTTTTAACGATTATAAAATAGGAATTTTAAGCAATATTGCTATTTTTGTAATCTTAGCGGTAAGTTATAATCTTATCAATGGAGTTACAGGACAATTTTCATTAGAGCCAAATGGATTTGTAGCTATAGGAGCTTATGTTGCGGCCTTAGTTTTACTTACAAGTGAAAGCAAAATCGATCAGTTTTCTTTAGAGGATCCAAGTAGTTTTATTTTGATGATTCATTCGCCAAGCTTTATTGTAGCTTTACTTGCTGCTGGGGTTTGTGCTATGCTTTTATCTTTAGTTTTAGCCTTTGCAGTATTTAGAGTTAGAGGAGATTATTTAGCTATTGTAACACTAGGCTTTGGAATTATTATCAAGCTTATGGCAATTAACTTTGCTTCTGTTACAAATGGCTCTTTGGGCTTAAACGATATTCCTAAACATACTACCTTATACTGGAGTGGTGGGATTGCTATATTTTCTGTTATTATCATCTTAAATATTGTTAGTTCAAAATTTGGTAGAGCCATGAAAGCTGTAAGAGATGATGAAGATGCAGCATTAGCAATGGGTATTAACACTTTTAATATTAAAACCTTAGCTTTTAGCACTTCAGCATTTTTAGAAGGTGTTGGAGGAGGCTTATTAGCTTGCGCACTAGCTTCAGTTTCACCTGAACAATTTGACTTTTTATTTACTTTTCAGCTTTTAATCATCATTGTTTTAGGCGGCTTAGGTTCAACTACTGGTGCTATCATAGGAGCTATTTTAGTAATAGGCGGAAGTGAGTATTTAAGATTTTTAGATGAGAGTATGAATATTTTTGGTTATGAAACTCCTGCCATGCCTGGTCTTAGAATGGTTGTGTTTTCTGTTATATTGATTTTAGTAATGCTTTTTGCAAGAAGAGGAATAATGGGCGATAAAGAATTAACAGATATTTTATTTAAGTTTTCTAAAAGGAATAAAAAATGATTTTAGAGCTTAAAAAAATCCATAAAAATTTTGGTGGAGTTAGTGCTATAGCAAATACTTCTTTTACTATAAAAGAAAGCGAAATTTTTGGACTTATAGGTCCAAATGGTGCAGGAAAAACGACACTATTTAATATTATTACAGGAAATTATAAACCAAGCAGTGGAGAAGTATTTTTTCTAGGAAAAAAGATTGACCATTTAAAGCCGCACAAAATAGTTCATCTAGGCGTAGCAAGAACTTTTCAAAATATTAGACTTTTTTCTAGCATGAGTGTTTTAGAAAATGTATTAATTGGTTTTGATAAGAGTATTAAATATAATATTTTTGAAGCTTTTTTGCATTTGGGAAGATTCTCCAAAGCAGAAAAAAATGCAAAAAAAGCAGCTTATGAAATTTTAGAACAACTCAATATTGCTCATTTGGCTGATGAAAGGGCCACTAGTTTAAGTTATGGACAACAAAGAAAAGTTGAAATAGCAAGAGCTTTAGCAACAAATCCTAAACTTTTATTGCTAGATGAACCAGCAGCAGGTATGAATTCAACAGAAAGCGATGATTTGGCTGAATTGATTTTTGATATAAGAAATAATAAAAAAATCAGTGTTTTGCTTATTGAGCATGATATGAAATTTGTAAATAAGCTTTGTGATAGGGTTATGGTGCTTGATTATGGTAAGACTATTTTTGAAGGAAAGCCAAGTGATGCTGTTCAAAATCCTGAAGTAATTAGTGCATATTTGGGAGATTTTAATGCTAGTAGTTAAAGATTTACATGTTTATTATGGCTTAATAGAAGCTGTTAAAGGTATAGATTTTACCATAAAAACAGGAAGTATAGTTAGCTTGATAGGCTCAAATGGTGCAGGAAAAACATCAACACTTAATGCAATGCTAAATTGTGTTAAAAAAACTGGTGAAGTAAGTTTTTTAGGTTATGACACTCAAAGACATTTACCTCATACTTTAGTACAAAAAGGTATAGCATTGGTACCTGAAGGAAGAAGAGTTTTTATAAATCTCACTATAGAAGAAAATTTAAAAATTGGTGCTTTTAATAATGCAGAAAACTACGAACATTTGAAAAATCAAATGTATAGACTTTTCCCAAGATTAAAAGATAAAAAAAATGCATTAGCGGGAACTCTAAGCGGTGGAGAAGCTCAAATGCTAGCTATTTCAAGAGCTCTTATGAGTGAGCCAAAACTTTTAATGCTAGATGAACCTTCGCTAGGGCTTGCTCCAAAAATAGTTGGAGAGGTTTTTGATATTATAGTCAAATTAAAAGAAGAAGGTATTACTATTTTATTAGTGGAACAAAATGCATTTTCAGCTTTAAAAATCAGCGATTATGCTTATGTTCTAGAAAATGGTAAAATCGCTATGCATGCACCTGCAAAAGATCTTATCGGTAATGATGAGATTAGAAAAAAATACCTTGGAGCTTAAATCATGAGAAGACAACTTTTAGCTTTTGGGGATATAAAAATTTCTATTTTTTTATTTTTAATTTTTGCCCTATTTTGCGCTCTAGCCACTTTTATAGAAAGTGCTTACAATACTCCAACAGCATGGGCCATGATATATGGAACATCTTGGTTTGGCTTTATACAGCTCATATTAGGAATCAATCTTTTAACAGCTCTTTTTAAATATAAAATGTTTAACAAAAGAAAAATACCGCTTTTAATCTTTCATATCTCATTTTTATTTATATTACTAGGCTCGGCTATGACTAGATATATGGGATTTGAAGGAAATTTACACATTAGAGAAAACGAAAAAAATAATATCATTGAAACCTCAAAAAGTTATATCTACATAGCAACCTTAAAAGATGATAAAGTATATAGTGCTGCAAAATCTGAATATATTGCCACTTTACCTTTTGTAAATGATTTTTCATTTGATTTAATACTACCCGATGAAAAGGCTCAAATTTCATATGAAAATTTGATTTTAGATGCAAAAGAAATTTATATCGATGATAACAACTCTGCTCCTCTTTTATCTTTAATGCTTTCACAAAATAACGAATCTAAAGAATTGCTTTTTCAAGCAGGGGATATAAAAAATATCAATGGTGTCAATATAGCATTTTTAAACGACTCTGCTCCAAGTCCTTATATAAAAATTGATAAAGATCTAAAGCTTAGTGCTGATTTTGATTTAAAATACATGTCAATGAGTGATGGCAAAGAAAACATTTTAAAAGCAAATCAAAAAGCACAAGCTAAAGATTTAAGATTATATTCTTTTAATGATATTAATTTAGTGGTAAAATTTGCTTCTTTACATGGTAAAAAAACCTTAGAAGGTATTAATCAAGCTCAAGATAAAAGCTTTTTTACTTGGTTTAAAAATAGTTGGATAGAGCTAGGACGCAATGCTTTGATTTCTTTATTTGGTGAGGCAAAATACTGGAATAATTCTTTATTAAATAATTTCAAAGACTTTGCACAAAGCACTAAATATATGCCAACTCAACTTTCAGAAAATGCTATTAATGCTTTAAAATTAAAATTAAGCTATAAAGGAGAATCTAAAGAAGTTTTCCTAGTAGAATACAACTCGCCTATCCGTATTGATGTAGCAGGTCAACCTTTCTTTTTAAGATGGGGTCCTAAAGGAATAGAAATGCCATTTGAAATGTACTTAAAAGACTTTGAACTAGAACGCTATCCTGGTTCGATGTCGCCTATGTCTTATGCAAGTTATGTGGAAATTGATAATGCCGAACAAAAATTAGAATATAAGATTTTTATGAATAATGTTTTAGATTATCAAGGTTATAGATTTTACCAAAGTTCTTATGATCAAGATGAGCTTGGCACCATACTTTCAGTTAATAAAGATCCGGGTAAAATTCCTACATATATTGGATATTTTTTACTTACATTAGGAATGTTTTTAAATATTTTAAATCCTCATTCAAGATTTAGGACTTTAGCTAAATTAATCAATCAAGACACCTTGAAAAAAACAAGTGCGATATTGACATTTATATTAGTTTTTTTTGCAAGCCAAAATACTTATGCAAATGAACCCATCAAGGTAGATGAAACACATGCTAAAGAACTTGCTTCTTTAGTAGTGCAAAAACCTGATGGTAGAATGGTTCCTTTTAATACTTTAGCTATGGAAGTTTTAGAAAAAATATACAAAAACACAACCTTTCAAGGCCAAAGCGCCGAAGCAACTATCATATCAATGATTTTTGATGGCAGTGCATGGTATGATAAAAATATTATATTTATGCCAACAAGTCGCTTGGTTAATGAAGAAATTTCTAAAATTTTAGGTATTGAACCTAGAGCTTATACTAGTTTTAAAGATTTTTTCACTACAGATGCTTATAAACTACAAAAATATGTAGAAAATGCTAATAGAAAAAATCCAAATCGTAGAAGTGTTTTTGATAAAGAAATAATCAAGCTTGATGAAAGAGTAAATATTGTAAATTTAATTTTTTCAGGAGATATTTTTAAATTTATTCCACTGCAAAATAGCACCAATAATCAATGGGTGGCACCACGCGAAGCATATATAGGATTAAAAGGCGAAGAAGGTAAAGAAGTAAGAAGCATTTTAGAAAATTATTTCAATGCAGTTAGTAATTCTATTGCACATAACAACTGGGATGAAGCAACTAAAAATTTAAATATTATCAAAAATTACCAAGAAAAATACGGCCATGAAGTTATGCCAAGTGCTAAAAAAATTAATACAGAAATCTTTTTCAACAAAAGTCAAATTTTTGTAAATCTTGCTCCGCTTTATTTATGCGCTGGATTTTTACTTTTGATTATAGTTTTTGTTAAAATGCTTCTGCCAAAAATTCGCATTGATTTTATATTTAAATGTGTTTATGTGTTTAACATTGTGGCATTTTTCATCCATACTCTAGGTTTGGCTTTGCGTTGGTATATAGCAGGTCGCGCTCCATGGAGTAATGCATATGAGAGCATGGTTTATATAGCTTGGGCTTTATCATTATCTGGAATTTTCTTTTCGAGAAAAAGTCCTATTGCACTTTCTTTAACCTCTATTTTAGCAGGAGTTACTTTAGGTGTAGCTCATCTTAGCCAAATGGATCCGCAAATTACCAATTTAGTTCCTGTGTTGCAATCTTATTGGCTAACAATACATGTTTCGGTTATTACTGCTAGCTATGGATTTTTAGGATTATGTGCATTATTAGGTATATTTGTACTTATTTTATTATGTATGCTAAAAATTAATGGCAAACATAATGAAAACATTTTAAGAAATATTACAGAAGCAACAAGAATCAACGAAATGGCTATGATTTTAGGACTTTGCTTACTTACAGTTGGAAATTTCTTAGGTGCTATATGGGCAAATGAAAGCTGGGGGAGATATTGGAGTTGGGACTCTAAAGAAACTTGGGCTTTAATTAGTATTTTAGTTTATGCAGCTATTTTGCACATTAGAATGGTATCAAAATGGGCAAATCAATACATTTTTGCAGTTTGCTCCATGTTTGCATATTGGGTAATTATCATGACTTATTTTGGTGTAAATTACTTTTTAACTGGTATGCATTCTTATGCAGCAGGAGATTCTGTGAAAATTCCTGATTATGTGTATTGGGGATTTTTATTTATGGTAGCATTAAGCTTAGCAAGTTATTTTAAAAGATCTTATGCAACAAAATTATAGGAAAGTTTTAAATGAATAATTCTCTTTTTATTTTTTTAGTTATAGCTTTAGTGATAATTATCATACTTGGAATTCTTTTGGTATTATTTTTCATGCACAAAGAAAAACAACCAAGCAAATCAAATCCAGCTAAAACTCCAAAAATAAGTAATATAGAAGATTTTATATCTAAAGCAAATAATGCAAGCAACTCTCAAGAAATTCAAGCTTTAATTTTGCAATTTTTAAATTCACAAAAACTAGGATCTAATCCAAAAGACAGCGCCACTAAAAGAAAACTTGATTTCATTAGTGCTATTTCAGCCAATGCTAATGCTACTCCTAAAAACATTTCATTTTTAAACAATGAGCTAAAAAAAAGATATAAAGCTTTGAAAAAAGAAATTGATGCTTATGAGCAAATAGGCCTAGCAAAAAGAAAAATGAGACAATCTTAAGGTTTTTTGATGAAAAATATTAGAAATTTCTCTATTATAGCTCATATTGATCATGGCAAAAGCACATTAGCTGATAGAATTATCAGCGAATGCGGAGCAATTAGCGATAGACAAATGAGCGCCCAAGTAATGGATACTATGGATATAGAAAAAGAGCGTGGGATAACTATAAAAGCTCAATCTGTGCGTTTAAATTATAAATTCAACAATGAAGAATATGTATTAAATTTAATAGACACTCCGGGCCATGTTGATTTTTCCTATGAAGTAAGTCGTTCTTTGGCAAGTTGCGAAGGGGCTTTACTTGTTGTTGATGCTTCTCAAGGAGTAGAGGCTCAAACTATAGCCAATGTTTATATAGCCTTAGAAAATGATCTTGAAATCATACCAGTGATTAATAAAATTGATCTTCCTTCGGCTGATATTGAAAAGGTTAAACACGAAATAGAGCATATTATAGGAATTGATTGCTCTAATGCAATTTGTGTTAGCGCAAAAACAGGTGTAGGTATAAAAGAACTCATAGAAACTATCATCACAAAAATTCCTGCGCCAAAAACTGATGATGAAGCACCTACTAAAGCTTTAATTTATGATTCTTGGTTTGATAATTATCTTGGAGCTTTGGCTTTAGTTAGAATTTATGAGGGAAATATTGCCAAAAATGATGAAGTTTTAGTTATGAGTACAGATAAAAAACATCTCGTGCAAGATCTTTTCTATCCTCATCCATTAAGCCCTATAAAAACTAAAAAATTAGAATCAGGTGAAGTGGGTGTTATCGTGCTTGGACTTAAAAATGTCGCCGATGTTCAAGTAGGTGACACCATAACACTAACTAAAAATAAAGCAAAAGAAGCCATTGGTGGTTTTGAAAAAGCCAAAGCTTTTGTTTTTGCAGGATTATATCCTATAGAAACGGATAAATTTGAAGATTTAAGAGATGCTTTAGATAAATTAAAACTTAATGATAGTTCTATTACCTATGAACCTGAAACTTCATTAGCTTTAGGATTTGGCTTTAGAGTTGGTTTTTTAGGTCTTTTGCATATGGAGGTTATTAAAGAAAGACTTGAGCGTGAGTTTAACCTTGATTTAATTGCTACTGCTCCAACTGTTACTTATAAAATTTATCAAACCGATGGAGAAGTTTTAAAAATTCAAAATCCAAGCGAACTACCTCCGGTAAATAAAATCGATCATATAAAAGAACCTTATGTAAAAGCAACTATCATAACTCCAAGCGAATACCTAGGGAATTTAATCACTCTTTTAAATCGCAAACGCGGTATGCAAGTTAAGATGGATTACATCACTCCTGAGCGTGTCTTACTTGAGTATGATATACCTTTAAACGAAATCGTTATGGACTTTTACGATAAACTTAAATCACTTACCAAAGGCTATGCTAGTTTTGATTATGAGCCTATTGAATTTAGAGTGGGAGATCTTGTAAAACTTGATATTAAAGTAGCTGGTGAAAATGTCGATGCACTAAGCATCATAGTGCCAAATGAAAAAGCACTAAGCAAGGGCAGAGAGCTTGTAAAAGCGATGAAAGAAATCGTCCCAAGACAGCTTTTTGAAGTTGCTATCCAAGCAAGCATAGGAAATAAAATTATTGCAAGAGAAAATGTAAAATCCATGGGTAAAAATGTAACCGCAAAATGTTATGGTGGGGATATTACTAGAAAAAGAAAACTTCTTGAAAAACAAAAAGAAGGTAAAAAAAGAATGAAAGCTATTGGTAAGGTACATTTACCTCAAGAAGCATTTTTAAGTGTTTTAAAAATAGACTAAATCCCTAGTTTATGCACTAGGGATATAAATTTATGCATTGATATCTAAAGAATTTCCACCCATTTCATTAATTTTTTGAGTTACTGTTTCAATAGCTTTATCAATTGTCTCATAGCTGATATCAGGAAGTTTGCCACCCCACATTTTTTCCGCTTGTGCAAATCCTGCTTTTAGACCCTCTAAACCTTTTTGAAGTTTTTCCATGTCTTCACCAGCCCCATTAATAACAAAATCAGCCAATCTTTGAGATGTTTTTGCTACACCAAAATATCCATCTTCCCCAATAAGCTCTTTTGCTTCATCAGCATTTAAACTAAGTATATCTTTACCTTCATATCCTATAGCTTTAAAATCTACATTTGATAAAATAGCTGTTAAAGAATCCTTAGATTGAGCTCCTTGAAAAATCCCTGCCTGAGATAGACTATTGGATGAACTCATGCTAAATACTTGCTGCATAAAATTCATAGCATAAAGCTCGGTTATGCCTTTTCCTCCCATACTAGCAAGCTTACTAAGCTTATCCTCATCTATATCTTTTGTGCTATTAGCACTTTTGGTATTGGCATCTTCAAGTTTTGTATTCAAATTAGCCTTCCTATTGCTAACTTGCGACTCTACTGCCACGCGTGAATACGAATTTATTTGCATCCTTGCTCCTTTTTTTGTGGGTTTATAAAAATCGTCTAAAAAAAATTAAAATTTACATTAAGAAATTTATAATTACAGCTTAAATATAATGCCAAATATTTATTATATTTTTAAAATTTGGGTGATATAAATGTTTTTCAAAGATTTTTTCATTATCATTGTTGATCCATATTTTAAAGATATTATAGAAGGTATAGAATCTCTTTATTAAATTTATTTTATCTATAAAATTTTAAATAAAATAATTTTTAATAAGGAAAGCTATGTCAATACATAATTTTTACACTACATTAAATCCTACCAAACTATTTATAAAATGTGCTTTGCCAAACATGGCTAGCATGGCTTTTATTTATCTTTATGTGATTATTGATGGAATTTTTGTTGGAAGATATTTAGGTTCAAATGCACTTGCTGCTATGAATTTAATGATGCCTTTTATCATGATAAGTTTTGCTCTAGCTGATATGATAGCCATAGGCTCATCAGTGCAAATAGCAATTAATCTAGGTAAAGGAAAAGTTGAAAAAGCAAGAGCTATTTTTTCTTTTTGTATAGTTATTATTTTTGCAATTTCTTGTTTAATGGGAATTTTAGGATTTTTTCTAGCAAAAACATTAAGTGTTTTTATGGGAGCTAATGAGAATATTCAAAGTTTATCTACTGAATATATGCAAATTTTTGCCACTTTTGCTCCCTTTATTATGCTAGCTTTTGCTATGGATAATTATCTTAGGATTTGTGGAAAAACTTTTTATAGCATGATAGTTAATATCATTACTGCTTTGAGTAATATTTTTCTTGACTGGCTTTTTATAGTGGTTTTTGATTGGGGGCTTTATTCGGCAGCTTTAGCAACTTGTATAGGGATGTTTTTAGGAAGCGTTTTAGGGATATTACCTTTTGTTTTTAAAGATTTAACTTTAAAATTTAAAAAACCAATAATCAAGCTGCAAATACTAAAAAATATACTTTATAATGGCTCATCTGAATTTTTTTCTAATATTTCTAGCTCTTTTTATACCATCTTAGCTAATGCTTTTTTGCTTAAACTTTCTGGAAGTACAGCTGTTGCAGCATTTTCTGTGATTTTATATCTTAGTACTTTTGTTTTCATGCTAGTTTTGGCCATGTGTGATGCTATGCAACCTGCATTAAGTTATAATTATGGACACAAAAATATTGCAAGAATTCAAGCTATTTTTAAAAGAATGTTTTTTGCTTCTTGGGGTGTAAGCACAATAGTGTTTTTATTTGTTTATTTTTTCAATAACCTTATAGTAAGTGTTTTCAACAAAGATGACAACCAAGATTTTATTCATATAGCACAAAATGCTTTGATATTTTTTTCTTTTTCTTTTTTATTTTCTTGGTTTGGAAAACTCTGCGCTTCATTTTTCACAGCGCTTGATAAACCCTTACTTTCTTTAGGAATTTCTATTTCCCAAAGTCTTATTTTCCCATTCTTATCTTTATTTATACTAACGCAATTTTTAGGAGTAAATGGAGTTTGGCTAGCCACTTTAGTAGGTGATATTTGTATGATTTTTATTGCTTCATTTTTATTATATAAAACTTTTAAAAATCTAAACTCTTAGCTAATTTTAAACAAGAGTTTAGATCTTGTTCTTTACATATATATAAATTTTTAAAATTACGAAGTTTTAAAGCTGTACTTTGACCTATAACTACAACTTTATCTTCTTTTTCTAATGCAAAAAATTTCAAAAATTGCTCCATGCTTGAAGGAGCGCTAAAGATAAAAACACTTGGATGATGTATTTTTAACTCATCTTTTTTAGGCTCTATGGCTATATTTTCATAAACGATTAATTGTTTTAAAAGGATATTTTCTTTCAGCAAATACTCATCAAGACCTGAACTAATTTTCTTCGCTCTTAAATAAAGACATTTTTTATTTTTAAACTCAAATAAAAACTCACTAGCTAAATTTTTACCATAAGCCTTGCTAGGATATTTGACATTTTTAAAGCCAAGCTCTTTTGCAAAATCAGCACTTTTTTCTCCCACAGCATAAAGTTTAATATCAAAATCAATTTTGTTTTTACTTGACATTAATGCTTTTAATGCATTCTTGGAGCTAATGATTAAACAATCAAATTCCTTTAAATTAACTTCAAAATCAAGAAATTTAATTTCATTTAATCTTATAGTCTTAACACCATCAAATTCTTTATCCCCTATAAAATAAATCATTATTTTCCTATAAAAGTTTTATCAAAATTTGATCTTAAATTTAAAGTTGCTATATAAGGATCATTTGCTTGCATTATCGCTCTAACCACAGCTATACCTTGTATATTACAATCTTTAAGCAAATTTAAATTAACTTCATCTATCCCACCTATAGCCACAATAGGTAAAGAAGCTAAACTAGCAATTTCTTTTAATCCATCTATGCCAAGCACAACACAATCTTGCTTGCTAAGCGTAGCAAAAACAGCCCCCACTCCAAGATAAGTAGCACCTTGAGTATTAATAAGATCATTTTTATGATTGATCGTAAGCCCTATGATTTTTTCTTCGCCTAAAAGTTCCCTTGCTTTTTTTAAAGGCATATCCTTTTGTCCTATATGCACTCCATTTGCATTCACAGCCATGGCTATATCGATTCTATCATTTATCACAAAAGGCGTGTTGTATTTTTCACACAAAGCTTTAACTTTTAAAGCAAGATTATAAAATTCTAAAGTACTAAGATTTTTCTCTCTAAGTTGTAAAATATCAATCTTAGCTTTCAAAGAAGCTTCTAAAATATTTAAAAACTCGCTTTCGCTTTTTTCACCCTTGCTTGCGACAAGATAAATTTTAAATGATTTCATATTTGGCTCTTTTTTTAATTTCTTCATCATTTAAATTACTTAAAGCATCGATTAAATTCACTCTAAAATTACCACTTCCACTAGAAAGCTCTTGAGCGATTTCGCTAGCTATGCCAAAACTAAGCAAAGCATATAAACTAGCCTGAAATTTATCTTCTAACACTCCTGCAAAAACTCCACACAAAGAAGCACACATACAACCTGCTCCAGTTATCTTAGTAGCCATGATTGAGCCATTATAAATTTTAGCAATATGCTCTTGATTTATAATATAATCAATTTTTCCAGTTATAGCTAAAACACGCTTGGTTTTATAAGAGTATTCTTTAGCTTTTTCTAAAAACTCATTATCGATTACAAAAGTACTATCAACCCCTCTTGCTTTACCATCTAAACCTATAACACTAGCCATTTCAGATGCATTTGCTTTAACAATACTAATGCCTTTTAGATTAAGTAATTCAAAATTAATCCCATCTCTTACCTTACTCACACCCAAAGCAACAGGATCAAAAATTATAGGTTTATTTAATAAAGTATATTCTTTAGTTGCTTTTAACATAGAATTTGCTATAAGTTGATTAATCGTACCTGTGTTTAATACTAAGGCTGAACTTATTCTAGCAAAATCAGCTTGCTCTTCATAAAAATCAGCCATAGCAGCACTTGCTCCCATTGCTATAGTTACATTTGCACAATCATTAGCTGTAACATAATTAGTAATATGATGAATCAAAGGATTTTTTTCTCTTACTGCTTTAATAATCATTTTTACTCCTTGTCATATTGAAAAAAATGATTAGTCGGACCACAACCTTTTCCAAGTGCTAAAGAATTTAATATAGCTCCATACACATAATCTTTAGCAAGTTTTATAGCTTCATGTTTTTCTTTACCTAAGGCAAGATTACTAGCTATAGCTGAACTTAATGTACAACCTGTGCCGTGTGTATTTTTTGTATTAATTTTTTCTGCTTTAAAAATACTAAATTCCTTTCCATCATAAAAAACATCATTGGTATTATATTTACTATGTCCACCTTTAATCAAAACACTTTTTGCACCTTCTTTGTGAAGTTTTATAGCGGCTTTTTTCATATCCTCCTCATTAAGTATTTTAAAATCACACAAAAACTCAGCCTCGGGAATATTTGGAGTAAGTACATCAGCTAAAGATAAAATTTCATCTTTAAAAAACTGACAATTTTCTAAAGGCATTAAAGCATAGCCATTTTTTGCAAACATCACAGGATCAATCACTACATTTTTAGCTTTAAAACGCAATAAATTTTCTTTTACACAAATTATGATTTCCTTTGAACCTAACATTCCAATTTTCACAGCAGCTGGCTCTATGTCTTCATAAACTGCTAGCATTTGCTCATCTATTATCTTAGTGGGTATATCAAAACAAGAAATCACTCTTGCAGTATTTTCAGCCACAACGCTTAAAACTACACTCATACCAAATAAATTATGAGCACTAAAAGTTTTTAAATCAGCTTGTATGCCAGCTCCACCACTACAATCACTTCCTGCTATAGTTAAGATAGGAATTTTAGTTTTTGTTTTTGCTTGTATCATTTTTATCCTTTTTTTATAAAAAAGGAAAGTTTTTGCAAGAATTCAAAGTTTGCATTACCAAACTTCTCAAGGGTCGAAGTTATACTTCCTCTCAGCAAAAGCTCCCCATTAATGAAAAATTATATCTTAGTTTTAATTAATCTTTAAAAATATTTTGAAATACTGCTATAATTTTGAAAAAACTACACAAAAATAAAAGGAAAAATATGACTAAAATTATTTTTGTTTGTTTAGGTAATATTTGTCGTTCTCCCATGGCCGAATTTATTATGAAGGATCTTATATCAAAAGCAAATTTAAATAATGAATTTATTATTTCTAGTGCAGGTACTTCAGGTTACCACGATGGGGAGGAT
Organism: Campylobacter sp. IFREMER_LSEM_CL2090; assembly: GCF_025771865.1. Lineage (NCBI taxonomy): Bacteria > Pseudomonadati > Campylobacterota > Epsilonproteobacteria > Campylobacterales > Campylobacteraceae > Campylobacter > Campylobacter sp. IFREMER_LSEM_CL2090. The sequence goes on from NZ_JAKMRA010000014.1 coordinate 17,069, forward strand.
ATGCATTATAAAACTAAAGCTTTATTAGATAACAAAAATATAAATTCTAAGCCATTTTGTAGTAAAAAACTAAATTTAAAAATGTGCGAGGATAATGATTTAATTATCGTAATGGATAATTCTAATTATAATGATATAGTTAAAAATTTTCCAAATGCAAAACATAAAATTCATAAAATCACTTCTTTTGCCTTAGAATTAGGATATGACGAAGTGCCTGATCCTTGGTATAGTGGGAACTTTGATGAGACTTATTTAATCCTTTCGCAAGCATGTGAAAATATATTCAATCTACTCAAAAAATATTTTTAAATTTAAAAAATATTTATTATTTTTTTAATATAATTTCTACTTTTAAAAATTACTGAAAGGTTATTTGATGAAAAGTATTAAACTTAAAGTTTCACTAATAGCAAACGCTATTGCTATTTGTTGTTTATTGATTTTAGGAATTGTAACATTTATTTTTGTTAAACAATCTCTTTTTAATGAGGTTGTTAATTCAGAAAAAAATCGTTTAATTTTTACCAGCAATCTTGTAGAAGATTTTAGACAAAACACATCTAAATCTTTAATAGAACTCTCAGAAACCATTCTTAGACACCCATATTCAAACCTTAATTCTCAAGATGCATTAGCTAAAAATGTTGGTGTTCAACTAAAAGCATTTAGAGATGCAGGAAATTATCTAGCTGTATATATTGCTCAACCAAATGGAGAGTTAGTTGTAAGCGATACAGACAGCGATAGCAAAAATCTTGATTACGGTTTTTATGGCAAAGCTGATGGTTACGATGCAACAACAAGAGAATATTATATAGAAGCAAAAAAGAAAAACACTTTGTTTATAACCGACTCTTATATAGATGCTACTACAGGATTGCCTTGTTTCACTTATGCTCTACCTTTATTGAAAGATGGGAAATTTATTGGTATTTTAGCCATTGATGTCTTAGTTAAAGACTTAATAGAAAATTTGAAAAAAATGCCAGGAGATTCATTTGTATATGACAAAAATCACTTTGCATTTGCATCTACAAATGAAAATTATAATTCAAATCATCCAAATATTACAATAGTAGCCAATGCATTTGCAAAATCAAACAACGGGGAACCATTTTTTTACACTAGTAAAGAAGGTAATGAAAGACTTGGTTTGTGCAATACAACAAATGATTATACAGTATGTAATATTGCCTATGTTGATACCATAAACCATTCAAGTGAAAAAATTGCCCATGTTCAAGCTATAATTGTAATTTTCACAAGTATATTAAGTATTGCCTTACTTTACTTCATCATATCTTATTACCTTTCTCCACTTCAAAAAATCCAA
>NZ_JAKMRA010000015.1:0-16283 GCF_025771865.1 Campylobacter sp. IFREMER_LSEM_CL2090
ATTAATTGATAGATTTACATTATTAAGGTAAATCTCTGGCTCAATCGATCACTTATTTAGATTTCAAAGATTGACTATAAGATTTGATTAACAATATTAATAATTTAAAGAACAAATATAAAAAATTAAGATAAAAATCTTAAGTTTTTTAAGTCCCTTTTATTTGAAAAGGAAATGAAATTATAGCAGTAAAAGCTTAAAGTTTTATTAAATTGGGATAGAGAGTTAAATTTTAGTAAAACACAAAACAAGTGATACTATAACTTTAACCAAGTAATTCCATAGCGTCTTTGTATGCACTAACTAACGAAGCTAAAGTAACAAAACCACCGATAATCAAAAAAATCATTTCGATTTTTTTTCTTTTATTCTCTTTTATTTTTTCCTTTTTATCTTCTTCTTGATTTTGTTCAATATGTAAAATATCAACAAGATTTTCTATCTGGATTTTAAGTTCTTGATGTTGCTCTAAAATATTGTAATATTGAAATATAATTTTCCATATTGCATGTTTTTGTTGGTAGTTATAGTGCACTGGATTACTAAAAAAATACTTTAGATTAAAAACATAAAAATCTTTTTTAATATCAATAACATCATGATAATTTTCTTTATCTATAATGCTTGAAGTTAAATTCAAATAATACTCCATTTTCTCACGATAAGCCAAAGAAAGCGCAAACATAGTCATTGTATCGTTAAATTTACTTTCACAATTATTAAATCTAGCCTGAAACAAAAAGTCTTTTTCTGAAAACACAACTTTAATATCTGGATTATCATAACAATTTGATTTATCTATTTTTAATGTAGAACTACCTCTTAATAGTTGCGATATTTTACCATCATTCATGTTTTCATCAGTATATACAACTATATGATCTATCACACCTTTTTTAAATTGACAATACTCTTGACTTACAGAGACTCCATCTTTTATACATATAATACATATATCAAAAATTTTATATATTAATATTGTATCTTTGGCATACTTTTGATCTTCTATATTGGTATAAATTTCTAAATTTTGAGCCAAAAAGGTATGAAAAAAATCTTTTGTTCTTGTATCTTTTTTAAATTTATCCTTGCAAAAATTTTCGATAATTTTAACTTGATATGTATTTATCATGACATCTTCCTATTTTATAATATTATAAATTTAACTTATTGTTATAAATACGATTAAGATGAATTGTAAAACTTTAAATGCTTAAAAGAATTTTAAAATAGTGGTGCGGATAAAAGGACTTGAAATATATAACTAAAAATAAACATCTATAATTACAATATTTTTATAATAGTTACCTTTTGTAAGTTACCTTTTTTATGCAACCATATTAATCTTTATTTCTTATAAAACTTAAATAGTTTTTGAAAATTACACTTTTCAAACTTTTTTATATTTATATAAGCACCAAAGCCTTATTTTGCAATATTCTAACAAAATATCTTTTAAGTCTTTTTGAAGTATTTTAAGTTTATTTAGCTTAAATATAATGTTTCACGGATTTTTGGTTTAAGTTTTCTTGCTTTTTTAAGCATTTTTGGTTTGAAACTTAAATGTGTTTTTTTCTAAAGCTTAAAAGTAATTTTTAAAAGTTTGGTAGGTTTTCTTTCTAAATACCTAAGATAATAATTAAATCTTTTTATTTATCTATTTTGTAAGGTATTACATAGCCTTTAAAAATAAAATCTCTTTCTCTTTCATCATTAAAGGCTAAAGACTTTCTAGGATTTGCACTATATCCACTAACTAAAATTAGCACTTCTCTTTTTGGCAAGCGGTAACACTTGTAAGACTGCTTATTTTGTGGGTTTTGATAAGTGTCTCCAAATTTAGATATACCCCCTTCAACCACTTTTAGTTATTATAACTCATTTTATTTTATATGCCTTTAAAAGAAAGCTATTTAATTTTAAATACCTTGACAAAGCTATACAGTTTTTTTAACACCTAGATTAAACTTAGGGGTTTAATGTTGATAAGGAAGTATTTAACTTACACCCTTTTATATTTAAAGGTTAAAAGATGACCTAATTAATAGTTAGCTCATCAGCAAAATGCCCTTTTTATCGTATTCTTATCGTATAACATTTTCTTAAATATTGCTTAATACAATGTAGTTTTTTGGATATTTTAAAGCTTGTTTATAGTGTAGTAGTGTAGATATTATCTGCATCATAAGATGTATGAGTTTAACTCACACACCTTTTATTTTTATCTTCTTCCAACATTTCTCTTAATATTTTTTCTTCTTGCGTTTGGTGTATTTTCTCAAGCTCTTCAAAACTAAACTCTTTGCCTAGCTCATCTTTTACAATACCTTTATAAGTGCTTTCACGCTGACTTACATTATAAAGACAATTATCTTGCTCGATTGTAATATCTTTTATATTATCAAGCATTGCCATAATCATATCTTTTATATCGCAAATACTTGCCTCATTATCAAACATTACACAAGACTTAACATCGCCTTTATTATCTAAATCACTCAAAAACACATCTAAAAAGTATTTAAGCCCATTTATCTTGCCATCTAAACAACTCATTCTACAATAACTTACATTTTCCATTTTTATCCTTTTGTATTGCTTCAAATTAATTATTTATGAAATTTTACATTAAATATTATTAATTATAACTTAATTAATACACTTTTTATTATTTAAAGTTAATAAAAGATTATTTAATTATAATAAATAATTATTTTATATAGAAAGGTTAAAAATGGAAGTGGGCGAATTTGAAAAACTTCTAAAACAAGCAGGATTAACTAAAAAAGAGTTTGCAAAACTAACTAATATGAACTATAACAGCGTTGTGAATTGGGGTACTAAAAATACATATGCGAAGTGGGTAGAACCTTTTTTAAACTATTACATCAAAGCAAAAAAATATGATGAATTAACACAAGCTTTAAAAGGTAACTAATAAACAAAAATAAAGGTTAAATTATGACTAATATAGAATTTGAGAGTATTTTAAAAAATACAACCTAACTAAAAAAGAGTTTGCCTCTCTTTGTGACTTACCTTACCAAACACTTATGAATTGGAAGCAAAACGACAAAACGCTCTCTTGGGTTAAATCTTGGCTTGAAAACTACATCAAAGCACAAAAATACAATAAAATCAAAGACTTAATAAAAGATGATATGTAAGAATTGTAAAAATGATAAATATTTTTTATAATTAAAAACTAGCAAGGTATAAAAATATTCTGTGAAACATTTTATAAGCACTTCTTATTATAAAGCAATTATAATCAATTATAAAAACAGCATTTATAATTGGTGTAAATACCTATATAATAGGGCTTTGCTTCTACTTTTCATAACAATAGCATTTATAATTGATATAAAAGCCTATTTTACCATAGTTTGAAGCTATGATTTTTATCAATTATAAATCTTTTTTATTTGTGTCTATATTTCACACATTTTTACTGAAAAACATATCTTTTGCTAGGGACTTAGATATTTTATTTATAATTGAGCCTTTTAAGTGCTTTAAATACCTATATAATAGTGCTTTACTTCAATTATAATAGCTATTTTAGAAAAAATGCTTATAAGCTATTATTTTATAGGGCTTTAATCAATTATAATAGCCTTTTTTATAATTGATTATAATTGAATTATAATTGAAAAAAATGTTTCACAAAAAAAAGAATACAATTGTAATTAAAAAATAATATTTTTTTATTAAAAACAATAAGAATATAAAAGTATAAAATATGTTAAATCAATCAAATCTGTTTTAAACGATTTTTGTTTTTTATTTTATATTAGTAAAAATACTTTTCGCATTTAAGGGATATTTTTGTTAATCAAAGCTACATAGGTTAAACCTACATAGCTTAAAAAACTAAGTAGCTTTATTCAGTAAATAAAGTTTGTGTAGCGTTTATTTCTATGCCATTAATGATAGTTTTGTTCTCTTTTAAAGGCATATAGTATTTTAATGCTTTTCCGCCCGTGCTTCTTGATTTTTCTAAGATTTCATAATATAGCATTTTCCCATTTTCTAGCTTTTTAATGGCATAAGTATCAGTCTTTGCTTTTCCTAAAAGTTCTAACAAATCCCCTTGCAAAATCTCCCCTCTTTGCTCTATGATTTTCTGAGCCTTTAAAAGAAAGTTTGTATCAGCTTCATTTGCAAGCTTTTCTACTTTTAAATCAAGAGTTTTTAGGTCTATATCTATTTTTAGAGGATGAGGTAGAAAGTTCCTTGCTTTTTTGGTTTTTAACTCCATATCTAGCCTTAAACCATCATTATTGCTTGTTTGTATTATAAAAAGATTATCAGTAGCATTTGCAAAATTAACTCCGCCTATAAAATCATTTTCTACACTTTTTCCTTTATGATGAATAAATAAAAAAGTTCCACCGCTTTTATAGCTTATTTTTTTGATTATCTTCATAAACTCAGCTACTTTTTTATTATCATTCATATCGCCTTTAAAAAAATTAAAAAGACTATCAAAAACAACAAAACAATCAGATAAACTGCCTTTTTGTGCTAAAGGTTCCAAATACCTTTTAACAATAAAATCAAAATCTACATCTATTTCATCATCTCCATACTCCAAAGAATTGCTAGTTTGTATATAATTAAAATCTGCATAATCTAAAAAACAACACCCTTTTATTTGCATTGTTTCTTTAATCCTGCTTTTAATGGTTATTTTGCTATTATCTCCATCAAAATAAACAATCTTTTTAACCTTATCAAACTCCAATAAATACTTACAAATAGCAAGACTTAAAAATGTTTTTCCTTTATTGGCTTCACTAATTAAAAAACTAATGCTACCTTTATCTAAAAAATTATCTATCAAAGATATAAAATCAACATTAGTTAAGTCTTTATTTCTTATAACCCATATTGTTAAATCTATAAAATCAGCATTTTTAATATTTTGTGGTAAAATACTATTCGGACTACTTGTTATTTTTTTAATATCTTTAAAAGCATCAAAGTTGAGTTTTGCATCTTGACTTTGACTTTTAAATCTATCCATTTTTATTCCTTTCTAAAAAGCTTAAGCCTTTCATAAAATAACTTTTAAAATACTTTTGTGCAAAAGCCAAAAAGGTATTTACACCCTTTCTGTCTTTCTCATAATCTTTTTTTAATTCTTTCATTAAATAAACTATAAAATCCACAAAATCAGCATTTTTATACTCATCATAATTAAGAACAGAAAAACTATTTAACACACTTGGTTTTAACTTTGCTAACTCTTTTAAAAGACCTAAATTGGCATTAAAACTACTTTCATCGTTCTCAATAATAAAATACAAAAACTTTTCATCTATGAAGCTCAAAAGTTCATTTATTTGCTCGTGTGTTTGTATATATTTCATCGTGCTATCGCTTTGAAAGCAAATCGCATTTATACCTAAAAGCTCACTGATGATTATTTCTTTTATGCCACTAAATATAAAGCAACAATCTTTTAGCAATCCATTTTCTTTAGCTTTTACAAACTTTATAAACTTAGCATTGCTTCCTTTTAGTTTAAACCATTTTATTGTCTTATCTTTGACTATTTTTTCTTTTATAGCTATGCTCTTAATCTCGCCTTTATCTCTTAAGATAAGTGCTAAGCTTTTGTCGTTTTTAGAAAATCCAAAGTATTCATTTATGATATTTTCAAACTCATTTATTTTTACAAAATCTAATATTTTGCATAAATCCATAAAAAGCCTAAAATTATCAAAAAAGGTTTTATCTAATAATTCATTTCTCAAAATATCATCATAGTATAAGTTATAATCAGCCTGTAAAGAATAGGCCATATTTTTTAAATAGCTATCATCTTTTGCAACTTCTTTTATAGGTTTAAAGCTATCCACCTTTTGCGTTGGTAATTTATGAAAATCAACAAAGACCCCTAAAGCTTCTTTTGTGCTAACATTTTCTTTAAAAACTATAAAATCAATCACATCTCCACTAAAACTGCCGTTAAAATCAGTTATTAAGCTTGTGTTTGGTTTGATTTTAAGACTTGTGTTGTATTTTTCATTACCACTTCTATCAAAACTTAACCCATAGCGGTATAGTAAGAAGTTGGTTACAAAATGGTAATTTTTTGTATATGATTTTACCTCATCATTAAAAAGGCTTACACTCATTATAAAGCCTTTAATTCATAGTGTGACTTCTAAACCACTCATCAAGTCTAGCTTTATCATAAAATACTTTTTTACCTATTTTAATATAAGGAATTTTGTTTTGCATTCTATATTTGTTTTGTGTTTCTTTGCTTAGATTATAAAGCGTAACTACCTCTTGTATAGTTAAAAAATCTTTGTTTGCATTGTTTTCCATTTTCTATCCTTTTAAAATTACTTATGGAGTTCATAAAGCCTTTAAAAGAAATAGATAAGTTAAATTACAATACAATTCTTTTAAGGGCTTCAACTAAAGCTCTTATAATGAAATTGTGCGTTTTAACCCAGTCGCCAAACAAAATTAAAACGCACTTACTTGAAAGCCTTTTGAAGCTTTTCAAATTCCATTAAATTAAAAAAATATTCTTTTGAATATTTACGAAGTATTCTAGCAGTTTTCAAAGTATTTTGCCTTAATGCAAATTTATTACCATTTGTAACTATTTTTGGTTTCTTAGGTTTCTTTTGTTTCGTTATATTTCTTTTATTTCGCCTTTTTTTATAAGAAACAATTTTAAACTTAAATTACTAGCGATATTTTTCTAAAAAGTAACAAAAATTTTATTCATATTTTCTGTTTTTTTTCATAATAAGCTAATATCTTTAAAGGTTTTTAATATATGCCTTAGCAGAAATAGCTAAAAAAGCACTGCGTGATAAGCCCATTTTCTTAGAATAAAAATCTATCTCATCTATAAGACTATTTTTTAAAGTGATAGCTAGGTTCTTACTTTTATCATTTTGCATAGGTTCAGGTATAAACTCGTTTTTTTCTAAAGCTTCTTCTAAATAACAAGCAAAAGCATTTTTTAAATCTTCTATTGCTTCATTTGGTGTTTTACCATCTCCTGCCATTAAAACAAGTTTATTTAGCTCTTTATCATCAAATTGTGCAAAGTAATCTCCATCTTCAAGTCTTACTAAATTAATCTTATAAGGTAAGTTCAAATAATAATTTATATCTTTTTTCATTTTTCCCCCTTTAAGTGCTTTAGTATTTGCTTTACATAAATTTCTTTTATAGGTTTATGCAAAGGCACAATAATACTTTTTCCATTTTTCTTAAACTTATGATGACTTCCCTTAATGCTAACAAGTTTATAACCATACCAACTTAAAAGCTTTTCTATATTGGCAAAACTTGCGTTTTTAGGGTTATTTTCTAATTCTTTAATTAACTTTTCTTTATTACTCATATATGTATTATATATATAATTATCTTAAAGCATTTTAAAGTCTTATAAGGTATTTTATATTTTATTAAGTATTTGTGTTTTATAATTTTTTTACATTCAAAGGGGGGCTCAACCCCTACTTAATATAATCTAACAAATCTTTATTTATTCCACAAATTAAATCATTCAAAAAATCTTCTATTTTATCAGGCATTAGACCTATATTTGTTCCTTTTTCTTTTGTGCTTATGCGGGGATATAGTTTATTATTATTTTCTCTAAGCTTTAAAAGATTTTCAAAATGACAAGCTCTATTTCTTAGAGTATGTAACAAGTTTAAAACAATATTAACCTTATCTATATTATCAAAACCCTGTTTTGTGTTTTTATAAATAAAAAAGTTTCTATTGCTAGGACTATACTTTCTAAAATCAAAAGTCTTTAACTCTAAAATCTTGTTTTGCACCTTATAAGATACGATTAATTTAGCTACCACACCTAAGCTAAGGCGTGACAATATTTGATGAGGTTCTAAACTTTCTTTGTCTTTAAACTCATTTATTTTTGCCAGTAAAAAAGGATTATCGCTTATTTTTATCCACTCTTTGCATTTAAAGCTTAGTTCATAATCTAACGCATTTCTTATATAAATCTCAAGTATAGCTATTTTAGGAATTATCTTAGATATTAATTTTAAGTTCTCAAAATGCTCGTTTATATCTTTGTAATACTCTAATCTTTGTTTTGAAAAGATAAACTCTAAATCTTGCATTTACTCTTCTTGTAATTTCTTTAAAGCCTCGTTAGCTTTTTGACTTGCCTTAAGTGTATCATTAGTTGCATAAATGTTTATAGTGCTTAAGTCTCTATGCCCCAAAGTCCCGCTAATTACAGCAGGATTAACTCCATTTTGTATTAGCAAAGTAGCTTTTATATGCCTTGAAAAATGAGGCGTCCATTCTCTTACACCGCTAAGCTCTCTTATTTTAATTTCTTGTCTTGCTAAGTTTGATATTTTTTTACCACTAACACTAGAAACAAAGACTAAGCCTTTATCTTGTTTAACCTCATCTTTTAAAGCTTTTAAAGCCTTATAACACTCATCATCTAAGGCATACTCTTGTGCTTCGCCGTTTTTTGTTTTTGGTAAAAATATAGTTTTTCTTTCTAAATCTACATTTTGCCAAAGAAGACTTAAAACCTCATCCCTACGCCTACCACTATGTATAAGTAAAAACAAAGCTCTATAAAGTGAATTGTCTTTGTATAGTTCTAAAATAGCATTTAAAATAGCTTCATATTTGCCTTTAGGGTTGGTAACAAGCTTTTTATTTTGCACCTTATCAAGTTTTAAACCTAGAGTAACATTTTCATTAATCCATTTGTTTTTTATAGCATACTTAATCATAGGGTTTAAAACTTCTTTAATGGCTCTATTATATGTTTTTGGTTCTAATCCCTTATTTTTCATATCATTATAAAACTCTTGCACCTTATAAAGCGTAAGTTCATCTAAATGTATATTTCCTAAAGGTTCTAAAATATGATTATTAAAAATGCTTATTAAGTTTCTAATGTGACCTTTGTGTTGCTCGTTTAAATCTTTAATATTATAATTAGCTTTTATAAAGACTTCAAAAAGGTTTTTTATTAAAATACTAGAGTTTAAAGTATAAGTGGCACTAAAAAGCTTTTTAAACTCGTTTTCATATTCTTTAGCTCTTGCAAGTGCTATTCTTATATATTCGTTTTCATTCCAAGTAGGGCGTAAGGGGATAGTGAAAGCGTGTTGTTTTTCTTTACCGCCGTTTTGCATTCTAAATAAAAAGGCGTTGATTTTATTTTTGTGTCTTTTTAGATGTGTTCCTTTTCCTATGGATATATTATAATCCTTTCTATCAATCGCCATTTTTAACCTTGTATTTTTGCTGTATTATAGCGTATTTAAAAGCCCTATAAACTTAATTAAATTATTATAGGTTACCTTTGCTTTAAGGTTAAAGCCAAAATTGACCTTTTTTACCGCAAAACTTAAATGAATGAAAAGGACGATTTTTTAACTATCCTTTCATCCGGTTACTTTAAAAAGTTACCTGCTAAAAGGTTACCTTTTTGAAATAACTCGAAATGATACAATAGGACTTCAAAGACTTCAGCGTAATTTAAGTATAATTGCTCAAACTATGGTAAAATAGGGTTTTGAGTGGTGCGGATGAAAGGACTTGAACCTTCACGCATTGCTGCACCAGATCCTAAGCCTAATGCGTTTTGTTATCATTTTTTATCAAAGTATTGAAAAATAGGCGTTTTATTATTTAAGTTTATCTTAAAAATAGTATTATTTTATACCATTTTGAGAAAAAAACCGCTACCAAAACCGCTACCACTAAAATCCATTTGAGATACTATTTTTAGTATATTTTTAATTTTATATTATGTAAAAAATAATAAAATTTTCTGCGTAAATTAAAAGCAAAAAAGGAATATCTTGAAAAATCTAGTAAAAATAAAAGAATATAAGGGTATATATTTTATAGACAAAGATAAGAAATTGGAGGATATAAAAGAAATTAGCTTAGTAGAATTGCAAAGAAGATTAACTATACCATACGAATTAGCTATAAGATATTATGAAGGGAAAAAATCAAGTTATGAGATATTTCCTATTTTAAATAACACCCAGACCCTTAAAAAGAATTGTGAGTTAATTGCCTTACAAAGAATTAATGGAAAATTTGCAAAGAAATTTAAAATTAAAGAACCTAAACTAAATGAAGTGTTTGAAGAATGGATTAGTATGCGAAAAAATACTATTTCTAAAAAACATTATGAGGTAACTATATTTTCATATAATGCACATATAAAAGATGTTATAGGAAACATCAAAATAAAACAAGTCAAATTAAAAGATATGCAAAATATTGTCAATAAAATGATTGATCAAGGCAAATCTCCAAGAACAACAAAAACAATAAAAGATATACTTTCTCCAGTATTTGAATTTGCTATTAAAAATGATTATATAGAAAAAAATATAGCAAGAGAAATAGAGATACAAAAATTTGATAACAAAAGATATTTTACTATTGATGATGAGGATAGAAATGCTCTTTATAAAGCTATTATAAATTATGAAAATTTAATGATAAGAGCTATGTTTATATTTCTTTTACATGGAAGAAGAAAAAGTGAAGTTCTTACATTAAAATGGGACAATATTGACTTTGCTAATAAAATTTATTTTTTACCTTCAAGCCAAAACAAATCAAGGAAAAACTTACAATTTCCGTTAAGTTCTTTACAAATAGAAGCTTTAAAAAGCATTGGAGTAAAAAATAAAGGATATATTTTTATTAAAGAAGATGGAAACCCTTATAAAGATATAAGATGGCATTGGGATAAAATAAATCAAAAATTAAAAACTCCTATTAGATTGCATGACTTAAGACATTTAATAGGATATATAGGTATTAATATGGGTATATCTTTAGAAGCTATTGGAGAAACATTAGGACATTCAAGCATAGGAGTTACAAAAAGATATGCAAATATTAAAAATGAAACTATTAATAATACTTTAAATGCTATTTTTAGTAATTTTAAAACTGAAAAACACTAATTTACAATGGTTTTTTAGGTTTTTCGGTTTTTTGGTTAAGTGTGATTAAAATTTTAAACTATTTTTAGAGCTATTAAGTTTTAAATATTCATCAAGATCATCTTTTTTAAAAACAAGTTTTTTGCCAATTTTACAAAAAGGAACTTTTCCTAAATTACAATCCTTGTAAAGTTTTGAAGTGCTTATTTTTAAATAATTTGAAGCCTGTTGTACATTTAAATTTTCATCAGTTTTATTCTTGATTAATTCATTTTCTTTTAAAATCTTTTTAAAAATATCTTCAAGATCACTAGCTTTACAAATCACTATATTATCCATATCCATTATTTTTCCTCATTTTTTAAGTAATAATAAATCGAATTGTTATCAAAACGATCTTTGAGCATGCACCATTTTCCTTTTTTTGCATATTCTTGCAAAAGTTTTCTTGCCTTTTCACGACCGACATATCTTTTGCAATTTCTTAAGACTAGGTTGATTAATTCATTTTGCTTAAAACGACCCATCTTTAAAATCTCTAAAACAGTTTTTATAAACTCTATCTCATAAGAACTCATCTCAACACTGTCAAATTCCATTCTTTCTAAATTGCTAAAATTTAAAACTTTGAATGCTATTTTTTCAAGTATAAATCTTCCAAGTTTTTCTGGTCTTAACAAAATAGAATTCATCTCTTCAGTGTATTCACATCTATAGCTAAAATCAGCATAATCAACAATTTGATGACTATCAGAAAAAACTCCGCTTTTATTTAAATGGTGAATAAAAAGCACAGTCCCGCCTTTTTTTCGAATTATTTTCTCTTTTGAAAATAAATAATTTGGATCAATAAATCTTCCTATTTTTCTAGTGACACAATTTAAAGAGTCAACAATTATAAATACATTAAATTTCTCTTGAATTTTTATTATTTCATCGCATATGTTTTCAAAATATATGAATTTTTTATCAGAGCATGTTAAATCTATTACAAAAAAACGGTTGGTAAAATTTTCAAGAAGATTTGCGAAACCATATTTTTTTAAACTCGAAAGTCCCATATCTGCATTTATATAAAACACTCTAATTTCATTATCTTTCTTTAAAATTTCCTTGCAAAAATACAAACAAACACTTGTCTTTCCGCTACCACTACTACCATAAAGCAAACCCAAAGATTCTTTCGGTATCAAATCTTTTAAGAGCCATGATTCTTGACAAGATTGAAAATTTTCCAATTTCAATGAAAATTTTTTTATGTTTTCCATATTATAATCCTTTTTTAGAATTATAAATTCTTTAATTTAAAATAATATAAATTTTTATTTTATTTTTAACAAAAATATTTTAATATTTTAATAATTTTATATAGGATAATTCTATTATGATAAAAGAAAATATTAAGTTTTTAAGAAAACAACGCAAATTAACACAACAAGAGTTGGGCAAAATTTTAAATGTAGGACAAAAAACAGTAAGTATGTGGGAAAAAGGAAATAACAATATTACACTTCCTACAATATTAAAAATATGTGAGCATTTTCAAATTAGTCCAAATGAGCTACTAGCAAATAATTTAGCGGATATGGAATTACATAGAAATCTTAGAAATTACAATAGACTTACACATGAATTACAGCTAAAAAATGGCTTAAATGATTTTTTAAAATCAAACATTGTAAATATGCAACTTCAAAAAATATCTAAACATATTCGTTCTCTCAAAGGTGTAGGATTTATAGAGAAATTAAGTGAAAGCTGGAGTGGAAACGGAGAGAAAATGCTTTTAATTCTTCTTTTGTTTATCAAACACTTAAACAAGATAGAATTAAGCCACACAACAATGAGTAAAAAAGATTTTATAAACATGTTAAAGAAATTCAAAATTTCTTTAAAAAATATCAAATTATACTCTTTAATTTTAAGTGAAAAAGACAAAATAAATACTATAGAGTGGGTAGAAAACAACTTAGACGAGATCGATGTAAATGCTTTATTTATTGATTTAAGAAAAGATGTTGAAAAAATAATTATAAATGAGCTTAATTCGTTTAATTATTTAATTTTTAAGGATTAAAACAGATAATATTTGCTGGTTGTTATTTACCAGCTAAAATTTTGCAACAGAATATGAAGTCATTCTGACAAAGATTTGTTAGTTTTTAAAATAACCGTTTTTGCTATTCTTTAATTCTTTATATTGTATTTTGATTGTTTTATTTATGTAATTTTACATAAATAAAAAGTTTTTCAAATTTACAACAAAATCCTTTATGCTATAATAAAAAAATAAAATTATATAAGAAAGGATATAAATGGCTATAAAAATTGAAATTAGCGGATTTGATAAGGATTTTTTGCCTGTTTTTGAGAGTTTGGCTAAAAGCTTAAGAGCTACTTATTGTTTGTTAGAATATGATATCCCAGATGAGAATAAACAAAGTTCTATGAAAAAATCTTTAGAAGAAATGAAAAATGGAGAATATGAAACTTTTAAAAACTTTGATGAGTATAAAAGGGCTATGCGTGAAATATGAAATTAGAGTTTTAAAAGAATACAAGAAAAATTACAAGAAGCTAACACTAAAAGAAAAAGATTTAGTAGATGAAATAGTTTATCGCTTATCTAACAATGAAACTCTTGAAAGAAAATACAAAGATCATAAACTAAAAGGTGAATTTAAAGATCTTAGAGAGTGTCATGTAAAACCTGATTTGCTCTTAATTTATCAAAAACAAGATGATAAGCTTATTTTAACCTGTATTAATATAGGTTCTCATAGTGAGTTGTTTTAAATAATTGAAGTTAAATTAATCAAGTTAATAAAAATCCATAACTATACATTAAGTCACTTATATCACTATAAAAATAAAAAAAAGGAAAACACTATGGAAAAACTATCCCAAGAAGAAATACAAAAAGCTATGAGAGAATGTGTAGTAAGTTCTTATACTTATGATCCAGCTAATCCTAACGGTTATTCTCAAGATTTATTTGATGTAGAAAATGAAGTTTTTGCTAAAGATTATGAGTTTATAGAAAAATGTGGTTTAGATGATATAGTAAAACACAAAGAAAGTGGTTGTGTTTTTAAAGTTTTTTACAAACAAGATCACAAAGTTAGACTTCTTAGAGTTAGCAATATGCAAGCAATGAATAGTTTTGAAAGCTATAGGGGTATAATGGCAAAAATAATAGGTTTTAAACCAGAAGATTAAGAGTGATAAAAGCAAACAGTTTTTAAGAAGTTTAGTGAATTTTTAGAAGAATATCATATTTTTCCTATAAATTCTAATATTAGGAAAAGAGATATCTAAAAAATTTTATCTCATCTAATGATAATATAATTAATAATATAGCAAATATAGCACTTATTACAAAAGAATATAATAATAAAATCAATAATAAAAATCCAAGCACATATATAAAAGAGTTGCTAAATAAAAAAATACAAGATAATCAACAAGAACAATTTTTTAAAGATTTAGAAACACATTTTATAACAAAAGATATGGTTGAATATTTATGTAATGATGATTTTGAGAATTTTATTATTAGTCGAACAGCTTTAATTTATGATTATATGAAAAACATTACTTAAATTCATAGAATAACTATGTTATCCTAACTATAAAATTGTATATCAACAAGATATAGTAAAAACTTTAAATAATTTTTATTTTAAGTTTTCTAACATAAAATTCATCATAGTCCAAACGCTTGAAAGTATAGTTACTGTAGTTGCTACTGCAGTACCTAAAAGCCAATAAAGTGCTTTTTGCTTAGCGCTAGAAATTTGTTCTGAGAATTCAGTTTTAACTTCAGCTATTTTGGTGTTAATAATTCCTTCTAGTCTTGCAACTTCAGAATAAATTAAACTTTCCAATCTTTTAATCTCTGATTGAAATAAATCTTTACTTACAAGCTCTTGTCTTATTTCTTCTATAGCTTGATTTTTAAGATTTTCAAAATTCAATCTTTGAGTAGTTGCTCTACCGTTAACAAGTTCTTCAAAAGCTTTAATTAATTTTTGTGATTGTTCAGGATTAGAAAAAATACTTTCTAATAAAGCTTTAAAACTTTCATTAAGTATATACTCTTTTTCCTGAGCCATAATATTTCCTTGTATATTTAATCCTTTGTCATTATAACACAATTTGTTATAGGTTATTTATTCTATATATCAAGCTTTTGTATTTAACTTAATTAAGCTGTTTTATATTTTATACTAGATTGTAGGCATTTCCAATGTTTTTTGCACATATTCACTATATGCAACTTCAACTATAAAAGGCTTATTTGTATCAGTTCTATAAACTTCACAAATTGCAACCAAATCTTGAGTGTATTGCCATTGATTATTCACTAATTTTGGATAGTTTTTAATCTCACTATAAGAACGAATACCACCAAATTTTCCGCTTTTGCGAGTAATAGCTAAAAAGCCATCTCTACCCACTAAAGGTTCTATTTTTTCAACCCACACATCTTTACCATTTTTTGTAACTTTTGCTCTACGAGGAACAAAAAATACTTGGCGCAAGAAAGAATCTAGATCATATTTAGTTGCAACACCAAGATAATATTTTATTTCTGTTTTATTACTCCCAACTTATAGAGTGTGTTAAAAGCTAAAGACTAACTTTTTCTTTCATTAATGTATTTATCGTTAAATAATGAGCTACTAAAACCAATGTGCCAAAAATAAGAGTGATAGCACCAAATTAAAATAGCTATATTATAACCATCCATTCTCTCTTATTTTCTTTTAAAAAAAGATCAATCTTTAAGAAAGATCGATAATAGTGCAACTATCGCCCATTTGCAAACCATAAAGACTATTTACAAATAATCCTACGCCAATAGATTCCATGAATCTTAAGATTGTTTCGCAGGTATTTTTATAAATAATGCTTTTTAAAATTTTATTTTATATATTATCTAGCAATAAAAAATAAAAGCTAAAAGATATAAACATGCTTCTAATAATAAAATATCAAAATCAATTATTTTTTATTATTATCGGTTTTTTTATCTTTATCAAAGTCATAAAATGTCACAAATATGGCAACTGTTATTGCAAAGGCTAATACAATATATTGTCCCATTTTATTTCCTTTTTTTGTTATAAAAATTATTAAATTAATATATTATCTAATCAATTTTAAAAATACAATATTATTTTTTAATTATAATATTTCCAAAGATCTAGCTTTTATCAACTTTGTATTATATCCATAATTGCTTTGTTGATATTTTTGATATTTGCGAAATCTACAAATTTCTACTAAGAATAGTTTAAATAATATATTTACAAAAAAAAT
>NZ_JAKMRA010000016.1:0-14556 GCF_025771865.1 Campylobacter sp. IFREMER_LSEM_CL2090
AGTTAGCATTTTAATTTTTTTATAATGTTATCTAACTTTTTACTATTTCCATCTTTTAAATCTTCTAAAGCTTCTATGGCTGGAGCAAAGTCTTCTATTTCATCAAGATAATTTTCCAAAGCATTGCGTAAAATTTCAGCTTTTTTCTTTTTAGAAAATTTCGCAGTTTGATTTAAGCGTTCATAAAGCTCTAATGGAATAGTTAAGGTGTAGCGTTTGTTCATTTTATAGCCTTTATTTTAGTTTGATAGCTTCTTGACAAGTTTTACATTTGTAACTTGCATTGTTTAATTGAATTTTTTGGTGAATTTCGCAAGGAACTTTGTGAATTTTATTTACACAAGAGCAAATATATTCATAAATTTCTTGAGTTTCTTGAAAAGTTATAGTATTGGCATTTTTATTTAGTTGTGCTTGATGCCATTTTTCTATCTTCATATCTTCTCTTAAAATATGCTCTAAAAGCCATTTTGATGCAATGACATTAAGTTTTTCTTTGAGATCATTTGTGCTTTTGAGATTTTGAATTAAATCAATCATAGATTGGATGATACTTTTGTGAATTTTTTGATGGTTAGAAAGTTCAGGATAACCTATTTTTGCCATGTATTTTTCTTCTTCGGCAAAATGCTCTTTCATATAATTAAAAAAATCTGCAAGTAAAAATTTAATTTGTCCTTTATGGACAGGTTTATCTGAAATCATCTCGACATTTGCAGCAAGTTCAAAAAGTTTTTTATGCTGTCTATCAATTTCTTCATTATGGATACTATATTTACTACACCATTTTGGTAGCATGTTAGCTCCTTGTTTATATTTAGAAGAGTTTTATAAGCATTATAGTTTACTATATTTTAAATTATTATTAATTTTTATTAGATTTCTATTTTTTCTTTGTATTGTATTAAATTCGCAGAGCATTCTTTACATTTAAACTGCACTTTAGAATATTGCATTTTTAAATGAATATCATAAGGAACCTTGTGTGTTTTTCCTTCGCATTGACATTGATATAAGAATTTTTTTGGTTTTGGAGCTTCTTCTTCAAAAGTATCTGAAGAATTCTTTGCTTGGGTGTTTTGACGCCAATGTTCTATCATCATATCATGCTGAATGATGTGTTCTATCAACCATGAATTAACTACTATATATAATTTTTCTTTTAAATCATTTGTACTTTTTATACTTTGTATGAGTTTTATCATGGATTTTGTGATTTGTTTATGCATGAGTTTGTGTTGATTTAGATAAGGGTAATTAATCTCAGCCATATAGGATTCTTCATCTTGAAAATGAATTTTAATATAGTGAAAAAATTCAGCAACTATCTTTTTAAGCTCGACTTGATAAACTGGCCTATCTGAAATTTCTTCCACTTTGGCGGCAAGTTCAAAAAGTTTTTTATGTTGTTCGTCAATTTTTTCATTATTAATACTATATTTTTGATCCCAATTTGGCAACATAATAAAATCCTAAATTCAATAAAATAGTTAATATTTTATAAATACTTGCCTTTAAATATGCTAAATTCACACTAAATTTACATAAAAAAAATATAATAATCCAAATTAAAATAGCATAAAAGGCTTAAAATGGCTACGCAAATTCTTTTACTAGAAGATGATATTAACTTAGGGGAAATTGTTAGTGAGTTTTTAGAAGAAGAAGGCTTTGAAGTGATTTTGGTGGATAATGCTCAAGAAGCACAAGATAAAGCTTATGAGAAAAATTTTGATTTATGGATTTTTGATGTAAAAGTCCCTTTAGGAGATGGTTTTAGTGTGCTTAAAAATTTAAGAGAAGCAGGTAGATATACCCCAGCTATTTTTATGACCTCTTTAAATACTACTATGGATTTACAACAAGGATTTGAATGTGGTTGTGATGATTATATCAAAAAGCCTTTTGAGTTGCAGGAGTTAAAAATAAGGATTAATGCTATTTTAAAGCGTTCTTTTGCGCATAAAAATGAAGATTATGAGGACTTGGGAAATGGTTTTAAATTTGCTTTTATATCGCAAACTTTATATCAAAACGATAAGCCATTGTCTTTACCTTTAAAAGAATTAAAACTTTTATCATTACTTTTGAAAAATAAAGGTAAATTTATAGATACTGCTTATATTTTTGAAGAAATTTGGGAATATGACCAAGAGCCAAGTGAGCTTAGTTTGAGAGCTTATGTGAAAAATTTACGAAAAATTTTAGGAAAAGAAAGCATTATCAATCAAAGAGGAAGAGGGTATTGTTATGCATGAAGCCAAGCGCGTTGCATGGCAAATTCTTTCTTTGTATTTAGTAAGTGTAGGAAGTATTCTTATAGTGCTTTTTGGTATATGGTATGCTAAGTTAATAGAAGATTTAATAAGCGAATATAGCATAAAGCTAAGACAAGAACATCGTTTTGTGATTTTGCAAATGGAAAAATCGCGTTTTGAACCCATAGGAAAAAGTGCTAAGAAAATAGCTCAAATTTCTAATATAAAATTTGCAATATTTGATAGAACTAAGGTTTATTTTTCTAATCTTGATTTATCTGCTCAAACAACTTTTTTTAAATTAAATAATGCGAATATTTATAACAATAACACTTTGATTTATGTAGCTGATATAAATTTAAATAGCTTGTTACTTGCTGATAATCAAAATCAAAGTGCTTTAGAAATATTAGGAGATGTAAATCGTTTAAGAGTTTTAATACAAGGTGATGATATTTCTAAAGAACTTGGATTTATAAGATTTAAAGTTGCTTTAGCTATGGTACTTTCTTTGATTTTTGTTAGTTTAGTAGGATATTTAATACTTAAATTTGCGCTCAAGCCTTTAGAAATGAGGATAAGATTTTTAAATAATTTTATAAAAGATACTACTCATGAGATTAATACGCCAATTAGTGCGATATTAATGAGTGTAGAGAGTTTGGAAAGAAAAAAGAATTTTGAAGAAATTAAGGCTTTAAAACGCGTAAAAATAGCGGCTTTGACTTTGAGTCATTTGTATTCAGATTTAACTTTTTTAAATTTTTCTCAAGCTTATGAAGCTAAAAAAGATTGGATATTTTTAAAAAATTTGATTAAAGAAAGAATGGAGTATTTTAAGATATTTTTAGAGCAAAAAAATATTGACTTAGAACTTGTTTTAGAGGATAATGGAAAAATTTATGCCAATAAAGAGCAGTTTTTTAAAATGTTTGATAATCTTGTTAATAACGCGATAAAATATAATATAAAAAATGGACATATTAAAATAGCACTTTTAGAGCAAAAACTTATAATAGCAGATAGTGGCTGTGGTATAGCAAAGGAAAATTTGGCTAATATTTTTGAGCGTTATTCAAGATTTAATGAAAATCAAGGTGGTTTTGGTATAGGACTTTCTTTGGTAGATAAAATTTGTAAAGAACATAATATAAAAATAAAAGTAGAAAGTGAGTTAAAGAAAGGAACAAAATTTATTTTAACTTGGAAAAATTAAAATTATTTATTGCTCATTTTAGCTTTTTCTTTAGCATTTATAAGCGTTGTGATAAATTCATTTAAATTTTTAGTATCGTTTTGATTTAGAGTTTGTGGGGTATGATTTAGCATTTGAGTGATTAAAAGTTCATTGCTTAAGTCATTATCACCAAATTCTCTAGCTTTTTGTAGAATTTTTAAAGCAAGTAGATTTTTTACTTCATACATTTTAATCCTTTAAATAAATCACGCTAACAATGCGCTTTGGAGTTTGATTTTTTCTATAAGAAAAAAATCTCTCATCATCAAAGGTGCAAAGATTGATATCAAAAATATCATTAATACCTAATTCTTTTGCTTGAAATTTAACTAATGCTTTTAAATCAAGCTTGTTTTTATGTAAAAAATGTGCAAAATTTTCTTTGCTGTGGTTTAAAACCTCGCCATTAATTTCATAATTTTTAGCACAAATTCCTGCTGAAATGATGAGTTTTAAATTCTTGGTTTGAGTATTAAAGCTTTTTTGCATTTTCAAAATAGCTTCTTTTAAGATATTTGCAAAACAACCTTTTCTACCTGAATGCAAAGCTGCTATGGTTTTATTTTTATCATCATATAAAAGTAAAGGCAAGCAATCAGCGCTTAAAATACACAAAGCTATATTTTTTTCATTGCTAATTATCCCATCAGCATTAAAGTGAAAATTTTTATTATAATGAGTGATGATATTAGAATGAATTTGATTTAAAAATACACACTTTTTTATAGAATTTTCCCGAGGAAAAATATTATCATGAATTTTTGCTCTAAAAATATTATAATCTTGATCAAAGGCTACAAAAGCTTTTGCGAAATCATTTTCTAATAAAGTGATGTAATCTTGTCTATTTGTTGCCATGAAATTTCTTTTTTATAATTTAATTGTCTGTGTATATATCTTGCTAAAAGATCACTTTCTATATTGACGCGTCTTCCTATGGTGTAATTTTTAAACAAGGTTTCATTAAAGGTTATAGGAATAATAGTCAAACGAATACTATCTTTTAAAACTTCATTGATAGTTAAACTTACTCCATCTATAGCTACACTTGCTTTATTTGCCATATAAATTTGTATATTATCAGGGCATTTAATATAAAAATCAACTCCGTTTTCTTTTTTAGAAATATTAGTAATTTCGCCAATACCATCAATGTGTCCTTGCATTAAATGCCCATCTATTCTATCGCCATAAGCTAATGCAGGTTCAATATGCACATAGTCTTTTAAATTTTCAATAGCTATGTGAGTTCTTGTTTCATAAGAAAGTTCAAGATTAAAGCCATCATCAAAAAGTTTTGTTACGCTCAAGCACGCACCATTAACTGCTATACTATCGCCTAGTTTTGGCTTGTAACTTGCTTTTAATCTTAAAGTGTTGTTTTGATATGATTTGACAAAGGCTAATTCGCGGATTAATCCATTAAACATTCAATACCTTTAATTTTTATGAGATTTTATCCAAAACTTTTAAATTTCAAAAAGTATTTTTAGTGTTTTATTTTAAAAAATATTATATAATTTTTGCCTTTTTTATAAAAATGAGGTCAAAATATGTATGATATAATCGTAATAGGTGGCGGGCATGCTGGAGTTGAGGCTAGTGCCGGGGCTGCTAGAATGGGCAAAAAAACTTTACTTTTAACTACTTTAATCGAGCAAATTGGTGCTGCAAGTTGTAATCCTGCTATAGGCGGCTTAGCAAAAGGACATTTGGTAAAAGAGCTTGATGCTATGGGTGGACTTATGGGACAAATCACTGATGAGGCTGGAATTCAATTTAGAATTTTAAATGAAAGCAAAGGTGTTGCAGTGCGTGGAAGTAGAGCGCAAATTGATATGGACGCTTATAGAATTTGTGCTAGAAATAAGCTTTTAAAACTTGAAAATTTAGAAATCTCTCAAGAGCAAGCTTTGTCTTTACTTATAGAAAATGATGAAGTTAAGGGCGTTAAAACTAATTTAGAAAATACATATTTTGCTAAAAAAATCATACTTACAACAGGAACTTTTTTAAATGGACTTATCCATATAGGTGAAACTAAGCTTCAAGCAGGTAGGGTAGGTGAGCTTGCGTCTGCAAATTTGGGTGAGTATTTAAAACAAAGTGGTTTAAAAGTAGGGAGGTTAAAAACAGGAACTTGTCCAAGAGTAGATGCTAAAAGTATTGATTTTAGTGTTTTAGAAATTCAACCCGGAGATGAAAATCCTAAGGCCTTTAGTTTTAAAACAAAAAATTTCAAGCCCAATCAACTTCCATGTTATATAGCAAGAACAAATTTAAAAACACATGAGATTATAAAAAGTAACTTTTACCGCGCTCCGCTTTTTACAGGACAAATTGAAGGTATAGGTCCAAGATATTGTCCTTCCATAGAAGATAAGATTAATCGTTTTGGTGATAAAGAAAGTCATCATTTATTTATAGAGCCGCAAACTAAAGATGCTACTGAATATTATATTAATGGCTTTTCTACTTCACTTCCTTATGAAGTGCAAATTGCGATGTTAAGAAGTATAAAAGGTTTTGAAAATGCTAAAATCACGCGTTTTGGCTATGCTATAGAGTATGATTATATTGATCCAACGGAGTTAAAACATACTTTAGAAACTAAAAAGATTAAAAATTTATATTGTGCTGGGCAAATTAACGGAACTACTGGTTATGAAGAAGCAGCTGCACAAGGTTTTATGGCAGGAGTGAACGCGGTTTTAGCAATTGATGAAAAAGAGCCTTTTGTATTAAGACGCGATGAGGCTTATATAGGGGTATTAATCGATGATTTAGTAATGAAAGGCACAAAAGAGCCTTATAGAATGTTTACTTCAAGAGCTGAATATAGACTGCTCTTAAGAGAAGAAAATGCTATTTTAAGACTTGGAGAATATGGACATAATTTTAAACTTTTAAGTCAAGAAGACTATGCATATATTGATAATATAAAGCAAAATGTTAGGAAAGGACTTGAGTTTTTACTTCAAACTACATGGACACCAAGCAATCAAAATAATGAATTTTTGCAAAGCATTAAAGAAGAAAAAATTACCTCAATAGTAAGTTTGCAAAAAATTGTTGCAAGAGCGAGTTTTAATATAGAAAAATTAAAAGCTCTAGATGAAATGTTTGCAAAAATGGATGAGTATTCTTTAAATGAAATTTTAAATGAAGCAAAATATTATCATTATATAGCAATGCAAAAAGCACAAATAGAAAAAATGAAAAACTTAAATGACTTAAAAATTCCTGAAAATTTTGACTTTAAAAGTGTAAGTGGTTTGAGTAATGAAGTGGTGGAAAAACTGCAAAAATTTAATCCGCCAACTATTTTTGCTGCTTCGCAAATTAGTGGCATCACCCCTGCTGCTTTAGATATTTTGCATATTTATATCAAAATGAAAAACAATAGATGATATTAACTTATCTATTGTTTTGATTTGAAAATAAATACACTTCTGTTATTTTAAATAAATACTTGCATATCTTAAATAAAGCTTTTTTATATAAAGAAAAAATTTATTATTTTTTAGATAAACTGCTATACTTTACAACAAATAAATCAAAACAAAGGAAGTAAAATGGCTACATCTGAAAGTAGACGAAGCTTTATGGGCTTTGCCTTTGGAACGGTAGCTGCTGTGGGTGGTGCTTTTTCATTAGTTGCAATGAAAAAAACATGGGATCCGCTCCCAAGTGTAAAAGCAGCAGGTATTACTACCGTAGATCTTTCTGGTATGAAAGAAGGCGAATTAAGAACAATCGAGTGGCGTAAAAAGCCTATATTTATCTTAAAAAAAGATGCGGATATGGCAAAAGATAGCAGTAGGGATGTTATTGTAGGTGATGTTGCATATACTGTAGTTATTGGTCTTTGTACGCATTTAGGCTGTATTCCAGCTTATGCTCCAAGTGAGAAATTGTTTAAGTGCGCATGCCACGGTGGCGAATTTGACACTAGTGGTAAAAATGTATTTGGTCCTCCTCCAAGACCTTTGGACATTCCTCCTTTTAGAATTGATGGAACTAAATTAGTGTTAGGCGAAGAAGGTCCAGAATATAAAAAAATGATTGCGGAGGCTTGATATGGCACAGATAAAAAAAGCTAGTGGTATTATAGATTGGCTTGATCAAAGATTAGCTGTAAATAAGCTTTTTAATGTTTTAATGGCTCAGTATTGGATACCAAAACAAATTAACTTCTTATGGGCAATGGGTGTTATCTTGACAACTCTTTTTGCTATTTTATTTATTTCAGGTCTATTTTTAGTAATGTATTATAAGCCGGATGTGGCTTTGGCTTTTGATAGTGTTAATAAAACTATCATGCAAGAAGTAGAGTATGGTTGGCTTTGGCGTCATATGCATGGTGTGGCTGCTTCAGTTGTGTTTTTAATCATATATATCCATATGTTAACGGGAATTTATTATGGCTCTTATAAAAAGGGTCGTGAGATGATTTGGATTAGCGGTATGCTTTTGTTTGTTGTATTTTCAGCAGAAGCATTTAGTGGGTATATGTTACCTTGGGGACAAATGAGTTTTTGGGCTGCTCAAGTTATTACTCAGCTTTTTGGCGGAATTCCTTTTATAGGTGATGCATTAGTTATTTGGATAAGAGGAGATTTTGCAGTATCAGATCCAACTTTAACTAGATTTTTTATGCTGCATGTGTGCTTATTGCCAATTGTAATTTTAGCAATTATTGCATTCCACTTTTATTCTTTAAGAATTCCTCATGTAAATAATGAAATTTCAGAAGAAATTGATTTTGATTTGGAAGCTGAAAAATATTTAGCAGGTGATACAAAAGGTTCTAAAGTTATTCCTTTTTGGCCAGGATTTTTAGCTAAAGATTTTATGTATATTGCGTTATTTATGATTTTCTTTTTCTATTTGGTGTGTTTTAAATTTAATTTCGCAATGGATCCAATTAACTTTGACCCAGCAAATTCTTTAAAAACACCTCCTCATATTTATCCTGAGTGGTATTTCTTATGGAGTTATGAAGTTTTAAGAGGATTTTTCTTTGATGTTGGAAGCATTAAAGCTTTTGATATAGGTCTTGCAGCGTTTGGTATAGCACAAATTATTTTCTTCTTGTTGCCTTGGCTTGATAGAAGTGATGTTGTAAAACCAGCACACGAAAGACCAATGTTTTTTGTATGGTTTTGGGTGTTATTGATAGATTTAATTGTACTAACAGTTTATGGAAAGCTTCCTCCAACGGGAATTAATGCTTGGATAGGATTTTATGCTTCTATGGTATTTTTACTATTATTGTTAGTAGTCTTACCAATTATTACTATCATGGAAAGAAAAAGGGGCTAATAATGAGAGAATTAAAAATATTTTTTGTAGTTGTCTTTTTCACAGGTTTAGTTTATTGGGGGGTTGAGCCTTATGCACATTTAGTGATGAATCCTCCTTCAACTCCAGTTAATTTTGACTTTGCAAAAGCTGATGCAGAATTTACCAAAGGCGAAGTTGCTTTAAAAGAAAAAGCTGCAATAGATGCTAATGCTTCAGGAAGTGAAAAAGCTATAGCTAATGCTCAAAAAGCATTAGAGCTTGCTAAAAGCCAAGAAGAAGCTACCAAGCAATTATGGGAAAAAATCGCAAAAATCGATTTTAGCAAAGGTAATGCACAAAAAGGAAAAGAGCTTTTTGAAGGAAATTGTATTGCATGTCATGGTGTGAAAGCCGTCGGAATTCCTGCTACTATTACAGATTCTTCTTTAGGTGTAACACCTCCTGATTTAAGTGATGCGGGTGCTATTTATGATGAGAAATTTTTAGCAGCACTGATTGTTGATCCAGTTAAGGCTTTGCAAATTTCACATAAATTTAATGATGAAAATCCATTCTTAATGCCTGCTTATCCTTTAAGTGGTGATGAAGCACAAGATAATCAAGATTTAGCAGATTTAATTGCATTCTTTAAAAATACAGCTAGTGAGTATGAGAAGGAATTTGATACAAAATTAAAAGCAGATTTAGAAGAAAAATATGCTAAAAACCAAGAGCTTTCAGAGCAAGCAAAAACGGCTTTAATTGCAAAAGAATTTGATTTTGCTAAAAACAAACATACATTTGAAAATGCTTGCGGAAGATGCCATGATGTAAAATATGATGGTTTTGTTTCAAGTTCAAATATGAGTGATTTAAAAAATTATCTTGGTATGACGCCTCCGGATTTATCTATGATGATTCGTTCTAAAGGCACGCATTATCTTGAAATCTTCATCAATGAACCTCAAAAGAAAATTCATGGAACTGCTATGCCAAGAGTTGGTCTAAATGAAAAAGCACAAACTCAAGTTATTAGTTATCTTGAAAAAGTTGGTGATAGTAAAAAAGAAGAAAGAGAGCAAACAGGAATTTATATTATGATATTCTTTGCTATCTTAAGTATTTTTGCTATAGGTTGGAAAAGATCAGTTTGGTCTAAACTACACTAATTTACTCAAAGAACGCCTTGTGGCGTTCTTTTTCTTCAATAATAAGCTAAATATAAAATAAAATTTGATATAATATTTTTTCATTTCACACGCATTAATTTCCTTATTAGGTTGCTTATGGGTTAAAGAATGCGGAGGAATAAACCTAATTATTTTATTTCAAGGAGAATTTCATGGTAAGCATGAGAGATTTGTTAGAGTGTGGTGTACACTTCGGACACCAAACAAGAAGATGGAATCCAAAAATGAAAAAATTTATTTTTGGTGAAAGAAAAGGTATTTATGTAATTGATTTGCAAAAAACGCTTAGATATTTTAGATATACATATAACATTGTTCGTGACGCTGCAGCAGAAGGTAAGACAATTTTATTTGTTGGAACTAAAAAACAAGCAGGTGGAGCGATTAAGGAATATGCTGAAAAATGTGGTATGCCTTATGTAAATCACAGATGGCTTGGTGGTATGATGACAAATTTTGGAACTATCCGCCAATCAATTAGAAAATTAGAAGTTATAGAAAAAATGGAAGAAGATGGAAGTATTAAACTTTTGACTAAAAAAGAAGCATTAATGCTTACTAGAAAAAAAGAAAAATTACTAGCATATCTTGGTGGTATTAGATATATGAAAACTCAACCTGATATGATTTTTGTTATTGATACTGTTAAAGAAAAAATTGCAGTACAAGAAGCTAATAGATTAAAAATCCCTGTAGTTGCTCCACTAGATACAAACTGCGATCCTGATTTAGTTGATTTTCCAATTCCAGGAAATGATGATGCAATTCGTTCGGTTCAACTTTTCTGTCAAGAAATGGCTGAAGCAATCAATGAAGGTAAAGCATTAAGAGAGCAAGATGGTGAAGTTAGCGAAGAGCAGCCTATTTCTGAAGAAGAGAAAAAAGAAGTTTTAGAAGAAGTTATGAGTGAAGAAGATTTTGAAGGAGATAAAGAGTAATGGCTGAAATCACTGCACAAATGGTAAAAGAACTGCGCGAGAGTACTGGCGCAGGTATGATGGATTGTAAAAATGCTTTAAAAGATACAGATGGTGATTTTGAAAAAGCAGTGCAACTTTTAAGAGAAAAAGGACTTGGAAAAGCTGATAAAAAAGCTGATCGTTTAGCTGCTGAAGGTTTAGTAAGTGTAAAAGTAAGTGATGATTTTAAATGTGCAACTGTAAGTGAAATTAACTCAGAAACAGATTTTGTTGCCAAAAATGAACAATTTATTGCTTTAACAAAAGATACAACAGCACATATTCAAGCTAAGAGTCTTCAAAATGTTGAAGAATTACATTCAAGTGAGATTAATGGTGTTAAATTTGAAGAGTACTTAAAAAGCCAAATTGCAACTATTGGTGAAAATTTAGTTGTTAGAAGATTTGCTACTTTAAAAGCAGGCGCTAATGGTATAGTAAATGGTTATATTCACACCAATGGTCGTGTTGGTGTAGTTATTGCTGCAGCTTGCGATAGTGAAGCTACGGCTAGCAAGTGTGGAGAATTTTTAAAACATATTTGTATGCATATTGCTGCAATGAAGCCAAGTTATTTATCTTATGAAGAGCTTGATATGGATTTTGTAGAAAATGAGTATAAAGCTTTAGTTGCTGAGTTAGAAAAAGAAAATGAAGAAAGAAGAAGATTAAAAGATCCTAATAAACCAGAGCATAAAATTCCAAAATATGCAAGCAGAAAACAATTAACTCAAGAGGTAATTCAAGCAGCTGAAGAAGCTATTAAGGCTGAACTTCAAGCACAAGGTAAGCCAGAAAAAATTTGGCCTAATATTATCCCAGGTAAGTTGAATAGTTTTATAGCAGATAACTCTCAACTTGATAGCAGACTTACTTTAATGGGTCAGTTTTATGTAATGGATGATAAAAAAACTATCGAACAAGTAATTGCTGATAAAGAAAAGGAACTAGGTGGAACTATCAAAATAATCGAATTTATTCGTTTTGAAGTAGGTGAGGGCCTAGAAAAGAAAACTGAAGATTTTGCTGCTGAAGTTGCTGCACAAATTGGTTAAAAATGGAACTTTTAAAAGCGGAAAATTTAAACCATAGTTTTGATATTCCGCTTTTTGAAAATTTAAATTTTACTTTAAATACAAAAGATTGTATTGCAGTATGTGGAAGCAGTGGATGTGGTAAATCTACTCTTTTGCATATTTTATCTACCTTATTAAAACCTCAATCGGGAAAAGTTTTTTATAATAATCAAGATTTATACGACTTAGATGATGAAGCTTTGCTAGAAATTCGTAGAAAAGATTTTGGTATTATTTTTCAAATGCATTATTTATTTAAAGGTTTTTTGGCTTTTGAAAATATAGAACTTGCGAGTGTTTTAAGTGGGCAGAATATTGATTATGAATTATTAAAAAAACTTGATATTGCAGATTTAATGAATCAAAAAATCACAAAACTAAGCGGTGGACAACAGCAAAGAGTAAGTATAGCTAGGGTTTTAAGCAAGAAGCCAAAAATTATTTTTGCAGATGAGGCTACCGGAAATTTAGATTTTAAAAATGCTTTAAATGTAATGGATATTTTGATTGATTATATCAAAGAAAATAATGCAGCTTTAATTTTTGTTACGCATGATCAAGAGCTTGCTAAAAAATGTGATAAGGTTTTTCACTTAAACAACCATGGAATTTGTTAAATATTTAGGTGATGAAAATGTAGTTATTTTCATGCTTTTGTTTGCTAGAATGAGTGGATTGATAGTTTTTTTCCCTTTTTTTTCTCATAATAGTATTCCTTTGGTGGTAAAAACAACTTTGGTAATGTTTTTAACAATGTTTTTATACCCCTTAGCTAAGCTTGAAAATAATACACCTGATTCTTTTTTTATTCTATATCTTTTAAGTGAAGTTATTTTTGGGATGATAGCAGGAATGATTTTGCAAATGACTTTTGCCATTTTGCAAATGGCAGGTGAGCAGATTTCTTTTACTATGGGTTTTTCAATGGCTAGTGTTATGGATCCCACAACAGGTGCAAATACTCCTGTAATTTCACAAGTTTTAAATTTATTAGCTTTGCTTGTATTTTTAGCTTTTGATGGACATCATTTGATTTTGCTTTTTATATCTAATTCATTGGAATATATTAGTTTAGGTGGATTTTATCCACATGAAAATTTAATGCTTTATTTAAATAAAGCTATGGTAAATATTTTTGTGCTTGGTTTTTCTATGGCTTTTCCTGTTTTAGCTATTTCTTTGCTATCAGATGTGATTTTTGGCATGCTTATGAAAACTATGCCACAATTTAATCTTTTAGTGGTTGGTTATCCTATCAAGATATTTTTGTCTTTCGCGGTTCTTATTGCTATTTTACTTATTATGATGCAATATTTTAAAAATTTAATAGTAAAAAGTTTTGAGCATATGGAGTTGTTATTTTTTAATATATAAGCATTAAATAATTAAAAATGTTTTAAAATAATGTATTTTTTATTCTTGGGAGATGATAATGAGGGTTTTGCTAATAAATTCCAATATAGCTGTTTCAAAATTAATTAGTTTGGGGGTTCAAAAATTAGGTTATGATTTTGAGGAGCTCACGGGTATTGAGGAGCTTGAGGGATTTTATGATGTAATTATTATAGATCATGATATTGAGGCTGATTTAGATGATTTAAAAAGTAAATGTGATAGATTGATTTATTTGTTACCTAGAAACCTAGAACAAAAAGAAGGTATAGAATGTTTGTATAAACCGTTTTTACCTACCGATTTTATAAATCTTCTAAGTGGAGATGGGGTTTTGGATGATATTCAAAAAGATGCTTTGAGCGAAGATGAACTAAATTTTGATGATGAGGAAGTTGTTGGTAAAGATATGCCTTTGGATGGAAATGAACTTTTAGAAGGTATTGATTTGTCTGAACATGAAGAAAATTTGAGTGAAGATGATTTAAATTTACAAGAAGATTTTTTTGAAGAGAATTTAGGTGATGGATTAAAAAATGATGATATATTTGATGCAACAAGTGAGTTAATAGATGAAGAGAAAACAGAAGATGATTTAGTTTTTTCAGATAGCTTAGATAAAGAAAATATAGAAGAAAATATAGAAGAAAATATAGAAGAAAATATAGAAGAAAATATAGAAGAAAATATAGAAGAAAATATAGAAGAAAATATAGAAGAAAATATAGAAGAAAATATAGAAGAAACCCTCGCTGAATTTGATTCTTTTGATGCATTACCTATGGTTGAAGAGATAGGTGAAAAAGAAATGAGCTTTGATGATTTGCCTGAAGATGCTCAATTTATTGGCGAGGAAAAAGAAGAAAAAATGGCTTTAGAAGAAAATGAGCCTATGGTTGAAGAAATATTTGAAAATCAAAGTATAGATGATTTTCAACTAGAAGAAGAGGAGCTAAGTACTCAAGATAAGATAAAAGAAGAATTGGCCGCTATTGATGAGCTTGATGAAGAATTTAATGGTCTTAATGGGGAGCTAGTGCAAAATTTTGACACTCAAGAAACAGATAACAATGAAAATACGCAAGCTTTAGATTTAGAGGAAAATATAGAGGAAAATATAGAGGAAAATATAGAGGAAAATATAGAGGAAAATATAGA
>NZ_JAKMRA010000017.1:0-10076 GCF_025771865.1 Campylobacter sp. IFREMER_LSEM_CL2090
AAGTATTTAACAAAACCAAAAATGAAGGTGCTTTAATTGGCATTAGCTCTTCGCTTTATGATAAATATAAAAATCTCTATAAATCAAAACTTGCTAGAGTAAAGCAATCAAGTAAAATAAAAAGCTTACAAGAAAAATATCCTGATTTAGATATTATTAATGCTTATAAATATGCCATATTAAGCAATAAATGTGCTTTATTAAATGAAGATATTGAAGATTTTGAAAATATTATAAAGATTTTATTGCAATTAAATATCGCTAAAAACAAACAAAAACAAGCCTAAAATCAAAAATCTACTATAAAGCAATATCAACCTAGCATTAAATAATTAAAATCGATTTATGAGCTTGTTTTGTGTTATAATTTATTTTGCATAGATTTTATTAATCAATAGTTTTATTTTTTATAGGTAAAAGAGTTTTAAATATAGATAGAATATTAGAAAAAATTTAACTAATGCACTTAACGAACTTCAACAAACATTATCTAATTCTTATTTAGAATTGTATTCTTGCACTACAAACAAACACCTTCAATTGGTTTTTTCATCTTTACATAATAACATCACAGAGTGTTTTAAAAAAATGAACGAACGTCTTCCATCTACCGAAAAAAGCAATAAACATTATTTGGCCGACTATAGTAAAAAGTTAAAAACCAATATAGAGTTAGCTTTGCACTTACAGAAAGAATTTAAAAACAGTGAGTTATCTTTTGAGATAGATAAATATTATTACAATATTTTTAAACAGTGCTTAGATTTTCTAGAAAATAGTGGAGGTAGTGAGATTCCTTTAGGAATGAAAAAAATAACTATTTATGAAAAAATATCTATTTTTATTTTGTCAAATAAAATAAATATTCCAAACATACTCAGAAGTTGCACTTTAACTCCTATTGGTAGTGGATATTATGCTAATGTGTATAAATATTACGATGATTTTATCAATGTCATTTTGCACTAAAGAGACTAAATAAGGCTACCAACAATAAAGAATTTATTAGATTTATTAAAGAGTATGAAATAATGAGAAGTGTTAACAATCCTTATATTCTAAAAGTATATTCTATGGGTGAAAAAAGAAGGAATATATTATGGAGTATGCTGATTTAACTTTAGAAAATTATATAAAAAATTATAACCAAAAGCTTTCAAACAATGAAAGAATTTCCTTAGGTTGTCAAGTGCTCAGAGGAATTGAAATTCTATGGAATAATAATATATTACATAGAGACATTAGTTTTAATAATATCTTACTGAAGTTATATGATAATATTTATCCTGTGATAAAAATTTCTGATTTTGGATTAGCAAAAGAAATTAATAGCGATTCAATAAGTATTGATACGGAAATAAAAGGGAGTTTAAATGATTTTTCTACTTTGAAAATTAAAGGTTTTAATGAGTATAACATTGAAGATGAGCTTTATGCGTTAACTCAAGTCTTGTATTTTATAGCTACAGGTAAAGAGAATGTAAAAAAAGCAAATTGTGATTTTTTAAAAAAAGGAATTAGTGAAGACAAGGAAAATAGATACAAAAAGCTAGAGGACTTAAAAGTGGATTTTATTTCTCTTTTAAAAGCAAGATAACTAGGTTAAACTAGTTATCTTGGATAGTATTAATTAATTCTTGTGTCATTTCAATAACATCTTGTGATTTATTGTGTTTTAAAATATAAACTCCATCTTCATCTTCTTTTTCTAAAACAAAATCACTATTTATATTTTCTATAATAAATTTATCATTCAATTTTAAAAGCCACCCATTTTTATTACATGATATTATTTCTATTTTATCAGCAATTTTAATATATTCAGATCTTTGTTCATCTTCTATCAAATGGATATTACTTATTTCAGATAATATTTTTACATAAGTATTTACATATTTACTACCCATTGTTTCACCATACATCTTATCTATATTAAAATTTTCTTCATCATACCAAACAAAATAATTTTTTTCCCTTTTTTCTGTATTGTTAAATATTTTATCTCCATATTTAATGAAATAATAAACCCAACTGGTATAGTTTATATTACTTTTGTTATTGAGATAATCCGAAACTAACTGCTCTAATATTTCATTTGAATCATAATCTAAAAACTCATCCTTAATAGATTTATATTTTTTAAAGAACTGATAAAATAAGTTAAGGTAGTCTATGCAATCTTCCATATCATTTTGATTATTCTTGGTTAATAAAATTTCCCATTTATCATCAACACCAAAGTAATATTTTAAACCAGAGCCAGCAAAACCAATATATTTTACATAGTCATCTATAGTTAGCAAAGACCTAATAATTAAATGAGTTTGACTATTAAAAATTTCATCAATATTATCACTTGTAAATTTTAACAATTCTTTATCTTCAAACAAAAAGAAAGATAGATCTCCACAAATATATTTATAATCTTCTAATTGTTGAATGGTGTATTTTAAATTATTGTCATTTTGTATATATTTTGCTTTATATACTTCTTGATCTAATGAATCTTTGCTTATATCTGTATTTGTTAATTTTACTTCATTATTGATTAGATAGGTATATATATTTTCTTTTGCATTAACTAAAGACATATTTAATATATAATGTAATTTTTCATAAGATAAAGTAGCAGTATAATCTATTTTACCTTGCTTTAAAGCTCTAATTCTCTGAATTAAATTTCTTACAATTCTAAGTTTATCTAATAAATTTACAACATTAATATTACTTTCATTTTCTACAAAATTACTAATAATGATGAATAATAATATTTTTTGCTGTAAATTAATCAGATTACCCTTATCATTATTAATTACTTTTATTAATAAATCTGGATATTTATCAAATAAAGCTAATTTATTTTTTTCAAAATTAACCGAAAGGTTTTCCTTGTTAAAATTAGCTATATTTTCTAAGTATTTAATAGCTTTAAAGAAGAAATCAATATTTTCATCATCAAAATACACATTTTCAATCAACTTACTAATGTTTTTTTTCATATTTTCAAAATCAATAACTGTTGTTTTTTCTTTATTTTTTACATGAAGCATTTCACTGATAAAATAAAAAAAATTCATAAAAGCATCATCTATCAAATGGTGCTTATTTTTAAAGCCTAATCTCCAAAACAAATCTGTCCACTCGCCATCAATATTTTTTATAAAATATTCTTTGAAGAGATTTTTCTTATTGCTAATTAGAAATTTTTCAAATTCTGCTTTAAAAATTTCAAAATCTGTTAATTTTTTACCTCTAGCATTCATTTTTATATACAAATCATCATCTAAATTAAAATTCTCTAGTTTAATAAAATGAAATTTAAGTAATTCTAATTTATCAAAGAATTCTTCGTTGTTAAATTTTTTATGTATATCATCTATCATTGCTAGCATAGATTTAATAGTAGGATCATTATCCCAAAAATATAAAAACCAACTGCTGTTTTTAATTTTTTCAGATAATTTATCACCATCTTCAAAAGTATTAAATTCTTCTTGTATTAATTTTTGACAAAACTCTCTTGAACTAGCTCTAGTTTCATAAGTAAATTTTTTTAAAAAATCTATTTCTTTATCTTCCTTTTTTCCGAAGTACCAATAAAGTAAAAAAATAGTAGTCAGTCTTTGTTGCCCATCAAGCGGCAAAAAAACATCATTTTTAACACTTCCATAAATAA
Organism: Campylobacter sp. IFREMER_LSEM_CL2090; assembly: GCF_025771865.1. Lineage (NCBI taxonomy): Bacteria > Pseudomonadati > Campylobacterota > Epsilonproteobacteria > Campylobacterales > Campylobacteraceae > Campylobacter > Campylobacter sp. IFREMER_LSEM_CL2090. The sequence continues at coordinate 3,677 of NZ_JAKMRA010000017.1, forward strand.
AATCTAAACGCATTTCTTTATTGTTGTTCAAGTGTGCAAGAATATTGTCTAAAAATTTATCCCTGATAACACTAGCCTCAATTCTTCCTTGCGCATAATCTCTCTGTATAATAGGAATTTCAATTTTATATTCTTCAATTAATTTTTTAAAATTGGTAATATTTTTAAGCATTGTTATTCTCCATTTTTTATAAAAACATTGATTTTTTCTTCAATAGCTTTTAAATACGAATCTTGATCACTACTAGTCCAAAAATAAATATTTTTTATATCATCAAATTTTTCACTATAATACTTCATAAACACATTTTTAGTGCATAAAGGGATGAATTTTCCATTTTTTTCATCTTCTTTTAATTTATTTCTTTTAATAGCAAATATATGATTGCTAAGCTTACTATTTGTATCAAGCGAAAGCAAAGTCAAATTAGCTATACTATGTTTATCTTCAGGACTAAAATATTCAAAAACATCGTTAGTTATATCAGCAAATTTTTTATCATCAATGTTTTCATTTATATTATCAATAAGTTTTTTTAATAATGAAGTTGTTTGCTCATTCGAATTATCATCTTGAAGTAATTTTAAAATATCAATAATTTCTTTCATCCATTGTTTTTTTTCATCTTTGCTTTTTATGGTAAATCTGCTTTGAGGATTTATGTGTTCTAAGCTCCATTTTTCTGATATAAATTTATCAAATGAAAATCTTATATCACTCTCTAAATATGTAGCTATGTTAAATAGCAATAATATCTTCTTTATCTCATTTTTATTATCTTCATAGCTCATTTCCTTTATTTCACTTATATTTTTTACATTTACACGCTTACTAATTTGCTCCTCTATAAATAGCACAAAATCCTCTTTGCTCTTTTTTGAAGATTCTTTATAAAGACTAACTAGTGATTTTTCGCTTTCTTTGTTTTCTAAAACATTTAAATAGCCTATTAAATGATATAACTTATGATTTTCATACCAATATTTAAATGTTAAAAATATTTTTTTAACTTCTAACCAAATTTCATCTAAAACTTTAAGCTTATTATCGCCTTTAAGTTTATCAGCAAAAAATCTATAAATCACATAAGAGTCTTCATATTTTTCATCTTTTTTTATTTTGTAGTAAGTTTTAAACAAAAGCTCTATTCTTGCTGGATAATCTTCATCGCTAGTTAAAAATCTCCAAAATTCATTGTTTTGTAAGGCATATTCCATTTCATCCCATTCTTTAGAAATTTCAATTTGTCTTAAATCAACTTCTTCTTTTTTAAAGTTATTACTATTTAAAAATAAGGCTTTGATTAATTCGGCATTAGTTAATGGAATTTTTCCGCTATTTATTCTTGAGAATACTTCCCTTTCATCTTCATTATCTTCTATTTCATGCCATATAATTCTCACATTTTTTGCTATATTATTTTGTGATGTTAAAATTCTAAAAAATTCTTGCCTTCTGTTGTTATTTTCACTAAACCATTTTTCAATATATTCATAAGCCTTGCTCATATAATAAAAATCAATATTTGATTCTTTTTCATTTGTTTTGTATTTTTCTTGTATATTTTTTAAAAAATCTTTACTATCTTTTCTAGTTTCATATTCTATTTCAAATGATTCATATCTACTATCATCCATATATAATTTAAAATGAGAAAGAATCATATATATAGTAGTAAGTCTTTGTTGTCCATCAACTAATTTATATTTTTTCTCATCTTGTTCGTATTTTTTTACAATAATCGGCTGTAAGCAATAAAAACTATCTTTCTTATCATCCTCTTTTTCACAAAAATTCCATATATCTTCTAATAAATCTCTAACTTGTGTTTTATCCCATCTATAACCCCTTTGATAAGATGGAATTACAAAATTCAACCCAAATAAATCATTTATTGATTTAATATCACTCATTATCTTCTCCAAATATCTTTTTTTCATTTTGTTCTATAAAATCTAAAATGTGCATAATTTCACCTAAATTATTAAGTTCCATTTTAGATATTTTTTTATCATATTCTTCTTTTACTCTTTTTTTGATCTCAAAGAACACTTTTTCATATTCTTCTTTAGGTATTTTTTTATCACTATATAAACAAAATCCTAATTCTAGTGTATATAAATCTTTATTTTCATTTCTGACCTGATTATAACATTCTAGATTAAAATTATCTATTTCTTTTCGTATAGTTTTAGAAACAATATGACCTAATAATCCCAAAAAATACCTTGTACAATAATACTTATCATTTATGTTTTTATTTTTTAAATTGGCTATAAATTCTGATATTTTCGGATTAAAATCATCTTCTAATTTTATTTTTTTATTAATCAGTATTTTAAAAACATCATAAAACATATTTGAATACCGCAAAACTAATGTATCGTTATTACCTAATTTGCCACTTAAAAACGCATTTATATATTTTTTAATAATATTAGCTATATTAGAAAAATCTAAATTTTTATTTTTTTGGTATTGATTAGATAAAAAATAGTTCATGCTATCATATTGGTTAATTCCTAATAAATTGTTTTCCAATTTTTCATTAAAACTATCTATGATTAATTCAAAATTTTCTTGAGCTAAATCTACCCAAGAACTAATTACTAAAAAACTATCGAATAATTGACTATACTTAGTTGCAATAAATCCTGAAGTAGTAAAATTTTTACAAATATTTTTATTAATTTTATCTATATCTTTATTGTTATTTAATTTCAATATGTAATTTTGCTTAAAATATTTATCAAAGATCTTTTTTAATTCCTGGCTTTTAAAATATTTTATAGCAAAACTAAATACATTCAATTCAACTTCAATAGAAATATTTTCTTTGGTGTATTTATAAGAATTTTCTGTTTTTAGTCCATTGATAGAATAGTAAATCAACAATCCTTCTATAATGTTACTATATATAGATTTCAACTCATATATAATCTTCAGTCTTACTTCTAGATTGACAATCCTGGAAAAAATATTACAAAGTAAATAAAATTTATTATCAAAAGTTAGCCCTCCTTTGATATGTCTATTATATTCTTCTATAATTTCTTCCTTAAGAACATAAGTCTTAATTATATTTTCTCCTATAAAAAAATCAAAATCTTTTATATGGGCTATCTCGTTCCTATTTTTTTCTGGAAGTTTTAAATACATTTCACTTATGTTGATTTTATCCATTTCTTTTAAATAAGTTTTTATTTCTTCAATTTCGTTTTCTTCAATTATACTTCTAAATACAAAGTTTTTTCTATTGGTTTCACTTATAAACCAAGTAGTGTAATCTTTATTTTTAAAAGCATTTTTAGATACTCTTTTTAAAGCATTATAAGATTGTATATAATGTTCATTTTGATAAAGCCAAAAAGCTAAACTTAGTTCTTCTTCATCACTCAAGTTTTTTAGTGTAAGTTTTTTTATTTTATCTTCTATATAATCATAATTAAAATATAATAAATCCTTATCTAATATAAATTTATTTTTCAATTTCCCATATTCTTTATTACAAGTATACACCATGGTATTTGTTAAATTTGCAATTTTATTAAAAGTTTCTTCTTTTATATTTTCAGCTAATTTATTATTATTTATTCTAATTGCTAGCGAATCTAAGTTAATTTCTTGATAGCTTATTTGAAAATAATTCTTTAAATCCTGTACTAGTAGCTTTGGTATTATAAATTTGCAATTTTTGTATCTTTGCAAAAAATCCTCCACTTTATCATTTATCTCTTGATTGCTTAACATATCTAAATCAAAATATTTTTTATCTAAATCACCTAAAAACAAATCTAATACATTGTCAATAGAATTATTAATTTCATTTTTAAAAAAGAAATCATATAAAAATTGTTCATAATCATTTTTTTTATATATTTCATCTAAATATAAAATATAAATATTTTTATTTTTATAAAAATCAAACTCTAATTTATCAAATTTTTTATTTATTTTGACAAGATATACAGGTTTTATGTTGCTAGCTTTGGAATTTACCCATGAAATGATTTGTTTTACATTGCTATCACTAAGCGAATATCCCATTAAAACTACCAAATCAGTAGAAAAAATACCTTTGATATAATTTTCTATTAAGGGGAAATTATCAGAATATTTTAGATAATCATCTTCTTTAAAAACTATATTTTGATCTTCTAAACTCCCATGCATTTTAATAAGCTTTGAAAATCCAGTTGCAAATCCTATATCTTCATCTTTTTTTATAATATTATAAAAACAACCTTCCTCATCTATTCCTTTTTCAAATAGATTATCCCAATTAGTAGTGATAAGATTTTTTAGATTTAATTTTACTATTTTTTTATGCAAGTCGTTTGGTTGTTTATTATCTGGAATAAATTCGCTTAGCTTTTGATAATAATAATTTTCTCCAAACTGATTATAAAATTTTTCTGCTAAAACTAAATTATCTTCAGAATATTTTTCGTTACCATAAAGTTCTTTTGAAATATTATTTATAAGTTCGCTCCAAGTAGGTAAGCCGGAATTAACACTGATTCCAGCTCCTGCAAATATGCTTAAATAATTTTCATCAAGTGCTTTTTTAATATTTTCAATACTAGTATTTAAAAATGCTTTATATTGTTCTTTCTTCATCACTCACACTCCATTTTACTAATCTCATTTATCAAATCAACACTTTTTATAGATAAATTAATGATTTTTAAAAGAAGTTCATAGATATATTTACTACCTTGATAATCATTTGGATTATTTTCTATCAAACTTTTTTTATCTATGCTTATTTGATAGCGATCGATAATCCAATCAATCGCACTTTTGCCATTGATTTTATACTCATAAGCAATATTTGGTATATTTTTTATAGTGATATTGTGATTATAAAAAATATCATTTCCTAGTTTTTTCATCTTAGTGACTTTATAAAACTCATCATTGTCTGTATCAGCCAAAACTCCATCTTTAAATTCTACTTCTTTAAACATTTCATTATTTTCATAGTTTAAATGTAAAGCGGCTAGCTTTTTACCCAAAATGCTTAAGCTTTTAAAATCTTTACTTATAGGTACTCTTGGGGCTTCTTTTGAAAGTTCAAATTTGTATTTTTCTAAATAGCCTTTGTGATTTAAAATCGCATAAATATAATAAAATATATCTTCTTTATTTATAGTTTCATCTTGTAATTGTTTTTTAAATTCATCTAAAGCAAAATCACTTATAGCGTATTCTTTACTTCCATTTTCTTGATAAAAATAAAGCGGAAAAGCTTGAGTATTAGCTAAAGTTTGTAAATCTGCTATGGAATTTACTATAAAAGATGAAAAATCTTTAGTCGCCATTAAGCTTGTTAAAATCAACAAATTCTCATCTGTATTTTTAGGGAATAATTTTGAAAATTGAGATTGTCTTTCATTCCAAGTTTTTTCCCAGTAAAGATATTCTTTAGTAAAGGGACGATAAAAACTAATTCTTATATTTTCTTGATTGAATTCTTTAATTTTTTCATTATTTATAAAATTTTGTTTTAATCCGGCAGTCCAAGAAATTTTAGTTTCATCTATGGTTATATCTTTATCACTTAACTCTTTATAAAGTTCTGATTTTTTAATATTTTTATTTTTTTCTAAAAATGCTTGGTGATCAAATTTAGCTAAGTCTTCATTATAAGTAGCTATGCATTTTTGCATAGAATATCCAAGCTTTTCTTTAGAAAAATTATAAGCCCAGCTATCACGATTTGTTGCTATACCTGTGGCATTTATAGCAAAAATTCCATATTCATTTTTATCGCTTTTTAAAGGCATTAAATTATCAAAGTCCTCTCCTCTTTGATTGATCCAATCGCCTTTTTCATTTGGGATTATATTTATAAAAGGCACATTTGATACACTTTTAAAATTTTCTAGCTTATCAAGCTTAGTTTGTCTATCTAGATAATCTCCTATATCATAATAGTGAATTTTATTTGTTTTAGCATTTGTATCTTTTATAAAAAATACTATGGCTACACTTGCTCTTGAGCCACTATCAAATATTTTTCCACCTTCTTTTCTTGAAGTTTCACCTGAAGTTCTTTGATTTCCTCTTAAATTTAAAATATAAATATCACTAAATTCTTTAGCTACGCATTTTCTAAAGCCATCAGCGCTTGTTGCATCTATAAAGCCTCCATTTACTACAAAGCCTATAATGCCATTATCTTTTATTTTATCGCTTGCCATACGCAAAGCTTGGATTAGTGTATCTCTAGTATTTTTAGCTAAATTTGCACTTGATTCTTTGCCATAAGTGTCTTTGACGCGTTTTTCTAAATTTGGGTGAGAAATGTTTGCATTATTATCATTTGCACTACTTGCTCCAGCTGAATAAGGAGGATTACCTATGATAACTTTTATTTTTTCATTGGCTATTAAG
>NZ_JAKMRA010000018.1:0-5970 GCF_025771865.1 Campylobacter sp. IFREMER_LSEM_CL2090
GCAAGCTTTACTTATCCTATTATAGATTATATTATCTTTTTAGATTCTGATGATTATTGGGAATTAAACTGTATAGAAGAATGTGTACCTAGAATGAATGGGGTTGATGTGGTGTGGTTTGATTATAGGCCTTTATATGATAAAGTCAAAAGAAAACATATTAGCCAAATGACTTATTTTGACTATAAAAATGAGATTATCATCACGCCTAAAGAATGGCTAGAGAAGGCTAGAGAAAAAAAACTTTTTTATTTTTGGTTTGCTTGGCAAGGTATGATTAATTTTAATTTTTTAAAAAATATAAATTTAAAATTTATTAATGGAATTTTTGCGGAAGATTGTCATTTTGGAGTGTTATTATTTGCATTAAGTAAAAATATTTATATATTTCCAAAGCAAATATATGTTTATCGCTTAAGAGAGTTAAGCTCTATGAATTTTACTAATAAAAAATGGGTAATATATCCTAATTCACATCTAAAAAAAATAGATGTTTTTGAGAATTCAAATATGACTAGGCTGTATTATGAAAGTGCAAGCTGGATGCAAATCGCATTAGATTTTATTAAATTAATTAATTCTAATCATTATTTAAGTGAAGATATAAAAACACATTTTTTACCAGTGGTTTGTAATAAGGCTTTGACTTTAAAAAAGCTTGATAAAGATCCACTATGTTTAAAAAAATATACTAAAAATTTAAAAATATATATACAAAATCAACCCTTAGGGGCAGTTGATAGAGTGAAAGAATATCTTTCATATAAACTTGCAAAAGAACTCTCTAGAAAAAAAGGCATATTAAAATTAACTCTACCTTTTAGTGTTATTAGAGTATCTTTACAACATCAAAAAGACGCCATAGAATACAAAAAAAGTATTAAAAGAGATGTTTTAAATAAAAGATTGCCATTAGAATTTTACAGAGATTATCAGCAGGCTTTGAGCTTAAAAAACCAAAAATTAATTCAATCGTTGCACGGTATTGGACTAAAGATTATGTTTTTTAAAGGTTAAATTATGATTTTAAATTCTAAAAAATTAAGAAAGCTTAGAACTAATCCGAAACTATTCTTTAAAGATGCTATAGAAAAAAAAGTTTTCCAATTAAGCAATGTATATAAAAAATACCTTCCTAAAAAACACAAAGGCTTTACTCAATACACAATAATCTCAGCTGTATATAATGTAGAAAAATATTTAGATGATTATTTTAATTCTATCATTAATCAAAGACTTGATTTTAAAAAAAATATTTTTATGATATTAGTAGATGATGGTTCTACTGATAATTCTGCAAATATTATTAAAAAATATCAAAAAAAATATCCAAAAAACATCGTTTATCTTTATAAGGAAAATGGTGGACAAGCTAGTGCTAGAAATTTAGGCTTAAAGTATATACAAGAAAATAATTATAAAACCCCTTGGGTTACTTTTACTGACCCAGATGATTTTTTAGATAGAAATTATTTTTATGAAGTAGATAAATTTTTATCAATTCACCAAGATGATGATATTTGTATGGTAGGATGTAATATAATATTTTATTATGAAAAGCAAAAATTATATAAAGATAATCATCCATTAAATTTTAAATTTAAAAATGGTATACAAATTAAAGAAAATCATAATCTTGATAATTTCATACAACTGTCTGCTGCAAGCTGCTTTATGAATATCACATTTTTAAATAATTTAATATTTGATGAGAAATTAAAACCAAATTTTGAAGATGCTAAATTTATAAACGAGTATTTGCTAGAAAATATTGATTTAAAAAGTGCTTTTTTACCAAAAGCAAAATATTTTTATAGAAAAAGGAAAGAAGGAAATTCCACTTTAGATAATTCTAATAAACTTTCTAATTTATATTTATTAGTTTCACGGAGAGGTTGCTTAAAACTTCTGCAAAAAAATAAATTTTATAACATTTTTATTCAAAATATTTGTTTATATCATTTTATTTGGCAAATTAAATTTCTCGTTAATTCTCCTGAAAAATTATCTTTTATGAGTGAAAATGAAAAACAGAGATATTTAGAATTACTAGATAAAAATTTTTCTTATATAGATAAAAATACAATAATGGAATTTAATTTAGCTGGTTGTTGGTTTTTTCATAAAGTAGGAATTCTAAATTGCTTTAAAAATGAAAAACTACCATTTCAAATAGCTTATATAGAAGATTATGATCCTTACAAAGAGCAAATTTTAATTACTTACTATACTGGGGATGATAAAGATATAGAAAGAATTCTTGTAGATGAAGAAGAAGTGTATGTAGATTATAAAAAGATTGTTAAATATGATTTTTTATATAGGGTCTTTTGCTACCAAAAAAGGTTATGGGTTTATATACCAAAAAATGCTAAAGATAAATTAGAGATATGGATTAATGACAAGCAAAGTATGGTTGATAAATATGACAAATATTTTTTAGATGTCAAAAATATTAGAAAAGAATTTCAAAAAAGACTACCAAAGAGTAATATTTGGCTTTTAATGGATAGAGACTACGAAGCAGATGATAATGCAGAACATTTATACAGATATATTATGCAAAATCATCCTGAGCAAGAAATAGTTTTTGCATTAAGAAAAGAAAGCTCAGATTGGGAAAGATTAGAAAAAGAAGGATTTAATTTAGTAGAATTTGGAAGTTTTAAATTTGAAAGGATTATAAAAAAAGCCTCTAAAGTCATTAGTTCTCATTCTGATAATTATTTGATGAAGTATATTACACCTAGACAGCAATTTATTTTTTTGCAGCATGGGGTAATAAAAGATGATCTTTCCAAATGGCTTAATTCTAAGAAGGTAAATTTATTTATAACTTCAACAAAAGCTGAGTACGATTCTATAGCAAATAATTATAACCGTTATAAATTTGGAAAAAAAGAAATGGTTTTAACAGGTCTTGCAAGACATGATGTTTTACTAAAAAATAATAAATCTGATACTAAACAAATTCTTATTATGCCAACATGGAGAGCAGGTATAGTTGGCAATATTACAAATTCTAGCAAAAGAGATTTAAAAGAAAATCTCAAGCAAAGTGAATATTTTCAAAAATGGAATTCTTTGTTGAATAATGATAGTCTAAAAAAACTATGTGAGTTGTATTCTTATGCTATAGTTTTTAATCCACATCCTAATATTATTCCATATTTAAAAGAATTTAATCTCCTATCTCATGTAAAGATAGCAAATCAAGATGAAAGTTTACAGGTGTTATTTTGTAATTCTTCTTTGATGATAACAGATTATTCTAGCGTAGCTTTTGAGATGGCCTATTTAAATAAGCCAGTAATTTATTATCAGTTTGATAAAGAGGAATTTTTTACTTCTCATACATATCAAAAAGGTTATTTTAGCTATGAAAAAAATGGTTTTGGGTCAGTTCTTGAGAATGAAGAAAATCTACTGAAAGAACTTGAAATTTTATTGAAAAATAATTGCAAACCTTTTGGTATTTATAAAGACAATATTGATTTAACTTTTGTTTTTAAAGATGGTAAATGTTGTGAGAGAAATTATTTGGCGGTAAAACATGATAGATAGTAAAGTGATTTGGACTTTCTGGGAGCCTAGAGAGAAAATGCCAGCTTACATAAAACTTTGTATAGAAACTTGGAAAAATTTTTTTCCAAATTATAAGGTTGTTTTATTGGACTATTCAAATCTATATGATTTTTTACCGAAAAATTTTTATGACAAAAGTTTATGTGAAAATTTTTCTCTTCCAAAGCAAGCAGATGCTATTAGGGCGGCGATACTGTATTTACATGGCGGAGTGTGGCTTGATGCTGATACAATTATTACATCTTCAAAGATTAAGTATTTTTTTGAGAGTCCTAGTAATTTTTCTATTTTTTCAAGACATATAGGTGCGCTTAGGGCCAAAAAAGGTTCAATTGTTTGCAAGAATTGGGCTATAGAGTGCCAAAAAAGAATATTGGAATATAATAAAGTTAAAACAGCAAAGGGTGATTTGAAGGAATATGAAGTTTATTACTATCTTGGAAATGGTCCTTTAAATATAAATATTGAAAAATATAGGAATAATAGGGATGAAATATTGATATTTGATAGAATTGAATATAAAGTCATTATGGAGGCATATTGGAAGATAAACAATAAAGGTCAAGAAGAAAATGTGATGATAAATTATAGAAAATTTTATTTTTTAAATGACTATGGTAATTTTGTTTTAGAAAACGAAAATGGGTTGTTGATGTTGCACAATAGTTGGACACCAGAAACCTATAAAAAATTAAATATTGAAAATTTTTTGTTTTGTAAAAATACACTATCTAGCATTTTTATCAAAATTTTAAATTTAGATTTTTGTAAAATGTATTTAAACATAAGAGAGAAAACACAATTGAAAAATTTAGAATTTAATCTACTATCCTTCCAAACCAAATATGGTACAGCAAAACAAAGAATTCAAAATCAACTCTCCTATAAACTAGGTCAAGCTATGATAGTAAATTCAAAATCTGTACTAGGTTATATAAGAATGCCTTTTGTATTATCTTATATAAAAGATAAACACAAACAAGAACAAAAAATCTATCAAGAAAAAATAAAAAAAGATCCTTCTTTGAAACTACCTCCTTTAGAATCTTATCCTGATTATAAAGAAGCTTTAAAACTTAAAAATCATCTTTCTTATAAACTAGGACAAGCTCTTATACAAGCTAATAAAACTTGGTATAAGGGTGGATATGTTAAGATGTGGTTTGAGATAAAAAATATAATACATGAAAGGCCCTGATGAAAATTTGTGTTGTTGGGATTGGTTATGTTGGTTTAGCAAATGCATTAATGTTGTGTAAAAACTACGAAGTTACTATGTTGGATATTGATTCTTCTAGGGTTGATAAAATTAATCAAAGACAATCTCCTATAAAAGATCAAATGATTGAGGAATATCTTGCAGATACTAATAATTTGATTTATGCTACATTAGATAAAGAAAATGCGTATAGTGGTTGTGATTATATTATTATTGCAACACCTACAAATTATAATGAAAATACGCAATGTTTTGATACAAAAAGCATTGAAAAGGTTATGGATGATATTGTAAAATTTAATAAAAATGCTGTAGTTATTATTAAAAGTACAATCCCTATAGGCTATACAAGGTTCTTAAAGACAATTTTTTCAGTTAAAGATATTATATTCTGCCCTGAATTTTTAAGAGAAGGTAGTGCTTTATATGATAATTTATATCCAAGTAGAATTATCATTGGTAGTAAAGAAAGAGACGCAAGTAAAATTGCAGAAATTTTTACTAGTTCTGTGTCAAAAAAAGATGTTCCTGTGCTATTTATGAATTCAGAAGAGGCTGAAAGTGTTAAACTTTTTTCAAATACATATCTTGCAATGAGAGTTGGATTTTTTAATGAGTTGGATATGTTTGCTCAAAAAAATAATTTAAATACACAAGATGTAATATCAGGCGTTTGTGCAGATCCAAGGATTGGCAATTATTACAACAATCCTAGTTTTGGCTATGGGGGTTATTGTCTTCCCAAAGATAGCAAACAGTTGCTATCAAATTTTAAAGACATTCCAAATGCATTAATTCAGGCCATAGTTCAAACAAATGATTTAAGAAAAAAATTTATTATACAGGAAATTTTATCTAAAGAGGTAGATACTGTAGGATTTTATCGCTTGATTATGAAACATGAATCGGATAATTTTAGAAATTCGGTAATGTTGGATTTGATAGATGAAATACAAAAATATAAAAAAATTTTTATATATGAGCCTTTAATAAGTGATGTTTGTTATAATGGTTATATAGTTGAGAATAATTTTAATGACTTTATTAATAAATCTGAATTAATCGTTGTCAATAGAATGGACAAACAGCTTTTACCTTATAAAGATAAAATTTATACAAGTGACATATATACAAGTGACATATAGAAAGGTTTAAAAATGCAAACT
>NZ_JAKMRA010000019.1:0-5649 GCF_025771865.1 Campylobacter sp. IFREMER_LSEM_CL2090
AATTAAAGATTATTTTATTAATCTTTAAAATACTTTTTCTTTGAAGAAAAAGATTAAACTATCTATATTTTTTATGGAGAGTTTGATCCTGGCTCAGAGTGAACGCTGGCGGCGTGCCTAATACATGCAAGTCGAACGATGAAGCTTTTAGCTTGCTAGAAGTGGATTAGTGGCGCACGGGTGAGTAAGGTATAGTTAATCTGCCCTACACAAGAGGACAACAGTTGGAAACGACTGCTAATACTCTATACTCCTGCTTAACATAAGTTGAGTAGGGAAAGTTTTTCGGTGTAGGATGAGACTATATAGTATCAGCTAGTTGGTGAGGTAATGGCTCACCAAGGCTATGACGCTTAACTGGTCTGAGAGGATGATCAGTCACACTGGAACTGAGACACGGTCCAGACTCCTACGGGAGGCAGCAGTAGGGAATATTGCGCAATGGGGGAAACCCTGACGCAGCAACGCCGCGTGGAGGATGACACTTTTCGGAGCGTAAACTCCTTTTCTTAGGGAAGAATTCTGACGGTACCTAAGGAATAAGCACCGGCTAACTCCGTGCCAGCAGCCGCGGTAATACGGAGGGTGCAAGCGTTACTCGGAATCACTGGGCGTAAAGGGCGCGTAGGCGGATTATCAAGTCTCTTGTGAAATCCAACGGCTTAACCGTTGAACTGCTTGGGAAACTGGTAGTCTAGAGTGAGGGAGAGGCAGATGGAATTGGTGGTGTAGGGGTAAAATCCGTAGATATCACCAAGAATACCCATTGCGAAGGCGATCTGCTGGAACTTAACTGACGCTAAGGCGCGAAAGCGTGGGGAGCAAACAGGATTAGATACCCTGGTAGTCCACGCCCTAAACGATGTACACTAGTTGTTGGGGTGCTAGTCATCTCAGTAATGCAGCTAACGCATTAAGTGTACCGCCTGGGGAGTACGGTCGCAAGATTAAAACTCAAAGGAATAGACGGGGACCCGCACAAGCGGTGGAGCATGTGGTTTAATTCGAAGATACGCGAAGAACCTTACCTGGGCTTGATATCCTAAGAACCTCTTAGAGATAAGAGGGTGCTAGCTTGCTAGAACTTAGAGACAGGTGCTGCACGGCTGTCGTCAGCTCGTGTCGTGAGATGTTGGGTTAAGTCCCGCAACGAGCGCAACCCACGTATTTAGTTGCTAACGGTTTGGCCGAGCACTCTAAATAGACTGCCTTCGTAAGGAGGAGGAAGGTGTGGACGACGTCAAGTCATCATGGCCCTTATGCCCAGGGCGACACACGTGCTACAATGGCATATACAATGAGACGCAATACCGCGAGGTGGAGCAAATCTATAAAATATGTCCCAGTTCGGATTGTTCTCTGCAACTCGAGAGCATGAAGCCGGAATCGCTAGTAATCGTAGATCAGCCATGCTACGGTGAATACGTTCCCGGGTCTTGTACTCACCGCCCGTCACACCATGGGAGTTGATTTCACTCGAAGCCGGAATACTAAACTAGTTACCGTCCACAGTGGAATCAGCGACTGGGGTGAAGTCGTAACAAGGTAACCGTAGGAGAACCTGCGGTTGGATCACCTCCTTTCTAGAGTACAAACTGATAAGTCTCACAACTATCAGTTCATATATAGACTCAATCATCCTTGTTTAGATTTCAAAGATTGATGAAAAGCTAATTTTGGGGAATTAGCTCAGCTGGGAGAGCGCCTGCTTTGCACGCAGGAGGTCAGCGGTTCGATCCCGCTATTCTCCACCATTTATTAAGGGCCTATAGCTCAGCTGGTTAGAGTGCACCCCTGATAAGGGTGAGGTCACAAGTTCAAGTCTTGTTAGGCCCACCATAAAAAAGATTTGTTTATCAATCATATATAAAGTTTTAAAACTTAAAGCAAGTATATAGCTAATAATAAAGCAGTAAATAAAGTAAAATACTTTATTGCTTATATTTTTAAATTATTTAAACTCTTTATATATACTTCCTTTAGGTTTTAAGACCTAAGCTAAATAAATAATAGAATATTTTATATATTAGATTAGTTATTTAATGTTATTTGAATTATCATTGTTAAGAGTCACAAGCAAGTTTTAATAAAAACAATTTTACAGGACTTGTTAAAGGATAAAACCTAACTATCTTTTCTTTAGCTTTTAGTTAAAGACAAGTTTTAAACTCACAGCTTAGTTAGACTAATGTTTTTAGTTTTATTAAGTGTTTAAATGCTTTCCGTCTTAAGATAGTAAAGTCTTATCATAAAAACTTTAACAAGGAAGTGATGCGTTTTAGAATGAATTTAAAAGGTAAGCTATTAAGAGCGAATGGTGGATGCCTTGGCTGGTAAAGGCGATGAAGGACGTACTAGACTGCGATAAGCTACGGGGAGCTGTCAAGAAGCTTTGATCCGTAGATTTCCGAATGGGGCAACCCAGTATATAGAGATATATACTACCATAATGGAGCGAACGTAGGGAATTGAAACATCTTAGTACCTACAGGAAAAGAAATCAATAGAGATTGCGTCAGTAGCGGCGAGCGAAAGCGCAAGAGGGCAAACCCAGTGCTTGCACTGGGGGTTGTAGGACTGCAATGTGCAATAGGTAAGGTTAGTAGAACACTCTGGAAAGTGTAGCCATAGAGGGTGATAGTCCCGTATACGAAAACCAAACCTTAGCTAGCAGTATCCTGAGTAGGGCGGGACACGAGGAATCCTGTCTGAAGCTGGGTCGACCACGATCCAACCCTAAATACTACTACCAGACCGATAGTGCACAAGTACCGTGAGGGAAAGGTGAAAAGAACTGAGGTGATCAGAGTGAAATAGAACCTGAAACCATTTGCTTACAATCATTCAGAGCACTATGTAGCAATACAGTGTGATGGACTGCCTTTTGCATAATGAGCCTGCGAGTTGTGGTGTCTGGCAAGGTTAAGCACACGCGAAGCCGTAGCGAAAGCGAGTCTGAATAGGGCGCTTAAGTCAGATGCTGCAGACCCGAAACGAAGTGATCTATCCATGAGCAAGTTGAAGCTAGTGTAAGAACTAGTGGAGGACTGAACCGATAGGCGTTGAAAAGCCCCCGGATGACTTGTGGATAGGGGTGAAAGGCCAATCAAACTTCGTGATAGCTGGTTCTCTCCGAAATATATTTAGGTATAGCGTTGTGTCGTAGTATAAGGGGGTAGAGCACTGAATGGGCTAGGGCATACACCAATGTACCAAACCCTATCAAACTCCGAATACCTTATATGTAATCACAGCAGTCAGGCGGCGAGTGATAAAATCCGTCGTCAAGAGGGAAACAACCCAGACTACCAGCTAAGGTCCCTAAATCTTACTTAAGTGGAAAACGATGTGAAGTTACTTAAACAACCAGGAGGTTGGCTTAGAAGCAGCCATCCTTTAAAGAAAGCGTAATAGCTCACTGGTCTAGTGATTTTGCGCGGAAAATATAACGGGGCTAAAGTAAGTACCGAAGCTGTAGACTTGATTTTATCAAGTGGTAGGAGAGCGTTCTATTTGCGCCGAAGGTATACCGGTAAGGAGTGCTGGAGCGAATAGAAGTGAGCATGCAGGCATGAGTAGCGATAATTAATGTGAGAATCATTAACGCCGTAAACCCAAGGTTTCCTACGCGATGCTCGTCATCGTAGGGTTAGTCGGGTCCTAAGTCGAGTCCGAAAGGGGTAGACGATGGCAAATTGGTTAATATTCCAATACCAACATTAGTGTGCGATGGAAGGACGCTTAGGGCTAAGCAAGCTAGCGGATGGAAGTGCTAGTCTAAGGTCGTAGGAGGTTATATAGGCAAATCCGTATAACAATACTCCGAGAACTGAAAGGCTCTTCAAAGTCTTCGGACAGCGGGGAGAATTGCTGATGCCGTCGAGCCAAGAAAAGTTTCTAAGTTTAGCTAATGTTGCCCGTACCGTAAACCGACACAGGTGGGTGGGATGAGTATTCTAAGGCGCGTGGAAGAACTCTCTTTAAGGAACTCTGCAAAATAGCACCGTATCTTCGGTATAAGGTGTGGTTCGCTTCGTATTAGGATTTACTCCGAAAGCGAAGAAACTTACAACAAAGAGTCCCTCCCGACTGTTTACCAAAAACACAGCACTCTGCTAACTCGTAAGAGGATGTATAGGGTGTGACGCCTGCCCGGTGCTCGAAGGTTAATTGATGGGGTTAGCATTAGCGAAGCTCTTGATCGAAGCCCGAGTAAACGGCGGCCGTAACTATAACGGTCCTAAGGTAGCGAAATTCCTTGTCGGTTAAATACCGACCTGCATGAATGGCGTAACGAGATGGGAGCTGTCTCAAAGAGGGATCCAGTGAAATTGTAGTGGAGGTGAAAATTCCTCCTACCCGCGGCAAGACGGAAAGACCCCGTGGACCTTTACTACAGCTTGACACTGCTATTTGGATAAGAATGTGCAGGATAGGTGGGAGGCTTTGAGTATATGACGCCAGTTGTATATGAGCCGTTGTTGAGATACCACTCTTTCTTATTTGGGTAGCTAACCAGCTTGAGTTATCCTCAAGTGGGACAATGTCTGGTGGGTAGTTTGACTGGGGCGGTCGCCTCCCAAATAATAACGGAGGCTTACAAAGGTTGGCTCAGAACGGTTGGAAATCGTTCGTAGAGTATAAAGGTATAAGCCAGCTTAACTGCAAGACATACAAGTCAAGCAGAGACGAAAGTCGGTCTTAGTGATCCGGTGGTTCTGTGTGGAAGGGCCATCGCTCAAAGGATAAAAGGTACCCCGGGGATAACAGGCTGATCTCCCCCAAGAGCTCACATCGACGGGGAGGTTTGGCACCTCGATGTCGGCTCATCGCATCCTGGGGCTGGAGCAGGTCCCAAGGGTATGGCTGTTCGCCATTTAAAGCGGTACGCGAGCTGGGTTCAGAACGTCGTGAGACAGTTCGGTCCCTATCTGCCGTGGGCGTAAGAAGATTGAAGAGATTTGACCCTAGTACGAGAGGACCGGGTTGAACAAACCACTGGTGTAGCTGTTGTTCTGCCAAGAGCATCGCAGCGTAGCTAAGTTTGGAACGGATAAACGCTGAAAGCATCTAAGCGTGAAGCCAACTCTAAGATGAATCTTCTCTAAGCTCTCTAGAAGACTACTAGTTTGATAGGCTGGGTGTGTAATGGATGAAAGTCCTTTAGCTGACCAGTACTAATAGAGCGTTTGGCTTATCTTATTTAAGCATCACTTCCTTGTTAAGGTTTTTAATAAAGCTTTGAGTGTTTTTATATGAAATATTTATATAAAAATTACATTCTTAAGTTTATAAAATCTTATAAGTAAAGTTTATATTAGAACTTGCTCTTAACATTGTTTTTTAAGTATTCTAAAACAATAAAGTATTTAGTTCAATAAAACATCTAAATATAAGAATAAGATGAAAGTTAAAATAAAAATGATTTTTATGTTTAAATCTTATTGATTGTTTTTATTATGCTATATTAAATAGAATATTTAAATAACAATGTCCGTGATTATACAGATGTGGAGACGCCTTGCTCCATCCCGAACCAAGAAGCTAAGCACATCGTGGGTGATGATACTACGCCTTACTGGCAGGGGGAAAGTAGCTCATTGCGGACTTGTTAATTCTTATTATTCTTACTTTATATATAATCCTATA
>NZ_JAKMRA010000002.1:0-179348 GCF_025771865.1 Campylobacter sp. IFREMER_LSEM_CL2090
TTAGCAGATACTTGATAAAATGCTATAATCTTGCTTTAAATTTTTTAAAGGTTTTTTTATGGCTGCTGATGATCAAGAGAAAACAGAAGAACCCACATCCAAGAAAATAGAAGATGCGCGACAAGAAGGAAATGTCCCAAAAAGCCAAGATGCATCTGCTGTGGCTGTACTTATTATAGCTGTGGTTGTGGTGTTGTTTATGATGCCTTTTATAGGTGAGAGAATTAGCGGTTTATATCGTTTTTATCAAAGTTTTATAGGCATTGAAATTGATTTAAAGATTTTACAAAAAATCATTATAAAAACTATGATAGAGATGTTTATTATGGTATTGCCCATTACTTTAGTAATTATGGTAGCGGGTGTGCTTGGAAATCTAATGCAGTTTGGTTTTATTTTTACTACTAAGCCCATTACTCCAAATTTTAATAAAATTAATCCTATTAACGGGCTTAAAAATCTTTTTTCTTTAAAAAAGATTATTGAAGCTTTGAAAATTATACTTAAAGTCGGTGTTGTATTTGGTATAGCTTTTGTTTTTTTATTGCAATTTATGAAAGAACTTCCTAGAGTAGAACTTTATACGATTTATCCACAACTTTTATGGCTTAGGGATAAAGCTATTATACTTGCAGCTATTGTTATTATAGCTTTTTTGATTATAGGGCTTTTAGATGTACTTTTGGTAAGGTATCAATACTTTAAAAACTTACGCATGAGTAAGCAAGAGGTTAAAGATGAATTTAAACAAAGCGAGGGAGATCCTTTGGTAAAAGGAAGAATTCGTCGTTTGCAAATGGAAGCAGCAAGGCGTAGAATGGTGCAAGATGTTGCTAGTGCTGATGTTGTGATTACTAACCCTACCCACTATGCGGTTGCTTTGCGTTATGATAGTTCCAAAGAAGCTGCACCAAAAGTTTTAGCTAAAGGAGTGGATTTTTTAGCTTTGCGTATTAAAGATATGGCATATGAATACAATGTTATGATTTACGAAAATCCTCCTTTAGCTAGAGAACTTTATAAAGCTTGCGAGGTAAATGATCTTATTCCACCAGAGCTTTTTAAAGCAGTGGCAGAGGTTTTAAGCTTTGTTTATACTTCCAATAGACAAAAATTTGCCGATAGATTAAAATAAATTTAGCTTTTTAATTAAGCTTATAATGGTCATAGTTATAGAAAGGGTGTAAATACCTAAAAGTGCTATGCGGTGGGATTTAAGATTGATTTTTTCCATGATTTTTATACCAAGATAAACTCCTAGCATAGAGCTAAATCCTACTAAGCTTCCATTTTGTAACACTTCTTTATCAATGATGTCATTATATACAAAAGAACTAATTCCTGAAATTGAAGCAAATATTACAAAAAATAAACTAAGTGGCACTACTTTTTTAGTATCATAGCCTAAAAAATAAGCTAAAATAGGGGTAATTAAAAGCCCACCACCAATTCCTAAAGATATAGCAAAAATTCCTGTAAATACGCCACAAATTAGCAAAATAGAATTTTTTAAGATATTAGAGTGGTTAATGTTTCCAATGGTGCTTTTTTGATTAAAAGCAAATTTTAAGAAGAATACAATACTCACGCATAGAAAAATACTTGTTAAGGTTATATCTGAAAAATACGAGAGTAAAAGCCCGCTAAACATCGCACCTAAAAAGCCTCCAAAGCCTATGATAAGTCCATCTTTTAAGATTAAATTTTTCTTTTTATAGTTTAAATAGGAACCAAAAATAGAAGCAAAAATCATTTGTACAACAGAAATTGCAACAGCATGATGAGAGCTAAGTCCTAAAGTAAGCATGAAAGGAACGATAATCATACCACCACCTATGCCAAAAACCCCTGAAGCCATACCTGAAAAAATTCCTATAATCATATAAGGAAGTAAAGTTAAATCCATAATTTATAAACCTTTAAATAAAAAATATTGTAACAAAATAAAATTTATTTATCTTTAGAAAATATAATCATAGTCGATTTATGATGATTATAAAGATTTTTTGGAGTTAATATGAAATTTTGTAAAAAATGCGTTATGCCAGATACTAAGCCTGATTTGCATTTTAATGATGAGGGAATTTGTGATGCGTGTTGCTCGCAAGAAGCTAAAAATCATGAGATAAATTGGCAAGAGCGTGAAAAAGAATTTCTAGAACTCGTTAAAAAATATAAAAAACATCCTGTGTATGATTGTGTGATAGGAGTAAGTGGTGGTAAGGATTCTACCTTTCAAGTTTTAAAATGTCTTGAACTTGGACTTAATCCTTTGTGTGTTTGTTTTGAACCAAGTATTCCTACTAAAATAGGTAAAAAAAATTTAAAAAATTTAAACAATCTTGGTGTTGATTTAATCCATATCAAAAGAAATCCTTTGGTGTATAAAAAATTGGCCCGCGAAGCTTTTATAAGAACGGGTGATAATGAATGGCAAAACCATTTGGGGATTTTTACATGTGTTCCAAAAGTAGCTGTTGCTTTTGGTATTCCTTTGATTATTTGGGGGGAAAGTCCGCAGATTGAGTATGGTGGGCCAGCTAGCTCTAAAGAAAAAAACACTTTAGGTAGAGAGTGGCTTGAAGAATTTGGCGGACTTTTGGGTAATAGAATTTCTGATATGATTGGTGTTGATGGTATTAGAGAAAAGGATTTATATTTTTATACTTATCCAAGTGATGAAGAGCTTCAAAGAGTAGGAGTTACAGGGTTATTTTTGGGATATTATTTTAAATGGGATTATAAGTATAATTTAAAAATATCTAAAGAAAATGGCTTTAAAGCTAGTACAAAACCAGTTGAAACTACTTATGAGAATTTTGAAAATTTAGATTGTTATTCAAATCATGTGCATGATTATTTAAAATACTGCAAATATGGTTTTGGAAGAGCTACGGATAATGCGTGCTTGGATATAAGACTTGGCTATATTAGCCGTGAAGAGGGCGTGAGACTTGTAAATAAATATGATGGAAAGCCACCTAAAAAGGCTATTAAGAAGTATTTGGAATTTAGTGGTTTTAGTGAAAAAGAATTTGAAAAAATTGTCGATTCTTATACTAATAAAAAGATATTTAAACGCGATGAAAATGGTAAATTCTTAAGAGATAGTGATGGATCATTGATAAAAAAAGATGAGTTTGTTTTGAAATGATTTGTATTGTTGATTATCATCTTGGAAATTTTAAATCTGTTTTGAAAGCTTTTGAAAAACTTAATCAAGAAGTGATTATAAGTTCTAAAAAAGAAGATATAAAAAATGCCTCTAAATTAGTTTTACCAGGCGTTGGATCTTTTAAACAAGGTATGGAAAATTTAAAAAAACTTGCACTAGATGAGCTTTTAAAAGAATGTGTTTTAAAAGATAAAAAGCCTATTTTGGGGATTTGTCTTGGTATGCAACTTTTTGCTAGTAAGGGATATGAGGGCGGAGAGTGCGAAGGGCTTGATTTTATAAAAGCAAAGGTTTTGAAATTTGATTTAAGTAAAGAAAAATTATTGCATAGTGGTTGGGATGATTTACAATTTAGTGATAAAAAAAGCAAGCTATTTGATGGAATTTTAGAAAAAAGTGATTTTTATTTTGTGCATTCTTATTATGTAGAGTGTTTAGAAAGTGTGGAAACTTCTTTTTGTGAGTATGAAAAACCTTTTTGTGCAAGTTTTGAAAAAGATAATATTTTTGCTGTGCAATTTCACCCTGAAAAAAGCCAAAATGTAGGTTTGAAACTTTTGGAAAATTTTGCAAATTTAAAGGCCTAGTATGCTTAAAACAAGAATTATACCTTGCGTGTTATTAAAAGATCATCAGCTTGTAAAAAGTATCAATTTTTCTTCTTTTAGAACTATAGGGCATGTAATAAGCACAGCTAGGATATATAATGCTAGAAATGTTGATGAGCTTATAGTTTTGGATATCAATAAAAATGGTGTTATAGATTTTGAAAGCTTAGAAGATATAGCTAATGAATGCTTTATGCCTTTAACTATTGGAGGTGGGATTAGAACTTTAGAAGATATTAGAAAAGTGTTAGATATAGGTGCTGATAAAATTAGTATTAATTCTATGGCTTTGCAAGATCCAGATTTTGTCAAAAAGGTGGCAAATACTTTTGGAAGCTCTTGTGTAGTATGCTCGATTGATGTAAAAAAAGACAAAAATAAATTTAAAGTTTTTAATAATGAAATTTTAGATATTGATCCGCTAGAACTTGCATTAAAATACGAATCTTTAGGAGCAGGGGAGATACTTTTAACAAGTGTTGATAAAGAAGGAAGTTCTTTGGGGTATGATTGGGAATTACTAGAGTATTTCAAAGGTAAATTAAAAATTCCACTCATTATCAATGGAGGACTTTCTAAGCCTCAAGATGGGGTAAAAGCCATACAACTTGGTGCAAATGCATTGGCTGGTGCTTATATATTTCATTTTAGTCAATATACTCCAAATGATGTTAAAAATGAGCTTTTAAAAAATGATATCCCCGTGAGGATTGTTTAAATTTACAAAATAAAAATTATTATCTTCTTTAATAACTTCAAAACCATGTTTTAAATATAAATTTAAAGCTTTTGTATTTTCTTTGAAAACATATGCGTTTAAAGTTTGAACTTTTAAAACATTGAAAGCATAGTTTTTAACTTCTTGCATTAAAAGCTCACCTACGCCTTTTTTTATACCATAAAGCCCAAATTCACAGGATAATTTTATGATATTATTAAAATATATTACTCCCAGTTTCTCGTTATTTTTTATCAACAAAAAATATTTTTTATTTTTGTTTTTGTTTAGTTCTTTTAAAAATATTAAGTGATTTTTATAATTTATATTTTTTGTTTTCATAAATTTAGAGATATTTGGAGAATTTCTTATATAAAAAATTTCCTTTTTTTCTTCTTTTGTAAGATTAGTAAAATTTTTATAAAAAATCACTTTATAACCTTTACACTTTTAAACACTTCAGCATATTGAAGACCAACTCTCATTCCTTGGTATTGTGCATTTATTTTTATTCCCTCTAAGCTTCTTGGATGGGGATAATTTCTTAGTTCTGATTGATAAAAAGACATAGCTTTTAGCTTCAAATCAAGCGTCTCACTAATATCAAAAAATACATCAGGTTGAAAGCTTAATGGATAGTTCCATTCTGTACTCGAAAGAATTTCAAAACTATAAATTTCTTTAACACTTTCTTCTTGTAGAGATCTTGTAGCAGTAATTGTTGCTTTGTATGTAATTTGATGGTCTATATTGAGATCTTTTTCATAATGTGTGAAAATTATATTTGGTTTAATTTCATTTTTAACTTCTTCTATGCTCTTGACTATTTCTAATAATGGTATTTTATCAAAAGCATTATCAGGAAAAAACTTTCTAAAAACTTTTTTAATGCCTAAAAGATTATTTGCTTTAAATAACTCATCTTCTAAAATTTCTTGTTCATTTTCACTATTTATCTCTCTGCTTGTTTTACCTTCTCCAAGTATTAAAGTATAAGCTTCATATCCTTCTTGAATATATTTTGCTATAGTTCCAAAGCATCCTAAAACTTCATCATCTGGGTGAGCTGCTATAATTAAAATTTTGTTATTTTTCATAAAATATTACCTCTGCTTTTATTTTATTATTGTGTTTTTTTGCGTTTTGAAAAACCATTTTTATATTTTCAAATTCCAAAAAAGCTTTTGGATAATCAATGGCATCAAGCATGCGTATAAAATCATATATTTTTATCAAATTTGGATTTTCGAGTGTATTGATATTGCTTTGTTCTTTTGTTCTTCTTTTGAAAATTACTACTTTCCCTTTTTGTATGCGAGGGTTGATTTTTGTATGTAAAATTCTTGGTATTAGTTTAAAGAATATGATTTTTGAGATTTTTTCATAAATTCGTTGTGCATTTGAAATTTTAAAACTAATATTGTGTTTTAGATATATTTCTCCACCATCTAATGTATCACAAGCTTTTAAAGCACAAATTTTGCTTTTATATACCCCTCTTATGATTAAATTTTGTAAAGGTGAACCTCCTCTTCCAAATGGTAAATTTCCAAGGTGGAAAATAATACATTGATAGTTATTGTAAATTTCTTGAGGTATATAGAAAGACCAATGCGGGAAGAATATATAATCTGGGTTTATTTTTGTTATTTTTTCTAAAGTAAGATCGTCTTTTTTTGTTATGAGGTAAAAAGTATATGTTTTATATAATTCTTTTAGTTTATAAAAATTATTAATATTGTGCTCTCTAAGAGTTGCTATGATTATATTCAAACTGCAACTCCATATATTTGATTAAATATATTTAAGTTGTTACCCCCCCCCATGTATGCAAAAGACAAATTTACAAAATAAAAATTATTATCTTCTTTAATAACTTCAAAACCATGTTTTAAATATAAATTCAAAGCTTTTGTGTTTTCTTTAAAAACACATGCGTTTAAAGTTTGAACTTTTAAAACATTGAAAGTATAGTTTTTAACTTCTTGCATTAAAAGCTCACCTACGCCTTTTTTTATACCATAAAGCCCAAATTCACAAGAAAGTTTAGTAATATTGATAAAATCAATCACGCCTATGATATTTTTATCATCATATACTAAAAAATATTTTTTAGTTGCGTTTGTTTTTAAGCTAGATAAAAAGTTTAAATGTTCTTCTAGGCTAATATTTTGCGTTTTCATAAATTTAGCAATGCTTTTATCGTTACGCCATTTTAAAACAAGTTTGATTTCTTCTTGAGTCAAATGGATAAAATCTTTTAAAATTATCATATAAAATTCTCCACTTCATAGCCTTTTTTAGCAAGCCATGTAGCAAGTTTTTCTTGATTTTTAGTATAAGCTATGGCTTTAAAATTTGCTTTTAAAATTAAAGCTTCATTTACCAATGAGCTTGCGCTAATGATGAGTTTTTTGCTTTCATTCATCAATCTTGCAAGATTAGGTTGGTCAATGAGAATTTGTATATTAGGGTTTTTTTGGCTTAATTTTCGAAGTGAGTTTAGATGAGAATTTGCTTTTGTGGTAGCTATGATGATAGCTTTATTTTTATTTAGTTTATTTGCTATATCAAAGGAAATATTTTTTGGATCACTTCCTCCTATACAGATAAAATAATCATAAATTTTTTCTCTTTTTATCTTGCTTTCTTGGTAAAATTCATCGCGTATTAGAGCATAGGAAAAGCCACATCTTAATTCACAATATTTTGGCACTAAATTCTCATAATCACTTTCTTTAGCATAAGCATTAACATTTAGTAAAATGTCGCAAAAATGTTCTTTTATCTCATCATCAAAACTTAGAATTTTAACCCCTGTTTCTAGCTTGATGAGTTTTTCATCATCTGCAGTAATTTCATAATGATCAATAATCAAAAGATCAAAATTTTCTTTTTTGATGAGATTGATTAGCTCATATACACTAGCACTTGTTAGCTCATATACAGGATAAGGAATTTCATCTATCAAAGAACCTTCTAGAGCTAAACATGCAAAAGATACATCATGATATTGCTTAGCTAACAAAAGATCTCTTTTGATATGTCCGTGTCCTATGGTGCTAGAACTATCACTTCTAAAAAGAACTTTCATTTGATTTTATGTCCATATCCTCTTTGTATAATGGTTTCTTGTAGTGGAAGTATATTTTTATGTAAAATTTGTTCATGAGTATCAATATGGGCTATAATTAATTCAAGCCAATCAATATGTTCTTTTATCCATAGTAGAGATTTATTATATACATCATCTTCATTTGTAGGGTTTAAAACATAAATTTTCGCAAGATTAAGTTCAAACTGCATGAGTAGGGGATATAAAATTTCATATAATTCTTGTATATTACTTTTATTTTCAATGCTTGATTTAATCTCATTGATATATTCTACTATAATATTTAAATCTTCTTTGGTATGAATTTGTTGATAGGATTGTTTTAAACCTACTAGTTGATCTTTAAGATTTTTATTTAAATTTTGGCAGTGTGAAATGCTTTTTTTGACTTTGATATATGCCTTAAGCATTAATTCATTTTGTTTGTTTAAAGTTGGATTTTCTAGTGAGATAAAAGGCTTTTTTAATTCTTTTGTTAATAATTTTTCACATATTTGTTTAAAAGGTTTTTCTATGGTTCCTGCAATTCTAGCACCACCTTCAGTGCAATTATAAACAATAACATTGCATTGATTGAAACGAACAATATCACTTTCGAAATTTTGGCGGAATAAAGTCCAAGCAAAAGAGCTTTGAACTTTACCTTTACCACCATAGGCTTCGCATTCATATTTTCCATAATCTTGTTTATAAATTTTATTGTTTATAGGATAAATATGGCCATTTGAGTGCGAATGTCCAGTATTGCTATAAGCTAGATCTTGTCCAATTAAAATAATATTTTTATGTCCAAGATCAAACGCTAGATTGGATGCCATGTTTGCAACACTCCATCCGGTTGCAAGATAACCATAAGAATGCAATTGTATAAAATAAATAAAATTAGCACCTGTGGAAGAAACTAGTAAGTAATTTCTATTGTTGCTATCAAGATACTTCATTGTATTAGGATGAGCGTATGATTTTATAACAAATGTTACATCTTTATCAAAATTACCAAAATCATTATTAAAAAATTCACTAGTTAAAGCTATTCTTTCTAAAGATAAAACATAATCAGGCTTGATGTTATGTTTAGCTAAGATAGGGTAAGCACTATCTGTGCAAAAAATAGTGGCTTTACTAGTGTATTGTTTTAACAACAGAAGTTGTTTGGAAAGACTTGGTCCGGTTGAAACAATGATTGCTGTATCACTTAGATTTTTTCTTTTTTGTAAAAGCTCTTTATAATTTGGATGGGTTAACATTTTAGGAAGATTATAGGTAAATTGTTCTATACCTTGAAGTGCATCAAAAGGTGAGTTGCCATATGCTAACATAGCTTTTTTAAGGTATTCTGACATATTGTTATTAATTTTTAATATATCATCATGATATCTTTCATAATAATCAGAATGTAGTTCTAAAAAATATGTTCTTGCAAAATTAAGCATAGGTTGTTGTTTGCACATTAGCTCATAATCAATTGTATTTAAAGTATTTGTATCAGCTATTACCAATTTAGCTTCTTGCAATTCTTTGCTAAAATCCATCACGCTAAAAGCACTATGGATAATTTCTAAGTCTTTTTCAAAAACAATAATAATCTTATGATGGGGATTTTGCAAAAGAGCTTTATATAAAATTCCATTTCCAAACCCATAAAAATATAATACAGGGTATAGACGATATTTTTCATTATAAATTTTTAACATAGCATTTAATTCATCTAAAGGGTTTTTATAAATTAGAGTATTATCTTGAGTATTTAAAAAATTTATATCTAAGCTATCATTACCTTGAATAATCTTGTATTTTGATTTTTTAATAGCTGATAAAGTTTCACTTAATTTTGTTTTTATGCTTTTGATGTTTTTTTGTAGCATAATATTTCCTCATTATATAACTAAAATTACTTTATTATACTTTAAATTTAAAAAGAAAAAACTTATAT
Source organism: Campylobacter sp. IFREMER_LSEM_CL2090 (assembly GCF_025771865.1). Classification (NCBI taxonomy): domain Bacteria; kingdom Pseudomonadati; phylum Campylobacterota; class Epsilonproteobacteria; order Campylobacterales; family Campylobacteraceae; genus Campylobacter; species Campylobacter sp. IFREMER_LSEM_CL2090. The sequence continues at coordinate 9,550 of NZ_JAKMRA010000002.1, forward strand.
TATATAAAATAGAAATTAAAAATCAAGAAACTATAGAATTTATAGTTTCTATTGTTGAAATCTATATAGTATTTTAGCAAATTCTAAGTCTTCAAAAGTGTCAATATCGCAAATTTTATTTCTTGGAAGTAAAAAAGCTTTAGAATGAGATTTAAACATAAAATCTTCTTCTAGCCACGCTTCTTTTTTGCCAAAATAAAATGCACCACCATCATGGTAAGCTTTAGTAAGATCTTGTGAGCGTTTATCATAATTTGACTCATTAAACATGTAAACTTTATTTTGATCATCAAGGTAAAAACCTCTTTGTATAGGGTATTCAAATTCACAAGCTGAAAATAAAAATTTACATTCTTCTTGACTAAATTGTTCAAAAGCTTCTTTTAAGATAAACTCATCTATAAGTGGAGCAGTTGCGTATAAGCAACACACATTTTCATAGATTTTACCTTGTTTTTCTAGAGTGATGATGGCATCTTGTATTACAGCGGTTGAACTTGCATAATCATCACTTAGTTCTTTTTTACGCACAAAAGGAGCCTTAGCACCATACTTTAAAGCCACTTCTATGATCTCATAATCATCACTTGAAATAATTACATCATCAAAAATACCTGAATTTAAAGCACTTTCTATGCTATAAGCAATCAATGGTTTTCCCAAAAAATCAATAATATTTTTTCTAGGAATACGCTTAGAACCACCGCGTGCAGGGATAATACAAAGATTTTTCATGATTTCTCTTTAAATTTATAAAAAAGTAAGTATAATTGAATTTTTATTTTAAAAGGCTTAATATGCTCATAAATCAAACTTATTTCATAGACTCTTGTGATGATGTAGAATTAAATATAAAAAGAGAAAGTAAATTAGAATTTCAACTTATATATGATGATACAAAAGAAATTCAAGCTATAATGTGTATCATTCAAGGACTTGGTGCTGATATAAGAGATCCTGTTTTAAAATTTAATATGGAGTATTTTGCATCAAAATATAATGTAGCAGTTTTGAGTGTAAATTATCATGGTATAGGTAATCGTCCTCAAACTGGAGCACAATGGTATTTAGATGATATTGATAAACTTATTTTTGATGCAAGCTTAAAAGCTATTGACATAGAAATTCCTTATGATATATCAAAACTTAATACTTTTGAAGAATTTCATCCTGCTATGGAATATCTTAATAAAGAAATTCAAAAAAAGAAAGACGCTTGGGATTTTGATAGAGATTATTATTTAGATTTAAGTGTGAGCTTAAAACTTACAAATGATGAATATCAAAATTATGGTATTATGCAAACAATTGATATGATAAATACTTTGCTTTATGTAAAAGCGAATATTTTTAAAAATAAAGATTTAAAAACCATTGTAGTAGGGGTTTCACATGGTGCTTATATGGGTATATTATCTGCAAAGATAGCTCCGTGGACTATAGATGCAATTATTGATAATTCTTCCCATGTGACGCTTGATGGAGATGCTTGGAGATATATAGGTTTTGGAAAAGAAGTTGATTATACTGAGTATTTTTGCTTTGGAACCTTTCACTATTTTAATAATATTAGACTTTGTGCTTCTGAAAAAACACTATGGACTACAAACAAACAATCCCCTTATTATTTTTCGCCTGCTAGAAAACTTATTAGAGAAACACTAAATAAAGATCATATAAATATACAAGCAAAATATCCAAATCCAAAATATATTGCTTATCATTCTAAATTTGATGAATATATTCCTTTAGAAGAAAAAGAAGAATATGTTAATATCTTAAAAGAACATGGACTTGATGTTGAATTTATAAAAATTATAGATGAAAAACAAATAGATGGTAAGTTTATTAAAAATCTAACTCACGGTATGGGTATACCTATGAAATTACTTATTAAAAAACACTTACCACAAATTTTACAAGAACCTTTAAAAGATAAAACTTGTAAAAAAGAAATCTCATATAAGTGTGATGATTTAATATATACTTTTAAAGAGGAAAATGAGCAGATATTACTTGATGTGCAAAAATTAAACTAAAAGATGCAAGAAAGGAAAGAAATGAAAAATTTTTTTAACTCATTACAAGATAAAGAATTTATTTTTGCGCCACAATGCTATAAAACATGCAATGGTGGATGCTGTCATAATATTCACGCACAATATTTTAAATTTAATAAATCTAGTGCGGTGATATTACCTATGCTTGAAGTTGAATATCTTTCGCTAAAGCAAGCCGGTAATACATATTTAGAAAATGGAAAAGTCAATACCTTTACTTTAAAAAATGGAAAAAAAATCAATGCTTATTTTGCAAAATGTGATTTAAATGGACTTTGTAATCCTCATAGTCTTAGACCTTTGATATGCAAGCTTTATCCTTATTATCCTCAGGTTGATTATGATGGAAATTTTTTAGGGGTTAAACCTTGCGCGTTATTTGATATTTTTTATAAAGATGCCCAAAAGCATTATTGTACTATAACCCATAGAAAAAATGATGAGTTTTTAAAGGAATTTGAGCAAAGCACACAGGTATTAAGAAAGGAACCTATAATGATATTTGTGTTTAAGGTGCTTGAAGTAGTAGAAGAAACTCTTAAGCAGTATACTTATGATCATTATGGAAAAGTAATTTATCTTGAAGAATTAACACATGAAGAAAAATTTGATTTTTTTGCTTTTCAAGAGATTAATTCTATGACTATGCAAGCATATAGAAATGAAAAATTTATTGACAAAATTCAAGATATATATGATAATTTAGAAATGCGATATCAAGAGCATTTTACAAAGTATTTTAATGATTAGAGAAAATTATGCTTAAAAATGAAACTTATTTTATAGACTCTTGTGATGATGTAGAGTTAAATATAAAAAGAGAAAGTAAATTAGAATATAGAATTACTTATGATGATAGTAAGCAAATGAAAGCTATCGTTTTTATCATAGGAGCGTATGGTTCTAATGTTGATTTATCAATCATTGATTTTGACAGGCAATTTATAGCTAAAAAATTTGATGTAGTGGCTGTAAGTGTTTTATATCATTGTTTTAGCTGTAGAATAAATAGCAAGGATAAAAAATACAGTGCTACTTTTTCGTATGATGAAAGAGATGTAGCTTATTTCAAGGAGCAATTAAATAAACATGGTATTGCTTTTTCTGGCGAAATTAATCAAGAAAACATACAAAAACAAATTGTTTCTTTAGAATCTATGCTTGATTTTTATAGATTAAAAAATATGATAGGTGATGATTATGAGTTTCATTTAACTTCAACTTTGCTACCATCAAATAACGAATATCAAAATTATGGAATTATGGCAGCTATCGATCATATCAATGCTTTAAAAGATATAATGAAAAATTATCCTCAATTTAAATCTTTACCTAAAATTTATGGAGGAGGATCATACGGAGGTTATTTAGCGCTAATGTGTGCTAAAATAGCTCCTTGGTATGTTGATGGAGTTATAGATAATTCAGGCGAAGCAACATTAATTTTAGGTTGTATTATAGGAAAAGATTTAAATTTTCACGATATATATTATAACTATAAGAGTTTTCTTATAGGATGTTTTATAAAAACATATTGGAATTCTGATAAAAATTCTCCTTATTGTTTTAAAGATGAGTATTTTCTTGTTAGAACTTTATTGAATAAAGAACATTTAATTTTACAAGTGCAAAAAAATAAAAATATAGTTTATATAAGCTATCATAGCTCTAATGATTTATTAACTTCTTATAAAAATAAAATTTGTTTGATAGAGTTGTTAAAAGCCTTAAATTATGAAGTAGATTTTCATCTAATAGATGAAAAAGATATAGATGGTAAATTTATTAAAAATTTAGATCATGGGGGTGGAATAACAGTCAAAGCTTTATTTGGTAGGGAATTACCAAAAATGCTTGAAAAATTTAAGGATAAAAATTTTACCCTAAGAGAAGATAGTATAAGTTATCCTTGCAAGGATAAGGTTTTTACTTTTAAAGATAAAGGTAATAAATTTGTGCTTGAGATTATATAACTTCCTCAAGCATATTTTTAATCGTAGAAAAATCCTCAAAATTATCCGGAGTGATATATTTAGCATCTAAATTTTTTCCTATAAATTTTTCGATTTCAAGTATTAATTTCATCATATCAATACTATCAATAATATCATCATCCACTAAATTACGACTATTTTCATTTATATCACTTCTGTTGATTGCATTAAACATTTTTTGAATATCTTCAAAGTTAATATTCACATCTAGCTCCTTATTTTTTAGTTATAATAATACTTAAAAAATGCAAATATAAGGCTTAACATGCTCATAAATCAAACTTATTTTATAGACTCTTGTGATGATGTAGAATTAAATATAAAAAGAGAAAGTAAATTAGAATATAGAATTACTTATGATGATAGTAAGCAAATGAAAGCTATTGTTTTTATCATAGGTGGATTTGGGGCAAATGCTAATATATCTTTTTTAGATTTTGATAGAGAATATCTTGCTAAAAAATTTAATATTATTGTTGTAAATGTTTTTTATCATTGCTTTAGTGCTAGGCCTTCTATAGATGAGAAATATAATCCGATTTTTATGCCAAATGAAAAAGATTGGGAAAGTTTTTGTGAAATAGCAAAAATTTGCGATATGGAAATTTATGACCATGAAAAAAGCAATTTTAAAAATTGTATAAGAAAACTTGATGAAAGATCTAAACAAATAAAACATGAAGGAAGACTGAAAAAAGATTTTTTGATAAATCTTTCTTGTGATTTTGTATTGCCAAATAACGAATATCAAAATTATGGAATTATGGCAGCTATTGATCATATCAATGCTTTAAAAGATATAATGAAAAATTATCCTCAATTTAAATCTTTACCTAAAATTTACGGGGGAGGATCATACGGAGGTTATTTAGCGCTAATGTGTGCTAAAATAGCTCCTTGGTATGTAGATGGAGTGATAGATAATTCAGGAGTGACATTGCCTCATTTGTCTCATTTGTTAGGTAGAGAAAGTGAGTGCGGTGAATTTGCTATTAGAGGTGATAATTATATTTTATTATGTTTTGTAAAAAAATACTGGACTAGAGATGAAAGCTCTCCGTATTTTTTAAGTGATGATAATTATATGATAAGGGTTCTTTTGAACTCAAAGCATCTAAGTTTGCAAAATGAAAAAAATCAAAATACAATATTTATCAGTTATCATAGCGCAAAAGATGAGGGAGCTCCAGTGGAACATAAGAGTAATTTTTATGAATTTTGCAAACAACTTGGATTTGATGCAACTTTGCATATTGTTAAAGATGAGAATGATGTAGATGGTAGATATATAAAGAGCTTAGAGCACGGTTTGAGAATGACAGATAGGGCTTTATTTAAAAAAGAATTACCTATATTGCTTGAAAAACTAAAAAATAAAACATTTAATATGAGAGAAAATAGCATATCTTATCCTTGCAAAGATAAGATATTTACTTTTAAAGATTTCAAAGATCGATTTGAGCTTAAAATTACACGACTTTGATAAAACTTTGAAGTTTATCAAAATTTATTTTTAGGCTACATGCATTAAGGGTGATACCTGTTCCAAAGCTTCCAAGGAAAATTTGTTTATCCCCCCCCCAGTATATGAAGCTAATTCTAGAGGTAATTTATTTATAGTAGTGTTTCCATAGTTTTTAAGAATATTATCTTGGATAAAATTTAAATTTAGTCTCTCATATAGTTTTTGTTTTGAAAAATTATCAGAAGAGTGGATAAAAAATTCATCGAAATTAGTTTTTTCTAGATTGAAATGTTCAAAAAATTCTTGAAAAAATGTTGGATAGTTTTGCATAATAAAAGAAAAAGTCAAATTGTTGTTGACTTTCAAAATATTCAGACTATCTAATCTAAGTCCACCATAGGGTAAAGTTTCTTCTACACATTGAGTAGAAAAAACTTTTTGAGAAAAACAGCTTTTTTCTTTAGAATTGGTATTTTTTTCTATTAAAATCGCACTTGCACTATCGCTATTATTTAAAAAGGTAATTTTATCTTTTTGAGCGTCAATCGCTTTACTTTTTACACTGGCGCATATTAAAACAGCTTTTTTTATACTTGGTTGATTTAAAGCCAAAAACACTTGAAGTAAACTCTGTAAAAATCCAGGGCAAAAGCCTAATACATCTAAGCATAAAGTATGGCTACTTAAATTTAAATTTTTGTGGATTAAACTAGTGCAAGCTGGTGCTAAATAATCCGGTGTAAAGCTTGTAAAAACTAGTAGATCAATTTCATCTTTTTTGAGTATATCTTTTGAGAAAAGCTCCTCTAATGCTTGTGTTGCTAAATCACTCGAGTATGTTGACTCATCGCTTACGAAATGATTAAAAATTCCTGAATTTTCTTGTAAAAGTTGATATTTTCTTTCATTTATATTGCAAAGCTTTAATTCATCTTCTTTGTGGAGTGGATTTTTAGGTAGAACAATACTAATAGCTTTAATAGAATGATTAGTAGTTTTTAAATTCATTGCATTGCTTGCTCTATCATTTTTTTGATATTTTCAAAACTTTCAAAATTTTCAGCTATAATAAACTCTGCTTTTAGGGGTTTTTTATAGTGCTTTTCTATTTCAGCTACCAAAGCCATGATGTCAATACTATCTATTATGTCATCGCTAAGCAAATTTTGCATAGTTTCATTTATATCACTTCTGTCTATTTTGTTAAAAAAATTTTGAATTTGTTGCATTTCATTCCTTTGGAATTGTTATTTTTATATTATTGCTTAAAAATAAAATTATTTCAAGATGGTTTATTTCATAAAATGAAATATCATATATCATATTGTTTATTTTTACTTTAGCTTTAGGAGTAAGATTTCCATTATCCATTGCTCTTAAAAATCTTTCCATAGTTAAGATGTTCCAAGATATATCTAAAATACCATTATTAGGTAGTTGACTTATTTTGTGAATATCCCCCCCCCTAACCACAGAAATAATTTTTGGCTGAGGAAAAGAATTTTTTATATTCTTTAAACATTCCTCAAAAGATTTGATGGCTAAATTTTGCTGCATTTGGAGTAGTTTTATAGCTGTTAATGAGTTGTTTATTTTTATCTCTTTTTGCAAGATGATATCTCCTGTATCTATAGTACAATCAACCTTATGCCAAGTGATTCCTGTTATATTTTCTTGGTTCCATATAGCCCATATATGTGCATTTCTTCCTTTGTATTTTGGAAGTAGTGAATTATGATAGTTAATGATGAAATTTGATTCAACACATTTTTTTTGAAAAATATAAAAATTATTCACACTTAAAATAAGAGAGTTAGATATTTTCTCAAAGAAAACATCCAATTCGTTTTTATTTTTTAGTGTGATAAGTAACACTTCTTGTTTGAAAAAATTGTGTGCTATTTTTAAGCACTCCTTAGCTATTCTACCTTCGCCTATCAAATAAATTTTCTTAAAGTTCATGAAAATTCCTATAGAATCTGATTTCTGTTTTATTAAATTTGAAATTAGATTTTTTATAAAACTTTATAGCTTTTGTATTATTAATATCAACATATAGTTTATAAAATTTTGCTTTTGTGTTTTCTAAGAAGAAGTGATTTAACAAGGCAAATGCTACATTTTTGTATTTGAGGTTTGGTTTTACCGCAATATAATCCAAGATAGCATTGTTTAAAATATTGGAATATAACAATACTCCGCATATTTTGCCATTTTCTTTATAGTATAAAATATTATTAATATGTTTTTTGAAATTATTTTTTTGATAAAAAAGATTAAATTCGTATTCAAAGTTATTATTTAAAAAGTCATAACATTCTGCAGTTTCATCAATGGTTGGTTTTTTTATGAAATCAAATTCAATAGGTATTAAATTTTCATTCTTTAGTATCATTTGTTTAAACACCTGAAAACACTTGAAATTATTAAGCTTTAGAAATAATTGATGTTTTTCAAAATATTTTTCTTGATTTCCGATAAGTCTTATAAAAGATGGTTTTAAGTTGTACTGTTTTATTTCATTAATGAAGTAAAACAAAAGTTTTTTATTTAGAAAAAAGAAACTATTATTTTCTTGTTGGAAAAAATAATTATTATTAATTGCATGTTTTAAAAAACTTTCTTTGTATTCATAGCAATTATGTAATAAAAAACCATTATCATGTGTTTGTGAAAAATTCTTAAACAAATTTACTCAAAACCTTCCTGTCAATTTTCCCATTCGCATTTAAAGTAAATTGTTTTATTTTAACAAATTTTTTAGGTATCATGTAAACAGGGAGTTTGTCTTTTAAAAAGTTTTTAAAATCTAACTCTTCCTTACTTTCATAAAAGCAAATAATTTCTTCTTTAAAAATACAAGCGCAATTTCTTACATTCTCATGAGAATTGATAATACTTTCTATCTCTCCAAGTTCTATGCGATGACCCATATATTTGATTTGATGATCTATCCGTCCATAACATAAAAGTTCACCAAATTCATTATAAGCTACCACATCACCTGTTTTATAAAGCAAGTCTAGGTAATTATCATGCAAAGGATTTTGCATAAAAGCTTGCTTTGTTTTTTCTTTATCGTTGTAATAGCCTAAAGAAAGACAAGTTCCTCTTACATAAAGCTCGCCTTTAACTCCCACTTGACTTGAAGTAATTAAATTTAAATTCTCATCAAAGACTAAAAGTTGGGTATTTTTACATGCTTTTCCTATAGGCAAAAGCTCATCATCGCTAAATTGCCTATCAACTATGTAAAAAGAGCATACATCGGTAATTTCAGTAGGTCCGTAAAGATTAGCAAATAAAGCACTAGGAAGGTATTTGCGCCAAATGTTGAGTTGTTTATTTGGCATGATTTCACCACAAAAAAGAATTTTATTTAAATGCCTTAGTGTAAAGGCTTCAAGAGCATTGGTATTAGCAAAATAAATCAACACTGAAGGTACCCAAAAAATTGTTGTTATTTTTTCTTGTTCTAGATACTCCAAAATTTTATTTGGAAAAGCAAAAAGATGATTAGGCAGTATATGAAGCGTAGCTCCCATTTTAACAGAGCTAAATATATCTAATATGCTATTATCAAAGTAAAATGGCGCTTGATTAGCAAGTATATCTTCATGGCTTAGCTTAAAAGTTTCACATACCCAAAAAGTATAATCAATCACACTTTTATGGCTTATGCTTACTCCTTTTGGAGTTCCTGTGCTTCCGCTTGTAAAAAAGACATAAAGTAAATTAGTATCTATGTGATTATCTAAAGCTTTTTCTAAAGCATTTTCATTTATAACAAAGCTTTCAAAATCTTCTGTGAAAATGGTATCAAGATTAAAATCTAAATTTAATTTTTTAGAAGTAATTAAAAGCTTTGGTTTTAAAACTTCTATAACTTTTTCTACACGCTCTTTGGGACTTTTTTCATCTAAAAGTGTATAAAAATTTCCACTTTTTGCTACACCAAAAAAAGAAAGCAGACAATCAATCCCTTTAGGAAGCATGATTAATATAGGATCTTGTGTACTTTTAGTAGGAAGTTTAGAAAGAATTTTACTTGCTATTTTTTTACTTAAATCATCAAATTCTTTATAGCTTATACTTCTACCATTAAACTCAACAAAAGCATTTTTACTTCCAAATTTAGCAACACTTTCTTGTAAAAAATCATTGATATGAATTGTCATTTTATTCCTTTAGCAAACAATAAGGGTTGTCCTTTAAAGCTTTTAATGTTTTTTCTAAATAGTTTTTCATGTTGATATTTATTATATGAGCATTGGAAAAATTTAAAATATTAAAATTATTATCATTTTTTAAAATAGCTACTTGTTTATCAACATCTAAATCTGAATTTTCATTCAATTTTCTAACATAGTATTTAATATTTTTTTGGAGTATTTTACCATCTTCATCAATAATTTTTCCACTAAAATTTTTAAAATATCTATATGGAACATGAGCTTTTTCTTCTATGAAATGACTAAAAGTGTACCCGGCTATTTTAGAGCCAAATAAAACTAATTTTCCATTTTCTTTTATTAAAACATCATACACACAATTTTCACCAAAACAACTTGTAGTGTCCTTTAAAAACAATTCTTCTTTGGCTCCTTTTATAGCAAAGGAAAATATAGGATCATTAGTGCGTTTTACTCCTGCTTGTTTGCGAAAATATTCATTTAAAGCACCCATTTTTGTAGGAGAATTTAATTTATCATAAACTTCATTTTTGCAAAAACTATAAGTAAATGTAGGCATGATTAAAGTACCTTCTTTACCTATAACTTCAAAAAAACAATCTAATATAGTTTGTAAAAATTCATTTCTAGGAAGTAAAGGAATACCAAATTTCATCAATTCACTATGTACACACAAAATATCACCTTTTTTAATACCAAGTTTTTTAAAAGCTTCTATTAAGTCTATATTGGAATATTTTTTATCATTGCATTTAAATATATATTTCATACTTTTTTCTTTGAATGTATTTTAATTAGTTATAATAGCATATAAATTATAATATCAAGAAAGAAAAATATGCTCATAAATCAAACCTATTTCATAGACTCTTGTAATGATGTAGAATTAAATATAAAAAGAGAAAGTAAATTAGAATATAGAATCACTTATGATGATAGTAAGCAAATGAAAGCTATTGTTTTTATCATAGGTGGGTATGGAGCTAATGCAAATATACATTTTCTAGAAAGTTATAGAAATTTTATAGCTAAAAAATTTGATGTAGTAGCTGTAAATGTATTTTATCATTGTTTTTGCCAAAGAGTTTCTGATGTGGACAAATATAGTGCAACTACTACTTTTATGGAAGATGATTTACCTTTTTTGAAAGAAGTTTTAGAAAATTTCAAAATTCAATCAAGTAAATTAGATACCAATAATGCTCATATACATTATGATTATTTGTATCATACCATTACTAATTTAAAAAATAATAAAATTTTAAATCAAGATTATAAAGCACATATTTATGGAAGTTTTATCCCACCTAACAATGAGTATAATAATTTTGCCATTATGCCTGCAATCGATCATATCAATGCTTTAAAAGATATAATGAAAAATTATCCTCAATTTAAATCTTTACCTAAAATTTACGGGGGGGGTCATATGGTGGCTTAGTGGCATTAATGTGTGCTAAAATAGCTCCTTGGTATGTAGATGGAGTAATAGAGAATTCAGGTGCTGCATTGCCTCCGTTAAATTATGTAATCGGAAAAGAAGTAAAAAGTTATGATTGTAAAGTTGGTAATGAAAATATAATAATTTATAGCACTATAAAAACTCATTGGACACGCAAAAACCCAAACTCACCTTATTATTTTGCTGATGAAAATTATTTAATAAGAGCTTTACTTAATAAAGATCATTTGATCTTACAAGCTCAAAAGAATAAAAATATTATTTATACAAGTTATCATAGCGCTAAAGATGACTTAACTTCAGCTGAATATAAAATTTCTATGATAGAAATTTTAAAAGCCTTAAATTATGAAGTAGATTTTCATCTAATAGATGAAAAAGATATAGATGGCAAATTTATTAAAAATTTAACTCATGGGTGTGGAATTCCTGATAAGGCATTATTTAATAAAGAATTACCTATTATGCTTGAAAAATTAAAAGATAAAACATTTAGTATGAAAAAAGATAGTATATCTTATCCTTGTAAAAATAAAGTTTTTACCTTTAAAGATGAAAATGATAAATTTGTTTTAGAGATTGTTTGATAAAATATATCTAAAACTAGCAAAGGCTTTTTAAATGTTAAAAAATGAAACTTATTTCATAGACTCTTGTGATGATGTAGAATTAAATATAAAAAGAGAAAGTAAATTAGAATTTAAATTAACTTATGATGATAGTAAAGAAATAGAGGCTATTGTTTGTGTTATAAATGGTATTGGCAGAGATATAAAAGATGATTTATATATAAGTGATTATTGTGCTAGAAATTATAATGTAGCAGTTTTAAATGTAAATTATCATTGTATAGGAAATCGTCCTCAAACTGGAGCAACATATTATTTAGATGATATCGACAAGCTTATTTTAGACACTAGTTTAAAAGCTATAAGTATTATTCCACCTTTTAATATTAATCATATTGATACTTTTGAAAAAATTAATCATTATTTAGAATATATAGATAATCAAATTTCTATTTTAAAATTAAAATGGATATTAGATGTTTCGTATATTTTAAAATTAAGTATAACTCTTCAACCTACCAAAAATGAATATCAAAATTTTGGCATCATGCAAGCAACAGATATACTAAATGCTCTTTTATATATTAGAAAAAATTCTCCTTTTAAAGCTATGGGGGGGGGTATAAAGCATATTTTAGTCGGATCGTCCCATGGAGGTTATTTAGCAAATTTATGTGCAAAAATAGCTCCTTGGCTTGTTGATATTGTAATAGATAATTCTTCTCATGTTAGTCTTACTAATTTATGGAGAGTTATAGGTTTTGGTAAAGAAGTTGATTTTACTAAATATTATAATTTTTTAACACCAAATACCTTTAATCATATAAAACTTTACGGTTATGAAAAAACACTATGGACTACAAACAAACAATCCCCTTATTATTTTTCACCTGCTAGAAAACTCATTAGAGAAACACTAAATAAAGATCATCTAAATATACAAGCAAAATATCCAAATCCAAAATATATTGCTTATCATTCTAAATTTGATGAATATGTTCCTTTAGAAGAAAAAGAAGAATATGTTAATATTTTAAAAGAACATGGACTTGATGTTGAATTTATAAAAGTTATAGATGAAAAACAAATAGATGGCAAATTTATTAAAGACTTAACTCATGGTATGGGTATACCTATAAAACTACTTATAAAAAAACACTTACCACAAATTTTACAAGAACCTTTAAAAGATAAAACTTGTAAAAAAGAAATCTCATATAAGTGTGATGATTTAATATATACTTTTAAAGAGGAAAATGAGCAGATTGTTTTAAGTGTGGAAAGGGTTTAAACAAATATTTGTTTAAACACCAGCTAAAGCTAAAAGATCGCTTACTTTTTCACATTTTTTAAGATCATCACCGCTAATTTGCTTGCCAAGTGAGTTTTTAAATAATACCATGATAGATACAAAAGCTAAGCTATCCCATTCATCAATATCATCTAAAATCATATTTTCTTTTAGTGTTTCATCCATATGCATAGCTTCGCTAATAGCTTCTAATAATTCTTCTTTAGTCATTTTTTTCTCCTTTATAAATTGAAATTGTATCAGTTTTAAAGTTTTTATCAAAATTTATATAAGCACTCCCCCAGGCATATCCAGCACCAAAAGCACTTAAAATGGCACTAAAATCATTTTTTTGCATTTCACAAAGTAAAGCAGGTAAAGAGCAAGCACTTAAATTAGCGTATTTTGACATCAAAAAATTTGGTGCTTTAGAGCTATCAATACCCAAGTCATTTATAATAGAATCAACTAAAAATTGATTGGATTGATGTAATAAAAAATAATCCACTTCATCTTTACTTTTTTCACAAAAATCAAGCATTTCTTTTATGCTTTGGCTCTCAAGATTAAGTGCTTGGTTAAAAATTTCAGCCCCATCCATGTAAAGATTATCTAAGCTCCTATGCTTATTGGTTTGAAATATTTCTTTATTGGAGATTTTACTCTCATCAAGTTTAGTAAAAGCTCTATTGGGTATGATGAGTTTGTCAAAACCTTCTCCATTAGAATAAAGCTTAAAAAACGATTTTTCATTTGCACTGCTTATGAGTGTTGCACTTACTCCATCGCCAAAGATTGGAGCTAAATTTGCATTTAAAGGGTTTATGGTTTTGCTTAAAGTATCACCACAAATTAATAAAATATTTTTTGTATTTTGATTTTCTAAAAAAGAAAAAGCTATAAATAAGCCGTATAAATACCCCGAACACGCTTGATTTACATCAAAAGCTATGGTTTGAGGTTTTAAATTTAATCGTTTGTGAAGATAGTTTGCGCATGATGGCATAAAAAAATCAGGAGTTTGTGTAACAAAAATCACCATATCAAGCTTATTTTTATCAAAATCAAGCATTTTAAATAAATTTATACTTGCTTCATAGGCTAAATCTGTTGTGCTAATATTTTCATCAGCGATAAATCTTTCTTGTATGCCTGAAATTTTTTTCATTCTTTTTAGCATTTTGACATCATTTTGAAAAACATCTTCTAAGCAATCATCTATATTTATACATTTATTAGGCACGCAAACACTTATGCCTGCTATTTTGGCTTTATTAAAATTAGCTTTCAATTATAAGTCCTTCGTAATTTATCATTTCTTTTTGGATTAGAGTAAAATTTTCTTTTATATTTGCATTTAAACTATATAAAAATTCTAAAAATGGCATATTTCTTTCGCCCTTTTGAAAGTATAAAATACATTCTTTTGTATTAAAATGCACATGTAATAACTCTATAGCCTTATATAACATAATTTTTTCAAGCTTTCTTCCTAAGGCTCTACAGCTTATACAAAGATCTTTTATGATTAAATTTGTTTCATCTTTATAAGCTAAAAAAATTGCTATAATACCACTATCACTTAATTTATCACTCATGCTTATAGTCAAAATAGCATGTTTTTGCATAAATTCTTCACATTCTTTTAAGCTTAATCTTGAGTAATTTGATATAAATTGATTAGTTTTATTAAGTAGTTGTGAAATTCTTTCAAGTTCATCTGCGTGGTTGATATGAAATTTCAAACAAATTTGTAATTTTTCAAAATACTCTTTAGGGCTAAGCTTGCTAAGTTCTTGTCTTTGTAAATTTGCTTTAATATCAGCACTTCTTAACTCATCTTCTTTGCTAAAGATTGTTTTTAAAAGTCTAGGATAGAGCTTTAAACTATAAGCACTATTTTCATCAGCTAGCAAGGTGTTAATATGAAGGTGTGATACATTTTCAATTTCGGCTATATTATCATCAATAAATAGCACACTATCAAAAGCTATATTAAAAAAATTTACAATTTCTTTAATATTTTCGTCTTTACTTTTCCAATTAGCCCTGATCATACTAAAATCATCAAGTTGTAATAAAAAGTCTTTTCTTTGTGAAAAAAGTTTTTTTACATCATCTTCTTCATTTTTTGAAGCGATGGCAAGTAAAAAACCTTGATTTT
The DNA here is from genome assembly GCF_025771865.1 of Campylobacter sp. IFREMER_LSEM_CL2090. NCBI lineage: Bacteria > Pseudomonadati > Campylobacterota > Epsilonproteobacteria > Campylobacterales > Campylobacteraceae > Campylobacter > Campylobacter sp. IFREMER_LSEM_CL2090. The sequence continues at coordinate 24,748 of NZ_JAKMRA010000002.1, forward strand.
TTAAATTTAAAAGCTCACTTTGTAAGGCTTTATGATTGCTAGATAAAGTAAGATTTTCAATACCATCTTCGCCTAAAATTCCTTGGTATAAGGTATTATCAAGATCTATGATGATTGCTTTTAAAGCTGGTTGCAAGAAGCTAGGTAGGATTTTTAGTCCTAGAATTTGGGCTAATTTTACACAAGCTTTATTACTAAGTCTGCTTGCATTTATTTCAAAATTACTATCATCTATGATGAGATTTTCATCTAAAAAGGGCTTTAGTATTTTGCAAATACTATATTCTTTTAAGCTTGTATTACCAAGTAAAAGTGTGATGATAGGAGCGTTGCTAATGCTTGATAGCTCTTGTATTTTTTCTTTGATAAAATCATCTACATTTTTTTTATAATTGTTTAAATCTATAAATATGATGTTTAAATCTGCTTTTTGAAAATTATCATAACTTAAACTATCATCATAAGAGCTTATGTTAAATTCAGCCTTTAATTTACTAAAGGCTAAAAATGCATTTAGTATGCTTGAAATCACTTCAAAAGAGTGATTTCTAAAAACATTAATAGCAATTTTTTTATAATGATTTTCCTTGCTAAGTTTTATGAGATCATTTCTTTTTAAATTTGGTGAAAAAAGATTCATTTTAGCTCTACTAATTCTATTAATAAATTATTACTCATCATCACAAAGCAAAGTTTTGCAAAATAACTTGCTTTCATTATGTCAACAACCAACAAACCATCATTTAAAAGCAAAGATAAATCTTGCTCTATATTTTTGCTTTCATAAGCTATATGATACATTTTAGTTTTATTTTTCAAATAGTTATCTAAAACGCCTTTTTCATTTAAATTTGACAAAAGTTCAAAGCGATATTGGGGGAATAAGTTATTTTTTGGAATGATAAATTCTCCCTTTACCCCTTGTTGTTCGTCTATAAATTCAGCTTCTTTAATAAAACCTAGCTTTTCAAATATTTTTCTTTCTTTTTCTAAAGATTTACATGCTACACCTATATGGTGGATTGGTAAATTTAAATTCATTTTTCAAATACCACAGCCATAGTTATAGCATTTTTAAATTTTAAAGCTTTTTCTAAAGAATAGTCATTTGCCATAAAACATTCATATTGTTTTATTTTTAAATCTGCTTTTTTTGCCATTTCAAAAATTTCATTTGGATGTGTAAATAAGTATATATGATCAATTGCAGGTGCGTTGATAGGTATGGTTGCAAAAATTTCACCTTCATCGCTTAATAAGTCTTTTGCTCTTTTTAAAAATTCTAAAGGCTGTTCAACATGTTCTAAAACTTCTCCAATTACTATTAAATCAGCCTTTTTGTGAAATTGAAATTGAAAAAAATCTTTACATAAAAATTCACAATTATTAATTAAATTTTTAACTTGATTTTCCACCATATTTTTTGTCAATTCGCAACTAGTAGGGGATAAATCTAAACCTAAATAATAATCAAATTTCAAACTTTTAACAGCTTTAGTAAAAAATTCTCCATGTCCTGGGCCTATTTCAAAATAATTATCATGTTTGCTTTTTGATTGAAGATAATTTTCAAAATACTTTCTAACTTTTATATGAGCAATCCAAATATAAGATGAAAGCGCAAGCCCTATCATGTATTTTTTCATATAAGTTTCATTAAAATAGACTTTATCTTTTACTTCTTCAAAACTTTTATATCTATATGAGTTATTTTCTATGAAATATTTTGTTTCTTCTAAAGTGTCATTAAGTATAGTTAAATAGCATTCGCACTGCTCTTGTAAAGAAATATTGTTTTGAAGATAATATGAAATGAGATTTTCAAATTCTATTTCATCTTCATTTGTTAGACTGATTTTATTTAAATATTTTGCGTGAATTGGATTTTTTATAGCTATTAACTCAAATAAGTTTTTAATATTTTTCATTTTTTACCTTTGATTTGATAGCTTGCAAAAGTTCATTTTGTGATTTTAGCTGACTTAATTCATCTTTGCTAAATTTGATTTCAAATTCTTCTTCTAAGCTCATGATTATATCAATATGATTTAAAGAAGTCCAATTTTTGCAATTTTGTATGCTTAAATTTGAATTTTCATCAACTTTTACTTCTAATATATTTTCTAAAATTTCATAAAATTTATTTTCCATTTTTTAACTATCCTTTAGAATAAGTACATTTTTATTTATGTTTAAGGCTCTTATTATGGCATTTTCATATTTCTTGAGCAATAAAAATACTTATGTTATCATTGGCAAATTTTATCATATCGCTTTTAAAAGATGATAAAGCTATTTTAATAATATTTTTAATATTAGAAAGGGAGTGTTTGTTTAAATCTCTAACAAAATATAAGATTTCTTTTTTTTGTTTTTCTCCATTTTCATCAAGAATAAAACCCTGGAATTTTTTAAAATATCTATAATCTACTTGATATTTTTCTTCAATATGGTGGGTTATGGTGTGTCCAATACCCCCCCCCCAAAAAAAAAGTAAGAAATTTTCCATTTTCTTTTATTAAAACATCATACACACAATTTTCACCAAAACAACTTGTAGTGTCCTTTAAAAACAATTCTTCTTTGGCTCCTTTTATAGCAAAGGAAAATATAGGATCATTAGTGCGTTTTACTCCTGCTTGTTTGCGAAAATATTCATTTAAAGCACCCATTTTTGTAGGAGAATTTAATTTATCATAAACTTCATTTTTGCAAAAACTATAAGTAAATGTAGGCATGATTAAAGTACCTTCTTTACCTATAACTTCAAAAAAACAATCTAATATAGTTTGTAAAAATTCATTTCTAGGAAGCAAGGGTGTGTCAAAATTAAAAAGTTCAGTATGCACACACAAAATATCGCCTTTTTTGATACTAAGTTTTTTAAAAGCTTCTATTAAATCTACATTAGAGTATTTTTTATCATTGTATTCTAAGAAATATTTCATTTTATCAATCCGTGAAATTTTAATTTTTCTATTAAATCTTTTAATTCATAAGCTTGCATGTTTAGCTTTGAAGCTATATCTAAAACATCATTTTTACCATCACAATATGCTAAAAAATCAGCGGAGATTGGTTTTTTGGTAATTCCTTGATTTAAAGTGTGATATAAGCCTCTTTTACCCAAATTTGGTTCGCAAAAAGTTGTGATTTGATAAATTTTATTAACTTCTAAATTCATAATGATTTCTTGCATAGCTTTTAAGCCACCTTGCAATCCCTCTTCACTGATGAAATTTAAGTCATCTTTGCTAGTGTGGTATTCTTTATAATCACCAAATCTAGTCCTACACACACAAACTACGGGTAAATTTACTAAAGGAGAGCAAAACTGTCTTTCGTTGCCGCCTCTATCTAAAAAGCTAAATTCTTTAAAATTATTTTTTTCTTTTAAGGTATGCAAAGCTACTTTATCTGCTAGGGTATTTTCACTTGGAGTGTGAATGAGTGAGTAAGCATTATCATCACCTATACAAGAGAGTACAAAACCTGCTTTGGTATGTTTTTGTAAGTGCTTTAAATGTTTACTAAGATAAACTATACTCCCTATGGTTTCAGGAGTAAAAATAAAACGATAATTGTATTTTCTCTCTTTAAGTTCTAAAAGCCATTTAGCTAAAAATGCAGCTACCACAGGACCACTTAACTCGTTATTTGCCATAGATGGATGACAGAGGTAAGTGGAAATTAAAATTTCATCTTTTGTTTCTTGCGTGCTAGGTATGAGTAAATCAGCATAGTTTAAAACTCCATTTTCATGGTGCTTTGCGTCTATGAAAACTTTATATTTTCCTTCTTTTAGTTTAACTCTATCTTCATGTTTTATGCAAAAACCCCAACGCCTTTTATAATAGCTTGTCACATAAGGTATGGCATCAGGTATATCCTCTATAGAGTAAAGATGTTCTTGTAAGCTTGCTAGATTAAGCTCTGTGTCTATGCCTGTGCTGTAGTTTAATACATGTAAATTATTTTGCTTAAAATCACAAATTTTTTCTCCATCTGGAGTGATGATATAAGCATCATTTATCTCCCATTCAGCAGGTACTTCCCAGTCAAACACTTTACTTCCACTTGCTATAGAGTGAATTTTTAATATACCCCCCCCCATAGCTTCATCAAGTATTTTTAAGCTTTGTCTAAAGCCAGCCCCTGTAATACTTCTACATATAGGAAAAAGCTCACAAGCTAGCTCATACATACTTTTACTCACAACAAGCCTTTTTAGTTTCTTCTAAGATCTTAAATAAACTATCTTTAATAAATTGCGCTTCTTTTAAGCTCATTTCTTGATGAGCAGGTATGCTAAGCTCGGCTTTGTAAAAATTATCTGCATTTTCTAAAAATAAATTTCCATATAAGTTTTTATAATAACTAAACTCATAAGTAGGCTTATAATGCACTTGCACACCTATGCCTAAATTTAATAATTTTTCAAAAATGATTTCTTTTTGGCAATAAAATTCAGGAAAAAGCAAAATAGGGTATAAATGCCTTGAGCTTTTTTTATAATCTTTGATTTTTATAGTGCTAAAATAAGGATTTTTTTCAAATTCTTTATCATAAAAACTTGTGATGATCTCTCTTTTTTCTAGCATATTATCAAGTTTTTTAAGTTGGTTTATACCTAAAGCACAAGCAACATCACTCAAACGATAATTATAGCCTAGTTCAATCATATCACTATCCCAAAGTCTTTTTTTGACTATGCCATGACTTCTTAAAAGCTTGATTTTTGAGATTAATTCCTCATCATTGCTAACAACCGCACCACCTTCAAAGGTTGTGATAGGTTTAACCGGATGAAAAGAAAATATGCTCAAATCCCCCATAGAACCTACTTTTTGATTTTTATAAGTAGCACCTAGGGCATGACTTGCATCATCTATTAGTGGGATATTATATTGTTTAGCTAAGGCTAAAATTTCATCCATTTCTACGCTATTTCCCCCAAAATCAACCACGCAAATTGCTCCTATATTAGAGCTATCTTGGCTTAATCTTAAAGCAAGTTTTTTCTCATCAATATTTCCATCACTTTTTATATCTATAAACTCAACCCTAGCACCTGCCATTAAAGCTGCATTTGCAGTTGCAGCAAAGGTAATGGGAGTTGTTAAGACAATTTTTTCTTTTACTTTTAAAGATAAATACGCAAGGTGTAAAGCAGAAGTGGCTGAATTTAGCACGCAAGCATATTTTACACCCACATATTCACAAAGGGCTTGTTCAAATTCTTCAACCTTTCTTCCACCGGTTAAAAAATCATCTTTTAAAGCCTCGCAAACTACTTGTATGTCTTGCTCGTCGATATTTTGATGAGAATAAGTTATCATTTTTCAAGCTCTGTATGATTTATTATATTTAAAAGCTCTTCTTGGCTAATCCATGATGGATTATTATCAGAGCTATAAGAAAAGCCATTAGAAACTTTTTTACCCTTTTGCCCTTTTGCATTTATGCTAAAATTAACATTAATATTATTAAATTGAATACTTGGGCTAATGGCATAATAATTTTCAAATTCATAAGTTAAATGACTATCATCACTTGAAATCATAATTTCATGTAGTTTTTCACCTGCTCTTATACCTATGATTTTATGAGCTAAATTAGGAGCCATGGTTTTAGCTAAATCAACGATTTTCATAGAAGGAATTTTTGGCACGAAAATTTCCCCTCCATGCATATAGGCAAAATTATTCAGCACGAAATTAACTCCATCTTCTAAAGATATCCAAAATCTTGTCATTCTCTCATCTGTGATAGGAAGTTCTTTAGCGCCTTCATTGATGAGTTTTTTAAAAAATGGTATGACAGAACCTCTTGAACCCACTACATTACCATATCTTGTAACGCTAAATTTAGTATGAGAATTTCCTGCTATGTTGTTTGCTGCTACAAAAAGCTTATCACTTGCAAGCTTTGTAGCTCCGTATAAATTAATAGGATTACAAGCTTTATCGGTTGAAAGAGCGATACATTTTTCTACATTATTTTCCAAACACGCATCGATTACATTTTGTGCTCCATGGATATTAGTTTTTATACATTCCATTGGATTATATTCTGCAATTGGCACATGTTTCATAGCAGCTGCATGAATGACAAAATCAACATCTTTCATTGCTATGCTCAATCTTTCTTTATCTCTTACATCACCTATAAAATAACGCATACAATCATCATTAAATTCTCTTGCCATTTCAAATTGTTTTAACTCATCTCTTGAATAAATGATGATTTTTTTAGGTTTGTATTTTTGAAGTAAAGTTTTAGTATAAGTTTTTCCAAAACTTCCTGTACCACCGGTGATTAAAATGCTTTTTCCATTAAACATATATATTTTCCTATTACTTGACTAAATTTTTATATCGGTTGAAAATAAAATTATTTTAAAATTCTTGGTAAAGTTATACCTGTTTGAGCTTGGTATTTACCCTTTTTATCAGCATATGTTACATCACAAGGCTCATCTCCTTGTAAAAATAAAACTTGAGCTATACCCTCATTAGCATAAATTTTAGCAGGTAGTGGGGTTGTGTTTGAAATTTCTATAGTGATATGTCCTTCAAAACCTGGCTCAAAAGGAGTTACATTTACTATAATGCCACATCTTGCGTAAGTACTTTTGCCAAGACAAATAGCCAAAACATCATTTGGCATTTTAAAATACTCAACCGTTCTTGCAAGCGCGAAAGAATTTGCAGGTACTATACATACATCGCCTACAAAATCTACTACATTTTCTTCTACAAAATTTTTAGGATCTACAACGGTGGAATTTACATTAGTGAAAATCTTAAATTCTCTTCCAACTCTTATATCATATCCATAGCTTGAAAGCCCATAACTAACTATACCTTTACCTATATTTGCTTCACAAAATGGCTCTATCATATTGTGCTCTAATGCCATTTTTTTGATCCAATTATCTGCTTTTAAGCCCATTTTTGTCCTTTATAATTAAAGTGAATTTTTAAATTATATCTTAAAATAAAAGTAAAAAATAAATAATTGAAGTTATTTTTAGTATTTTTATATATAATTATAAATTAAGTCTTATAAATTAAGGAGAATATATGACAAAAGAAGAAATCAAAGAACTAATGCAACTTTTTGCAGAAGCAAATATAAGCAAGATTAAAATAAAAGAACAAGATGGATTTGAAATAGAACTTGAAAGAGATATGTGTTGTGAATTACCAGCTCCAGCTCCTGTTGCTCCAGCTCCACAGCCAATTAATGTAAATGTAGTTAATGAAACTAAAGCAAGCTCAAACTCTTCTAATAAACCAACTATCAACAGCCCTATGGTAGGTACTTTTTATCAAGCTCCAAGCCCGGGTGCAGCACCTTTTGCTAAAGCAGGACAAACTATTAAAAAAGGAAGTACTATAGCAATTATTGAAGCGATGAAAATTATGAATGAAATCGAAGCCGAATATGATTGTAGGATAGTAGAAGTATTAGTTGCAGATGGTCAGCCTGTAGAATTTGATATGCCTTTATTTGTGGTGGAGAAATTATAAAATGGAAATTAAAAAAGTTTTAATAGCAAATCGTGGAGAAATTGCATTAAGAGCTTTAAGAACTGTAAAAGAAATGGGAAAAAAAGCAATTTGTGTGTATTCTACTGCAGATAAGGATGCTTTGTATTTAAAATATGCTGATGCGAGCATTTGTATAGGAAATGCTAGAAGTTCAGAAAGCTATTTAAATATCCCAGCTATTATTAGTGCAGCTGAAATTAGTGAAGCGGATGCGATTTTTCCAGGATATGGATTTTTAAGTGAAAATCAAAATTTTGTTGAAATTTGTGCAAAACATAATATCAAATTCATAGGCCCTTCAGTAGCTGCTATGGCACTAATGAGTGATAAAAGTAAAGCAAAACAAGTAATGCAAAGAGCAGGTGTGCCTGTAATCCCAGGAAGCGATGGGGCTTTAGGTGGGGTTGAAGCAGCAAAAAAACTTGCTAAAGAAATAGGCTATCCTGTGATTTTAAAGGCAGCAGCAGGTGGTGGCGGCCGTGGTATGCGTGTAGTTGAAGATGAAAAAGATTTAGAAAAAGCTTACTGGTCAGCAGAAAGTGAAGCGATGAGTGCTTTTGGCGATGGAACTATGTATATGGAAAAATACATCCAAAACCCACGCCATATAGAAGTGCAAATCATAGGAGATAGCTTTGGAAATGTGATACATTTGGGTGAGAGAGATTGCTCTATGCAAAGACGCCATCAAAAACTTATAGAAGAATCTCCTGCAATTTTACTAGATGAAAAAACAAGAGCAAGACTTCATGAAACAGCAGTTAAAGCTGCTAAGGCTATTGATTATGAGGGTGCGGGAACTTTTGAGTTTTTAGTGGATAAAAATTTAGATTTTTATTTTATTGAAATGAATACGCGTTTGCAGGTTGAGCATTGTGTGAGTGAGATGGTAAGTGGGGTAGATATTATCGAGCTTATGATTAAAGTAGCAGAAGGGTATCCTTTGCCAAAACAAGAAGAAATTAAACTTAAAGGCCATTCTATAGAATGTAGAATCACTGCTGAAGATTCTAAAACTTTCTTACCTTGCCCAGGTAAAATCACAAAATACGTAGCTCCTGCAGGACGCAATGTAAGAATGGAAAGCCATTGTTATCAAGATTATAGTGTGCCTCCATATTATGATTCTATGATTGGAAAATTAGTCGTTTGGGGAGAAGATAGAAACACAGCTATAGCTAAAATGAAAATAGCCTTGCAAGAGCTTATCGTAGGTGGGATAAAAACAACCAAAGATTTTCATTTAGCAATGATGGATAATGCAGATTTTATCAATAATAATTATGATACAAATTATCTTTCAAGACATTAATTGAAGATAGGTTTTAACCTATCTTAATTCTTCTATATGAGCATTTGCTCTTATTTTATCAAGATGATTTTTTAAGGCTTGTTCTTTTTGAGTTAGGGTATAGACATTGCTAACTTGATCTTTGATTAAATCAAATTCGATAGGATTTTTACCATATTTTTCTTTTACAAAATACACTATATAAGCGTTTTCGCCATTTAACACTGGAGTAAATTCTCCTATTTTTGTATTATTTAACAAAGCAAGTAATCTTGGATCTAAACTAGCTGCGTTTAAACTAATGGCTTTTGATTTAATTTGAGAATTTTTATACATAGGATTTTGTGCAAGCTGTTGTAAAAGTTCAGGATTGGTAGAATTATAAACAACTAAGTCTATATTTGAAAAAGTGCTAAATTTATCAAGATTGCTTTCATAAAAATGTTTTAGTGTTTCATCATCAATATTGATTTTTGCATTTTGCATTATGCTTCTATAAAGTTTTTCTCTTTCAAGATCTTTTCTAACTTTGTTTTTAAAAACTTCAAAACTTAAACCATCTTTTTCTATCTTTGCTTGCAAACCATTAATGTCAGTTTTATTGCCTTTTGCTATTTGGGCTAATTTTTCATTAAGTTCAAAAGTGCTTATATAAATTCCTAGCTTTTTAGCTTCACTTTGTTGAACTTTATCATCTACTAAAAATGCTATAGCTTTTTGTTTGTCATTAGTTTTTAATTCTTTCATAGTTTGTTCTATATCATAAAGAGTAATAGGTTGATTTTCTACTACCATTGCTACACCACCAAGGGTTTGAGCATATAAAATATTTGCAGCAAAACAACAAGATATTAAAAATTTTCTCATATAAAACCTTTATTTAAGTGTAAATATAGCATTATAACAATAAAAATTTAAAAAAGGTAAAAATATGCAAGAAATCACAACGCGTTTTGCTCCTTCTCCAACAGGATATTTGCACATAGGAGGGCTTAGAACAGCTTTATATAATTATCTTTATGCAAGAAAAAATAAGGGTAAATTTTTATTGCGTATTGAAGATACGGATTTAAAAAGAAATTCACAAGAAGCTACGCAAGCTATTATAGAAGCATTTAAATGGTGTGGGCTTGATTATGATGGGACGATTGAGTATCAATCTCAAAGATTTGATATTTATAAAAAATACATTCAAAAATTATTAGATGAGGGCAAGGCTTATTATTGTTATATGAGCAAAGAAGAGCTTGATGAGTTAAGAGCTAAGCAAGAAGCAGCTAAAGAGCGTCCAAAATATGATGGTAGATATAGAGAATTTAAAGGAACTCCCCCAAGTGGTATTGAGCCTGTGGTGCGTATAAAAGCACCACAAAGTGGAGAGATTAAATTTATAGATGGCATTAAAGGCGAGGTTAGTTTTAAGGCTGAAGATATCTTAGATGATTTTGTAATTGCAAGAAGCGATGGTAGCCCAATTTATAATTTAACCGTTGTAATTGATGATGCACTAATGGGTGTGAGTGATGTTATAAGAGGAGATGATCATTTATCAAATACCCCAAAACAAATTGTCCTTTATGAAGCACTAGGCTTTAAAATACCTAAATTTTATCATGTAGCTATGATACATGGTGAAGATGGTAAAAAACTTTCTAAGCGTCATGGAGCAACTGATGTGATGGAATATAAAAATATGGGGATTTTACCTCAAGCCTTGCTTAATTTCTTAGTGCGTCTTGGTTGGAGTCATGGCGATGATGAAATTTTTTCTTTAGAAAGTATGCAAGAGCTTTTTGATCCAAATCATATTAACAAAAGTGCTTCTTGCTATAATTTTAAAAAATTAGAATGGCTTAATGCTCATTATATTAAAACTTTACCTTTTGAAGAAATCAATAGACAATTAAAAGATTTAGGATTTGATTTAAGTCAGTATGAAAAAGCGGGATTTTTACTGGATATGTTAAGAGAGAGAGCTAAAACCTTACATGATATTATTAGTGGGGCTAAAGTGTTACTAAATAACCCAAAAGAATATGATCAAAAGGCTGTAGATAAATTTCTCAATGTTACAAATTTAACTTATTTGGAAAAATACGCTATGGTTTTAAATGAGCAAAAAAATGCTTGTGAATTTGAAGAATTAACTAATCAATTCTTAGAAGAAAATAATCTTAAGTTAAAAGACCTAGCTCAAGCTATACGCATCGCACTCACAGGAAACTCGGTTAGTCCTAGTATATTTGAAGTATTGGAATTTTTAGGAGTGCAAAAGGCTAAACTTAGGATAAAAAATTTACTAAATTATATGAAGGAAAAATAATGAATTTAAAAGAAGAGGCTTTAGAATATCACTTAGGTGGTAAAGTAGATATTGTTGCTAGAAAGCCTATGGATAGTGCACATGATTTATCTTTGGCGTATTCTCCTGGGGTTGCTGAACCTTGTATTGAGATAGCAAAAGATGAAACTTTAGCTTATAAATACACTAATAAAGCTAATTTAGTTGCTATAGTAAGCGATGGTAGTGCAGTTTTAGGGCTTGGCAATATAGGAGCGAGTGCAAGCAAACCTGTTATGGAAGGAAAAGCTTGTTTGTTTAAAAAATTTGCTAATGTTAATGCTTATGATTTAGAAATTAATGCTCATAGTATAGATGAAATTGTTACTTTTTGTAAAGCTATAGCGCCTACTTTTGGAGGGATTAATTTAGAAGATATTTCAGCACCAAAATGTTTTGAAATAGAAGCTGCCTTGCAAGATCTTGGAATTCCTGTAATGCATGATGATCAACATGGAACTGCGATCATTTCTACAGCAGGATTAATGAATGCTATGGAAATTAGTGGTAAAAAATTTGAAGATATTAAAGTAGTGGTAAGTGGTGCAGGTGCAGCAGGTATTGCAAGTGCTAGAATGTATAGAAATTTAGGTGTAAAAAATATTATTTTAGTAGATAGCAAGGGAGTGATTAATACTCAAAGAGATGATTTAAATAAATACAAACTAGAATTTGTAAGCGATACCAAAGATAGCACTTTAAGAGAAGCTTTAAAAGGTGCTGATGTATTTTTGGGTTTGAGTGCACCTAAGATTTTAGATGATGAGATGATTTTAAGTATGGCTAAAGATCCTGTGATTTTTGCACTAGCTAATCCTGTACCTGAAGTAATGCCAGAAGATGTTAAAAGAGTTAGAAACGATGCTATAGTTGGAACAGGTAGAAGTGATTATCCAAATCAAATTAATAATGTTTTAGGTTTTCCTTTTATCTTTAGAGGAGCTTTAGATGTAAAGGCAACTAAAATTACTGAAAATATGAAAATAGCAGCCGCAAAAGCTTTGGCTGATTTAGCTAAGCTTGAAGTAACTGATGAGGTAAAACAAGCTTATGGAGTAGAAGAGCTTAGTTTTGGTAGAGATTATGTGATACCAAAACCATTTGATAGCAGGGTAAAAGCTGTAGTTAGTGTTGCGGTAGCAAAAGCTGCGGTTGAAGATGGAGTAGCTTTGATAAATAATTTTGATTATCAGAGATATTTTGATAGTTTAAAATAATTTTTTATAAATTAAGTTTTATTTAAAATAATTTTTTATTATAAAACTTAATTTTATCTATTTTTTATTGTTTATATGAGTTATAAAAACATATTTTTTAAAAATCATTTAAAAAATATGTTTTAAATGTTACTTTTTTTCTTTTTAAATTATATAAATTTGATATTACTAGTGTTTTTAATAAAATTAATTTATATTTAAGATATTTTTTAATAGGATATTTTTACTTAATCATAGAAAGGTCGAGATGATTTTTGGTAAGATAGATTATCTTAATTTACTCCCTTTACATATCTATCTTAAAAAATCAGCTTTTCCTAGCTATGTTAAGCAAACTACAGAATACAAAAAAGGGGTTCCTAGTAAGCTAAATCGCCATTTGTATTTTAGACGCATTGATGCAGCGATTATCTCAAGTGTTGAAAGTCGTAGAAAAAAATACAAAACCTTAAATGTGGGGATTTGCGCAAGCAAAAAGGTAAAAAGCGTTTTAGTGAAAAAACAATCTGAAAGCAAAGAAGATGCAAGCTCTGCAACTTCTAATGCTCTTGCAAAAGTTTTAAAGCAAAAAGGGGAGGTTATCATCGGTGATAAGGCTTTAAAACTTTATTTGCAAAATCCAAAAGATTATATTGATTTATGTGAATTATGGTATGAAAAGACAAAACTACCTTTTGTTTTTGCTCGATTTTCTTGTATTAAAAATTTTTCTATTTATAAAAAAATGATGAAAAATTTCACAAAAAGTAAAATTTTCATTCCGCAATATATTTTGCTAGATTATTCTAAGTCAAGAAATCTTTCTCAAAAAGAAATTAGTGCATATTTAAAGCTAATTTACTACAAAATAGGAACAAAGGAGCAAAAGGCGCTAAAAAAATTTTTAGCCAATGTAAACAGCAAGATACTATAAAAAGGACAATTTATGAGTATAGCTAAACAATATATCAATGAAACCTTAGAAAAAATTCAAGCAACTTCCCCAAGACAACCTATCTTTTTTCAAGCGGCAACTGAGGTGTTAAATTCTTTAGAACCTTTACTTGAATCTAACAAAACTTATCAGGATCATGCTATATTAGAGCGTATTGTTATGCCTGAAAAAACGACTATTTTTAGAGTAGTATATATTGATGATGCAGGTAAAGCTCAAACGCATTTTGGTTATAGAGTACAGTTTAATTCTAGTTTAGGACCTTATAAAGGTGGGATCAGATTTCATCCTAGTGTAGATTTAGATGTTTTGAAATTTTTAGGTTTTGAACAAATTTTCAAAAACTCTCTAACAGGTTTAATGATAGGGGGAGCTAAAGGAGGAGCAAATTTTGACCCTAAAGGTAAAAGCGAAGCAGAAATTATGCGTTTTTGTCAAGCTTTTATGGCCGAGCTTTCAAAAATCATAGGTGCAAGCACTGATGTGCCAGCAGGCGATATAGGGGTTGGTGCTAGAGAAATTGGATATATGTTTGGAGCTTATAAGAAAATTAGCTCTAATTTTGATGGAACTTTAACGGGAAAGAAAATTCCATGGGGTGGAAGCTTAGCAAGAACAGAAGCAACAGGATATGGCTGTGTGTATTTTACTCAAGAAATGCTAGCAAAATACAATAATGCATTAGAAGGAAAAGAGTGTGCAGTTTCAGGTAGTGGAAATGTGGCAATTTATACCATAGAAAAATTACATCAACTTGGCGCAAAAGCAATCACAATAAGCGATAGCGATGGATTTGTTTATGATAAAGATGGGATAGATTTAGATTTATTAAAAGAAATTAAGGAAGTAAAAAGAGCTAGAGTGAGTGATTATGCAATGCTTAAAAAAGGTGCTATTTTTACTCCAAAAAGTGCGTATAAACAAGGTTGTAATGGAGTATGGAGTATACCTTGTGATATAGCTTTTCCAAGTGCTACGCAAAATGAATTAAATTTAGAAGATATTAAAACCTTATATCACAATGGTTGTCGTATGGTAGCAGAGGGAGCTAATATGCCAAGCACACTTGAAGCGATCGATTTTATGTTAAATCAAAAAGACTTTTTATTTGCGCCAGCTAAGGCTGCTAATGCAGGTGGTGTAGCGACTTCTCAACTTGAAATGCAACAAAATGCAAGTATGTGTCAATGGAGCTTTGAGGAAGTTGATGCAAAATTACATAAGATTATGAAAAATATTTTTGAAAATTCATACGAGTGTGCAAAAGCTTATAATCATGAAGGAAATTTAGTAGTAGGTTCAAACATAGCAGGCTTTAAAAAAGTAGCTGATGCGATGATTGATCATGGTTATATTTAAAAAGATGGCTTAAATGCCATCTTTAGTGTATATAAAAAAAGCTTGTTATTTGATTAGCGATTTTTTCTTCTAAAGACTCTTTGGCTCTGTCTATATTACCAAGATAGGCAGTTCTTGCTAAAAGCGAGGTGCTTTGAGTAGAGTTTTTGGAGCTAATTTGTAAATTAACTTGCAAAAGATAGTAATTTTCTACTTCCATTTCAAAAACATCATCTATTTTATCAAAGTCATTATAAAAAAATCTCGCATTAGAAGCGCGTAATCTTTGTGCGTAAGAAAATTTCTTAAAATCTACTATATTGATATAAATTTTATAATCACTTTGAACATTATTTAAAACTAAGCCTAAATTTTGTAATTTTTGAGCGAGCTTGGCTTCTAAATTTGTGTTTAATTTTGAAGGATTATTGATGTGTAAAGAAAAACTTTGATTTTTATTAGCATGCAGGAAAATACCTTCATTATTTGTTTGGATAAAAGTTTGCATAGGGCCTGTGCAAGCACTTAAAAATAGTGCAAACACAAGCAAGAAAAAATTATTTTTGAGCATCGATTATAGTTGGTACAGCACGAAGACCAAGTTTAGAGTATTTTGCGAAAGTTTCTCTTACTGCTTTAACCTCAGCTTCACTAGGTTTTTTATAATCTTTTAAATTTTTATCATAATATTTTTTCATGATAGCGATTTTTTGTGCATCATCTTTAGCATTTTTACTTTCTTTGTAAATTAATGCAGATTTTTCAAAAGCACTAGTATCATGGATAGGGGTTAAGATAAATTTCACTTGATGGGTTTTTAGTGTTTCTTCTATTTTATCTAAATGCATTCTACAATATGGACATTCAGGATCGCTAAAAACATAAAGTAAAGGTTTGTTTTTATCGCCTAAAGAAATAAACATTTTTTCTTTTTTAAGTTCAACTAGAGCTTTTTTTGAAAATTCAGCTTGTTGTTTTTCCATGAGTTTTGCTTGATAAACTTGAGAGTAAAATTCACCTTTTTTTACATCAATTACTTCAGTTGTGATGATATTATCTTGAGTGAAAACGATTTCTTGGAAATTTTTACCACTAATTTCAAAATTAACTATCACAGCTTCAAAGTTAGTATCAGGAATTTTTTCTCTACTAGAAACACTAATGTTTGCATTTGATAAATTTGGATTTTTCTTAAAAAAATTAATAATTTCTTCATTACTTGCAGCAAATAAAGAGCTAGCAAGGGTTAAGAGAGCTAAAGATTTTTTCATCATTTTCCTTTGTTTTAAAATTTTTGCACATTATAAAATGTAATCTTTAACACTTAGATTTTTAATATTCTTTTTTCCTCTATTTTTTTAACTTGAGGATAGTTTTTATCAAGATATTCTAAATAAGCTATGGCATATTTTCTTGAAATTTGAAAATGATTTTTAACAAAAGCTACATCTAAATGATGATTTTGCAAAAGTTTTAAAAACTCTTGCATGAGATTTTCAAGAGTATTTTTTTCTATAAAAAGATTATGTGCTAATCTTTTGACTTTGTTTTCTTTAGTGAGTTTTTTTAAGATAAGATCTCCATTTTTCCTATCAAGCTCTAAATATTCATAAAGATTGTAAGGTGCGGTAGGTTTTATACCTTCTTTTTTTAAAATTTCATAAAGCTCACAATGAGCCTTTTCTTGTAATTTTTCAAAATCTTGTCCTTTTAAAAACCATATGCCATCTTTAAAATCTAATTTTTCTTGCATTTGCTTGAGTGTATAAGCGCAAAAGCTCTCACTTGCCCAGCTAAGCCTTAAGGCGATAGAATGAGGCGAGATTAAAGCATAAGGATTTTTAGAGAAAATAAAATCAATAAATTCTTTCAAAGTTTGCATAGCATTTAAATCATATACATTTAAAGCTTGCTCATCGACAAAAACATGATTTAAGCTTTTTGCTAGGTTTAGGGCTTGCTCATGAGTGAGTTTAAAGCGTTGATAGCTTGAAAGTAATCCAAAGCCAAGTTTGTGAGTTTGTTTTAAAAACTCAAATACCTTTTTTAAATCTTTTTGTTCTAAAAGTGCTAAATACTTAGCTTTTATATCTTTTTTTAAAGGCTCACTTACCGCATTAAGAACCACACCACCGCTTTTAATACGCCCATTTTCAAGCAAGATGAATTTATCATCAAAACACAAAGGTAAGCTTTTATCAAATTCTAAGTTAATATAAGTTTTATCTTCAAATTCTTTGATTACACTAATTTTTGTATTAAGCTTTTTTGAGCCACTGCAAAATTCTAAAATACTTCCGTGTTTAATCTCTGTATTAAAAACAACTCCATCGATACTTTTAAAACTTTTAAAAACACCTTTTTTACTTAATATATAGCCTTTTTTTAACTCATGATAATCACAATTTAAACTCAAAGCAACTCTATTATAAGCTTTTGCTTCTAAAACATTTTCTTCATGAATTTGTATATTTTTTACAATGATATCTTTTTGATTTTCAATGCAAAATATTTTTTCATTTTTGCTTATTTTTCCTTCATTTAAACTCCCTGTTACTACCGTTCCTATACCTTTTAGAGAAAAAACCCTATCAATGTAGTATCTAAAAATCAAATTTTCATCATTTTCTTTAGGCTTTAAACTAAGTAGATAGTTTTTTAAATTTAATATACTTTGCTCATCATAAATGCTAGTTGGAAAAACTTTTAAGATATTGATTTTAAAGGCTTTTAATTCTTTTAAAAGCTCTGCTTGCTTTTGTACTAAATCCTTGCATAAATCAACCTTACTCAAAATAAGCACTACATCTTTTACGCCTAAAAATTCCAAAACCCTTAAATGCTCTATACTTTGAGCCTTTAAACCCTCGTTTATATCTATGACAAACATACATACTCTAAAGCCAAAAGCACCACTTATCATAGTTTTAATTAAACTTTCATGCCCAGGCACATCGATAAAAGCAATATTTAAATTTTCACTTTTTAAATTTGAAAAGCTAAGATTAATCGTAATGCCTTTTTCTTGCTCTTCTTTTAAATCATCACCTTCAAAACCATTTAAAGCTTTAATAAGTGAAGTTTTACCATGGTCAATATGCCCAGCAGTGCCTATGATGATACTATGCATGAAATACCTCTTTAATAATGCTTATTATTTTGTTTAAATCTTTTTCTAAAATACTTCTAAAATCTAGCACAAAATGCCCATTTTCAACACGGCCGATTACGCCTTTTTTTCTAAATTTTTCTTGTAAAAGCAAAGCTTTCTCATCAAAACTTAACACAAAAGTATCTAAGCTTTTATCAGGCATAGAGCCACCACCTACTAAACTTTTAGAAGCTTTTAACTCACATTTTATAGGAATTTTTTCTTTGACAAAGAGTGCTTTTTTTTCTATGGTTTTTAAATCATCATTTAAAAGTTTTAGTGTGGGGATTTTTTCATATTCTTTTTCTAAGTAAGCTTTGGCAGTTTCATTTAAAAAAGCTAGAGTGATTTTATCAACCCTTAGCATTCTTAGAAGTTGATTTTTCTTTAATTGTTGAATGTATTTTTTCTTTCCAAGTATAATGCCTGCTTGAGTAGAACCAAAAAGTTTATCACCGCTAAAACTTAAAATATCACAATGTTTTAAAAGCTCTTTCACACTCGGCTCGTTTTTACTAAGTTGTTTATTAATCTTTTCACACCAGCCAGCACCCAAATCATAATAAGATATGAGTTTTTTCTTTTTTGTTAAAGCATGAATTTCACTTAAGCTTACTTCTTCAAAAAATCCTTTAAAAGCAAAATTAGAACGATGGGTTTTTAAAATCATCTTAGTATTTTCATTGATAGCTTTTTCATAATCATATAAATGAGTTTTATTAGTCGTGCCTATTTCTTTTAGTTTAACTCCAGCTGCTAGCATAACTTCAGGAATTCTAAAATTTCCCCCAATCTCAACTAGCTCACTTCTTGAAGTAATAACTTCTTCATTTTTTGCTAAGGTGTTTAAGATCAAAAATACAGCAGAAGCGTTGTTATTAACAACCAAACAATCTTCACAATTAAATAATATTTTTAAATTTGCACTAAGTGCGTCATACCTTGAGCCTCTTTTACCACTTTGCATGTTAAACTCTAAATTAGAATAAGAGCAGATGATTTCTTTAGTTCTTTCAAAAATACTCTCATCAATAATGCTACGACCAAGATTAGTGTGTATGATAACTCCACTAGCATTGATCAAACTTTGATTTTGCATATTTAAAAACTCATCAATACTTTGAGCAATTTTACTTAGTAAATCTTGCAAGCTAAAATTTAAATTTTCATTTTTACTTAGTTCTTTTTTACAATTTGAAACAACTATTTTTGCAAAATGAGATCTTAAATACAAAGGGTAGCTAGCCAAGTTTTCATCGTTTATAAGTGTGTTTATGGGTGGAAAATTTCTAAATTTGTTCATCTTAAACCTTAAGAATAAATTAGTAAAATTATAACTTTTTTATAATGAAATTTATATAATTAAGATTAAAAAATTTAAAAGAGAGTGTTATGAAAGATTTTGTATTTTTAGAAAATGAAGATTTAATTCCTTTAAGTGATGATATTAGCATAGTTCAAAAAGCCTGTAATGAAGAAGTTTTTATAGGAAATTCAAAGCTTTTAAATCCTGAAGTTTATGCACCTGAGATTAATTTTTACCTTAAAAACTCACAAGATGATGTGCTTAAAAAAGCCAAAACTATTGAGTCCTTATATAAGATTAGATCTAAAGTTTATGATTTAGGACTTGATTTAGAATACACCAAAGAAGTGGGTAAAAATGTAATTATTGTAAGTAATGAGGATCAAGATGAGCTTATTGAAAGCTTAAAAAAACAAGAATACAAGGTTTTAAAACTAAGTAATGAGCAATGTTTGGGTGTTTTGGGTTGCGTGGGCGAGCTTTGCGTGATAGCTTTAAAAGATAATGAGCAAGTAGAGATTGATTGTGATTTTTTCTTATATGATGTAAAAAAAGAAAGTTTTGATCAACAAAGTGGTTGCTATGATTTAACTACTTTAAGTCAAGAAGAGCTTATAAAACTTTTAAATTCTAATTCTCCAAAATATAAATTTAGAAATTATATTAGTTATGATGATAGCATTTGTCAATACCATGAAAGAAGAAGTATTCATTGTGGAAAATGTGCTGAAATTTGTCCTAGTGTGGCTATTTTAAAAGATGATGAGCAAAGAAAATTAGAATTTTCTCATGTGGATTGTTTAAGCTGTGGTGATTGTGTAGGAATTTGTCCTAGTGGAGCGCTTGATTATGCACCTATGCCACGCAATAGCTTTTATGAAATTTTAAAATTTTATGAAGATAAAATCATTTTAATAATCCCTGAGAAAATGTCTATAGAAAATTTAAATATCACTTTAAAAGAAGATGTAATGCCTTTTATGATTAAAGGTGAAAACTATCTTGATCAAGCACATTTTTTAGCTATGCTTCAAACAAGTGGTGCGAGTGCGATTTTTTATAGCGATGGCTTATCACAAGGTGCTTTAGAAGTGATAGCTTTGATGAATGAAATTTTTCAAAGAAAATTTAAACAAAACGCAATTTTTCTAGCTAAAGATGAAAAAGAACTTTTAGAGGCTATAAATCAAGCACATTTTATAGAAAATCTCAAATTTATTTCTTATAATCCTGCACTTTTAAAAAGAGAAGATTTTGCTATAAGATTAAGAGAGCTTATAAAGGAAGAAAATTTAGGCAATATCCCAAGTAAAGAATGGATACGCTATGGAAAAATCACCATCAATGCAGACACCTGTACTTTATGTCTTTCTTGTGTGGGAGCTTGTAATGTAGGAGCTTTAGTGGCTGATACTAAGGATAATTCTTTGAAATTTAATGCAAGCTTATGTACTACCTGTGGGTATTGTGAGGCAAGTTGTGCTGAAAAAGATACTTTAATGCTTCAAAGAAGTGGGATAGATTTGGAAAAAGAGTATTTTTCTTTTATGGTTTTAGCTCAAGATGAACTTTTTACTTGTGTAGAGTGTGGGAAAGAATTTGCTACTAAAAAGGCCATTGAAAAAATTGCTAGCATTATGAAACCAAGATTTATAGGTGATGAAGCTAAGATAAAAACACTATATTGCTGTGCTGAATGTAAAGCAAAAGTAATGATACAAAGTATGAATGTGCTTTAAGCCAAAAGGCTTAAGCACTAAGTTTTAATCCCACCACTCCAGTGATGATTAAAATAATAAAAATGATTTTATTAAGAGTAATTGCTTCTTTAAAGATTAAAAATCCCACCACACTAACTAATGCCAAACCACATCTAGCCCAAGTTGCATAAGCTATGTTTAAATCAATTTTTTTCAAAGCATAAAATAAACCTGCTAAAGAAAATGAAAAAAACACCGCAAAAACGATTAAATAAAGATTATTTTTACTTATGCTTGCATACTTCATCGAGCTTGTTGCAATCACTTCAAAAATTATACTAATTGCTAATACTAACCAATGCATTTTATATCCTTTTAAATTAATTTAAAAATGAAATTAAAAAAGGATAAAAGGTGGGGCTATAGCGTAGAAAAAATAACCATATGCAGTTTTTATCTTCCATTTTGTCCATAAGCTAGTATAAAATTTTAAGATAAAAAATCCATAAGTCATTTATAACCTTGTAATAATTTATCTTATTTTGGCATTGTTTTTTTATATCTTAGTTAAATTTAGTGCAAAAGCTTTTTGACTTAAAAGTACCTCATCATTTTCTTTAAAATCTTTAGCTTCTAAAGGGCTTAGTACTACTTGGCTGATTTGATTACCTATGGCAAGTATGGCTATAAATATGCTATCTTGCTTTTGTAGTTTTAAAACGCGTGCTTTTATAGCAAATTTTTGAGAGCCTTGTGTCTTTAAAAAAACTTCATTAGGTGAGCCTTCTTTGATAATGGCTCCATTTTCTAAAACAATGACTTTATTAGCTAGTTTATAAACTTCACTTACATCATGGCTGATTAAAATAGTAGTGATTTTATAAGTTTTATGTATATTTAAAAGATAATCATGCAAGTGTAGTTTTATCTCATTATCTAAGGCGCTAAATGGCTCATCTAAAAGTAAAAGTTTGGGTTTTTGCATAATAGCTCTTGCTAAAGCTACGCGTTGTTTTTGTCCACCGCTTAGTTCTAAAATATGACTTTTTTTGTGTTTGCTTAAATCTAAAAGTTCTAAAAGTTCATTAGCAAATTTTAGATCTTTTTTGGCAAAAAGTAAGTTTTGCTCTACATTCATATTTTCAAATAAAGCATAATCTTGAAAAACAAAGCCAAGTTTTCTTTTTTGTGGACTTAGAAAGTTTTTATCATCAAAAAATACAGTATTATTAAAAGTGCAAATTCCTTGTGCTTTTTCAAAACCTGCTAAAATTCTCAAAAGCGTAGTTTTACCACTACCACTTTTTCCAAAAATAGCACAAAATTCTCCTTCTTTAACTTCAAATTTAACCTTAAGTTTAAATTCTTTTTCTTTATTTTTAAAGATTTTTTCAAAGTCAAGTTTTAGCATAGATACTCTTTGATAAATAAAGCACTAGGATGTACATAAGCAAATACAAAATCATTTTTTTGGTAATTTTGTTCTAAAAACTCATGAGTGCTAATTTGAGCTTCGAAAGTGCAAATTTCATTTTCTAATCTTATGATAGTGATGATTTGTCCTTGGAAAATATCAATGATTTTTGCATAAAAGGTATTTAAAAATGAGTTTTCTAAATTTTTTTTACTAAGCAAGCACTCGCTACTTTTAAAAGCAAGTAAAACTTCTTTATTAATGCTTGCTTTTTCATCAAGTTCTAAAGCAAGCATATATAATTTATGTTTGTTTGTAAGAAATTCTACCCAGTTTATATTTTCATGATTTTTTATAGTATTTATTTTAGCTTTAATCATGGGATATTATAGCCATAAGCTTTGAAAATTTCCTTAGCTTTTTTGCTTAAAATAAAATCATAAAATTTCTTAGCTTTGGTATTATCTTTACCATAAGAAGTGATGATAATGCCTTGATTGATTGGTTCATAAAGCTTTGGATTGATTAAAATATAATTTTTTCCTTCTTGGAGTTTATAAGATTTTAGCGTATCTTCATATAAAGCACTTGCTGCTATAAAACCCACATCGGCTGCTTTTAATGTTTGAGTAAGTGCTTCTCCTATGGATTTTGCCTCGATGACTTTAGTTTTTGTTTGCTCATAAATTTTAGCATTTTGTAAAGTTTCTATACTAGCTTGACCATAGGGAGCAGCTTTGGGATTAGCTATGGTGATGATTTTTACTTTTTCTTCTTTAAGCGTGTCTAATCCTTTGCTTAAATCCATTCTAACACTTAGTAAAGCTAAAGCTCCTTGAGCATAAATAACAGGTTTTGTACTAGCAAAATTATCTTCATACAAACTTTGTGCAAATTTCATATTTGCAGCCATAAATATATCAAATGGCGCTCCATTTTTGATTTGCGAAACTAAATTTCCACTAGCACCTAAGCTTACATTGATACTAATATCAGGGTTTTCTTTTTGAAATTCTTTTTGTAAGGCTTTAAAAGCGTAAGCTACATTTGCAGCTGCAGCGATATTTACATCAGCACTATAGCCAAAAATACACAAAAAAAGTAGGGTAAAAATTTTTTTCATTTTTTATCCTTTTATATAGTAAATTTTAAAAAAATTATAGCTTATTTTTAAAAGCAAAAATAAATTTATATTTTTTGCATATTTTCTAAGACTTATTTCATAAGCAAATAAAAATTACTAATTTTTTTTAAAGAATATTTTTAATGTAAAAATTTATTTTAATTTTTGTATAATATAAGATTTCAATTTATGAAATTTTAAAAGGAAAAAGCTTGTTAAAATACATACTAACTTTGTGTTTATTTTTTAACACTTTGATTTTAGCAAATGACTTTGAAGATTTTGAACAAGAATATCAAAAAAAAGAAGTCAAAGATAGCTTTTATACTTACAATAAAGCTATGAGTAAATTTAATTATGATCTTTATACTTATTTTTTAAGACCGGTTGTGCTTTCTTATAAAAGTATTACTCCAAGCTTTATAAGAACAGGTGTAAAAAATGCTTTTGATACCACAAGATCACCTTTTAGATTTATTAATCATCTTTTAAGTTTAGAATTTAGAAAAGCTGGTGAGGAATTTGGAAGATTTTGTGTGAATGTGATTTTTGGATTTGGTTTGTTAGATAGTGCGAGTAAAACTCCTTTAAAAAGTTATGAAGCTGATTTTGGAACGACTTTGGGCAAATGGGGAGTAGGTAGTGGAGCGCATTTAGTACTCCCGTTTTTAGGCCCTTATAATGTAAGAGATGCTCTAGCTTTGCCTGTAAATTGGTTTATGGTGCCTGAGGGGTATATTGAGAATTTTTGGGTTGGTGTGGGTGTAAATGCTGCATTAAAACTCAATGAATTAAGTTTTGAGTATGAAAAAATAGATGATATTTACCAAAATAGTGTAGATTATTACATTTTTATACGCGATGCGTATGAACAAAGACGCCAAGAACTCATCAAATAAGGAGATAAAATGAAAAAAATCATAGCTTTGTTTTTTAGTGTAGTATTTGCTTTTGCTTTAAATTTGCAAGATATTTCTAAAACCATGCAAGAAAAAATTGATGAGAGCTTAAAAATTTTAGATCAAAATAAAAACGATAAAGCTAAAGCAGCGGAAAAAATCTTTGCTTTATTTGATGGTGTTTTTGATTATGAACTTATGGCTAAACTTAGTCTTTCTACAAGATATGAAAAATTAAGTGAAAATGAAAAAAATGAATTTAACAAAGCCTTTGAAAAAAACCTTAAAAAAAGTTTCACAGATAAGCTTGCTTTGTATGATTCTCAAAAATTAAAAGTGATTAATTTAGAAGAAAAAAATAAAAGAGCCTTTTTAAAAACTTCTATGATAGTAGATGGTAAAGAAAATTTTGTAATCTTTAAATTTTATGATAAAAATAATGATTGGCAAATTTATGATGTGGATATTTTTGGTATAAGTATTATACAAACTTATCGCTCACAATTTAAAGATGTCTTACAAAATGGTGATTTTAAAACCTTGCTTGAAAAGCTTTCTAGTGTTGATTTTTCTAAATAATGCTAAGTAAAATTTTAAAAATCTTTCTTAATTTCCCAAAGCTAACTTTGGGGATTACTTTAATCTTTTGTATATTTTTTAGTTTTTTTGCTAAAAATTTAAGTGTTGATGCAAGTGCTGAAAGCTTGCTTTTAGAGCATGATGAGGGTTTGAAACTATATAGAGAAGTTTCAGCACGTTATGGCAATGATAATTTTTTAATGCTTGCTTTTGCTCCTAAAAATAAAGATATTTTTGCTAAAGAAAATTTAGAAACTATCAAAAACTTAACCCTTGATTTAGAAAAAATCAATGGTGTGCAAAAGGTATTTTCTGTCGCTAATGCACCTTTGCTTGCAAGTTCTAAAGGTAAAGAGTTAAAAGAGCTTATCCAAAATATACCTAATATTTTTAGTCAAGATGTGGATATTAATCTAGCTAAAAAAGAAATTTTAAATCAACCATTTTATAAAAATAATATCATCTCAAAAGATGGAAAAACAACGGGAATTTTGATTTATCTAGCACCTGATTTTGTTTATAATGACTTGATTAATTCAAGGGATAATGCGCAAAATGAAAATGAAAAAGAGCATTTTAGAGCCTTGATTAAAAAACACCAAGAAAACTCAAGAGAATTTAGTGCAAAAAGATTAGAAGAAATTACTAAAATAGTATCTAAATATAGTCAAAATGGAGACTTTTTACACCTTGGTGGTGTTGAAATGATCGCTAATGATATGATTAATTATGTAAAAAGTGATTTAAAAATTTATGGACTTAGTTTAATAGGGCTTTTATTTATAGCACTTTGGTGGTTTTTTGGCTCTTTGCGTTTAGTGTTTTTGGCTTTGGGAATTTGTGTGGTTTCGCTTTTTACTTCAAGCGGGATTTTCGCGCTTTTGGGTTTTGATATTACTGTGGTGTCTTCAAACTATGTAGCTTTGGTACTCATTATCACTGTTTCTGTTGTGATACACTTAATCGTGCATTTTATAGAAAATTTACACAAACACCCAAAAGCTAGCGTTTATAAGCTTTTGCTCTCAACCTTACTTGATAAAGCAAGTCCTAGTTTTTTTGCTATTTTAACCACGGTTGTTGGGTTTTTAAGTTTTGTTTTTTCAGATATTGAGCCTATTATCAAACTCGGTATTATGATGAGCCTTGGCATCAGTGTGAGTTTGATTTTAGCTTATATTTATTTTGCAAGTATTTTAGTATTAATGCCGCGTTTAAATTTTAAAGAGCTTAATCAAAATTCGTTGAAATTTTTAAGTTTTTGTGCAAATGTAAGTTTAAAACATAGAAAATTTATCTATGGTATAAGTTTATTTTGTGTGGCTTTTGCTTTGTATGGAATTTTGCAAATTAAAGTAGAAAATAGTTTTGTGAGTTATTTTAAAGATAGTTCTAGGATTAAACAAGGTTTGTTGATTATAGATAAAGAGCTAGGTGGAACTATGCCTTTAGATGTGATTGTCAAATTTAAGCAAAATCCAAAACAAAATGAAAGCTTAGATGAGTTTGAACAAGAATTTGATGATTTATCCAAAGATGATAGATATTTTTTTAGTAGTGAAAAAACAAGAATAGCTGCTAAGGTTCATGAGTTTTTAAGTAAGCAAAAATATGTAGGTTCTGTGCTTAGCTTGCAAAGTTTGCTAGAGCTTGGAAAAAGCATTAATGATGGTAAGACTTTAGATGATTTTGCCTTAGCGTTTTTATATGAAAATTTAGATGAGAATTTTAAAAAGCAAGTTTTAACCCCTTTTGTAAGTGTAGAAAATAATGAGTTGCGATTTAGCGTGCGTATGCTAGATAGTGATCCAAATTTAAGACGCGATGCTTTTTTAAAACAGCTTGAAAAAGACTTAAATGAGCTTTTGCAAAATGATAATGTAGAGGTTAAAATCAGTGGTATTATGCCTTTGTATAATAATATGCTTCAAAGTCTTTTTTCATCACAATTTGACACTTTAGCCTTTGTGGTGCTTGTGATTTTTGCTTTGTTTGTGGTGATTTTTAGAAGTTTTGTTTATGCTTTTGTGGCAATTTTGGCCAATCTCATACCTTTAGCTTTGGTGTTTGGCTTAATGGGTGTTTTAAATATACCACTTGATATTATGAGTATTACCATAGCTGCTATTTGTATAGGAATAGGGGTTGATGATATGATTCATTATATTCATCGTTTTAAAGAAGAATTAAAACATAAAAGCTTAGAAGAGGCCATAAAAGCTTCGCATATAGGTATAGGAAGTGCGATTTATTATACTAGTGTTACGATTATTCTAGGTTTTTTAGTAATGATTAGCAGTAATTTTATCCCGACGATTTATTTTGGCTTGCTTACGGTTTTGGCTATGAGTTTGCTTTTGTTTGGTTCGCTTTTTTTATTACCAAGTTTTATTTTAACTTATCATTATTTTAAAACAAAATTAAAATAAAGTAAAATCCAAATCACATAAACACCAAAAGCAATAAGCATATATTTTATAAATTGTTTCATTAATACTCCATTTTTTCTAATACCCTTAAGATATAAGTAGCAAACATTAGCGCTTGTGAGCGGTGTGAAATTTTTAATTTTACTTGCTCATCTAATTCACCTAAAGTTTTATCAAAACCTTTTGGGATAAATAAAGGATCATATCCAAAGCCATTATTGCCCCTTGGAGTATCAATAGCAAGGCCATGCATATATCCATGCGTGCTAAAATGTCCATATTTTGAGCTTATGGCTATGGCTGCAGTGTAAAAAGCTTTGCTTTGATGTAAGTTTTTTTTATGTAGGGCTTGGATGAGTTTGTTTCTATTGGCCTCATCAGTGCCTTCTTGAGAGTATCTTGCAGAAAAAATCCCTGGTGCATTGTCTAAAGCCTCTACGCTTATACCACTGTCATCACTTAAGGTGATAAATTCATTTTGTTTTTTGTCTAAAGCATTAAAAATGGCTTTAGATTTTATTAAAGCATTTTCTTTAAAACTTGTGCCATCTTCGATAATTTCAAAAGGAGTGATGATTTCATTTAAGGCATAAATTTCATAAGTAGTTAAAAATTTTTTGATTTCTTCTACTTTGTGTGCATTAGAAGTTGCTAGAATGATTTTTAATTTTTTCTTCATAAATTACTCTTTTTGTTTTGACTTTAAAAAAAGTTTATCAAAATCATAGTAAAATTATCCTTTATAAGGAGAAAAGATGTTAAAAACTGTTTTACCTTTGTCTTTTATTGTAGGAACTAGATTTTTTGGATTGTTTATAGTTTTGCCGGTTTTAAGTTTATATGCTTTAAATTTAAAAGGAGCTAATGAGTTTTTAGTAGGGCTTTTAGTAGGTGTGTATGCTCTAACTCAAATGGCATTGCAAGTTCCTTTTGGTATTATTTCAGATAAAATAGGGCGTAAAAAAACTATGCTAATAGGACTTGTGGTGTTTATCATAGGTTCTTTGGTGTGTTCATATGCTGATGATATTTATACGATGATGTTTGGAAGGCTTTTACAAGGAGCAGGAGCCATAGGAGCAGTAGCTACTGCTATGATAAGTGATTTTATCAATGAAGAAAATCGTGGTAAGGCCATGGCTATCATGGGTTCATTTATAGGACTTTCTTTTGCAGCTTCTTTAGTGCTTTCTCCTTTAATGAGTGCTAAATTTGGACTTTCAAGTTTGTTTGATTTAAGTGCTATTTTGAGTTTAATTTGTATCGTGCTTTTATTTAGCGTTGTGCCAAAAGAGCATACAATAGTACATGAAAATACTAAAACCCCATTAAAAAAACTTTTAAAAGAAAAAAACTTAGCTTTGATGAATCTTACTAATTGTATGCAAAAAATGCTTATGAGTATTGCGTTTTTAAGTATTCCTTTGGTTTTAGTACATGAGTTTAATTACCCGAGTGAGAATTTATGGCATGTTTATGTTAGCTCTATGGTGCTTGGGTTTTTAGCTATGGGTTTATCAGGATCTTTGGGAGAAAAAAGAGGCTTAAGTAAAGAGATATTGCTTTTAGGTGTGGCGTTTTTTATCATTGCTTATATTATATTTGCTTTTTCGCATAATGCTTTAGTGTTTATGGTGGGTGTTGTAGTGTTTTTTATAGGATTTAATTTACATGAGCCTATTATGCAAAGCTGTGCAAGTAAATTTGCTAAGGTAAATGAAAAAGGCGCAGCTTTGGGTGTGTTTAATGCTTTTGGCTATTTTGGAAGCTTTTTAGGTGGTGTCGTTGGAGGGTATTTTTTACACCATTTTAGTTTAGTTGCTCTTGCTTTTATTTTGATAGCTTTGTCTATAATTTGGTTTGTATTGCTTTTGTTTTTACAAAGTCCGGCAGATTTTAAAAATGTCTATTTATCTTTAGAAACAAAACATGATTTAAATATGATTAAAGGCATAAATGGAGTTTTAGATGTGTATAAAAACTCTAAATTTTTAGTGATTAAATACAACAAAAAACTTACAAGCGAAGAAGAAATTTTAGCGATTATTGAAAAATAATCGCTTTTATACAAAATGCTTTTCTTTTAAAATCACATATAATTTTAAAGTAGAAATAAAGAAAGTTAAAATAGCAGGTCCAAGGATAATACCCCAAAAGCCAAAACTTGAAATTCCTGCTATCATCGCAAAGAAAATTAAAAGTTCGTTAATTTGTGTTGGAATTTGAACAAGTTTTTCATTGATCCATTTAATGATATAGGGTTTTACTAAAGTATCTGCGATAAAAGATATCATTACCACGCTATAAATGAAAATCACTAAAGCACCGCTTAGATTGTTATTTGCAAATTCATATAAAGAGACAGGCACATAAACTAAAGCTCCACCTACCACAGGGATTAAAGAGCTAAAGCAAAATAATATTCCCATTAAAATCGCATCATAACCATAAAATTTAGTAATGATAGCAAAAAGCACCCCTTGTAAAATGGCATTTAGCACCATAGAATAAAACACCACAGACATTACATTACTCACTTCACTTAAAATGCCTTGAGTTTCTTCTTTTTTCATAGGCACTATGCTTTTTATATAGCCAATGAGTTGGGCTCCATAAAGATTAGCAAAGAAATAAAATACGCAAATTAATACCATGTCAGTTAGAAATTTAGTGCCAAATTTAGTTGCGCTTGAAAGATAGGTTAAAACATTTTTAGAGATAGAATTTAAGTCAATACTTGCTAATGCTTCTTTGATTTTGGGTTCTATAAAGCTTAAAGATTCGGGTAGGTGTAGGGAATAATTTTTAAAATATTCTATGGTATTGTGAAAATAGCTTATATCAAAACCTTTTGCAGCCTTTGCTAGCTCTATAATAGCATATACAAAAGGGATAAAAAATAAAGCCAGCATAAAAGCAGTAGTAGCTGCTGCAGCAACGACTTTTTTACCTTTGAAAATACTTAAAAATTTAACATTAACATTAGAAGTAGAAACAGCCATTAAACTTGCTATGGCTATATTCATCAAAAAAGGTTTAAATAAAAAAAGTACCCAAAATAAAATGATCAAAATAAAACTAATCAAGAAAAAATTACTACTTTTCATCAAATAAACCTTTGTTATATTTTAATTTTAAAACATCAAAGCTTTTTAAGCTTGCAATGCGACCTTTGGCTGTTCTTTCTATATAGCCATTTGCTAGTAAATATGGCTCTATCACATCTTCTATGGTATTTTCATCCTCACTTAATGCTGCAGCTATACTAGAAAGTCCTATAGGTTTTCTTTTAGCTTCAGTTAAAAGCTCTAAATACCGCAAATCCATCGCGTCAAAACCAAGCTCATTTACCCCTAAGGAATCAAGTGCTTGTTTAGCTCTTTTTTCGCTAATGATTTCTTCATCATTTACATCAGCAAAGTCTCTTACACGCTTAAGCAATCTTAATGCTATTCTTGGGGTTGAGCGACTGCGTTTGGCTATTTCTAAAGAAGCTTTTTTTTCACAAGTTTTATTAAGCTTTAGAGCTGCTTTTTCTAAAATGATAGCAAGCTCTTCATTTTTATAAAATTCCAAGCGAAATTGCATACCAAAGCGATCGCGTAAAGGATTACTTAGCATACCTGCTCTTGTAGTAGCACCTATTAAAGTAAATTTGGGTAAATCGATTTTTATCGTTTGTGCAGCAGGGCCACTACCGATGATAATATCAAGACGAAAATCCTCCATAGCAGGGTAAAGTACTTCTTCTATGGCGGGACTTAAGCGATGAATTTCATCGATAAATAAAATATCTCCCTCGCTAAGATTAGTTAAAATCGCAGCTAAGTCCCCGCTTTTTTCTATCATGGGTGCAGCGGTAGTTTTGATATTTGCATTCATTTCATATGAGATAATGTTTGCTAAAGTTGTCTTACCAAGTCCTGCAGGCCCGCTAAAAAGGATATGATCTAGACATTCATTTCTTTTTTTAGCAGCTTTGATAAAAATTTCTAAATTTTTTTTAATGTTTTCTTGTCCTATGTAGCCGTCAAAATTTGAAGGTCTAAGGCTTGTTTCATAAGTTTCATCAGGGGAGAATTTTTCAATCTCTACGATTCTATCCATATTTTTTCCATTTTATTTTGTAAGAAATTTTAATTTTATCTAAAATTTGCTAAAATAAACATTTAAACTTAGATTATAGAAGTTTTTATGGGAATTTTAGAGCAATTAGAGTTAGATTACGAGCTTGAAGAAATCGAGCGTTTTTTGTATTTTTTTAGAAGTCTTTGTGATGTTTTAGAGCCTTTGATAGTAAAGCTAAGCAGTGATAGCTCAAAATACAAAGAAGCTTTAAAAGACTTAGAGCAAAATATCCACAATGTAGTTTGGGCTGCTAAAAGATTAAATTTAGATGAGATTGCAAATTTTTGCACATTTTGTGAGGAAATTATGCAAGAAGCAGCTAAATTTGATGGGCCTGCTAGCGATGAATTTGTGGATTGGATGTTTTTAGTGGGTGAGCAGCTTGATAGATATTGCAGTGATTATGAAAAAAATGCTTCTTTTTTAAGTGTATTTAACCCTCAAATTGCAAATGTTCCTGATAAAATTTCTAAATAACGGGGACGACTTGGCTTCGACAGGAGTAGAGTGGCCTTGGTGGCATGTCGCTTTGAGCAAAGCGTATAAAGCTCAAATTAAAATTAAACGCAAACAACGTTAAATTTGCTCCTGCTTACGCTAAAGCTGCGTAAGTTCAGTTGAGCCTGAATTTTAAGTGATACTATCTAGCTTAGGATTTGGTCATTTTCGATAGTGTAGATTGAAATTTGACAAGTTTTGATTGAAGTTAAAGTCTTAGTCTAGCTTGAAATTTTGGAAGGTGAGTTTGGCTAGATGAAATTTTCACCTTTGCTAAGCATGTAGATGCCGTGGTTGTTTTATTTTTGGACAGGGGTTCAATTCCCCTCGTCTCCACCAGTAATTAGTTTTTATTAACTAGTGCATCTCTTATATCTATGACAAGGTAAATCACAAAAAAGCTTAAAAATATCGCAACTAAAGATCCAATAAGTGTTACTAGACCTACTATAAATCCTAGAGTAAACATCAGCGCAATAGAATAAATAATCGCTATAATAAAGCTTAATGCAGCTGCTATATCTAGCAAAGTTCTACCAAATTTTATGATTAAATTTTTAATCATAATAACTCCTTAATTAATAATAATTTATTAATTATATCAAAATATATTTTTAATTAATATAAAATTGTAGAATTATTGAAGTTTAGATTTTCTTTGCAAGGCTATCCTTGCAAAGAATTTATACAAATAAAGAATTTACGCTTTCATTGTGATAAACTCTGCGTATTACCTCGCCAAAAATAGGTGCTACGCTTAGGACTTTGATTTTATCCATTTGTTGTTTTAAAGGTATAGTGTCAGTTACTACTAGCTCATCAAGCGCATCTTTGGCTATTCTTTCATAAGCTACGCCGCTAAGTACAGGGTGGGTACAGCAAGCTATAACTGACTTTGCACCTTTGTTTTTAAATACTTCAGCAGCTTTTACTATGGTTCCTGCTGTATCAATGATATCATCTACCAAAATAACTTCTTTATCTTTTACATCACCGATGACATTCATCACTTCGCTTTCATTAGCCTTTTCGCGTCTTTTATCTACTATAACTATATCAAGTCCTAAAGCTTTTGCTACGCTCCTAGCTCTTGCTATACCGCCTATATCAGGACTTGCAATGATAGGATTTTTATAGTTTTTATTTTTAATATAATCATTAAAAATAATACTCCCATAAAGATTATCTACAGGTATATCAAAAAAGCCTTGAATTTGTCCAGCATGTAAGTCTATGGTAGCTACTCTATCCACACCGGCTGATTCTATAAGATTTGCTACTAATTTTGCAGTAATAGGCACCCTAGGACTTGCTTTTCTATCTTGTCTAGCGTAACCAAAATAAGGGATGATAGCTGTGATAGAGCTTGCACTTGAGCGACGCAGAGCATCTGTCATGATTAAAAGTTCCATTAGATTATCATTTGTTGGAGCACAAGTACTTTGAATGATAAATACATCTTTACCACGCACGCTTTCATCTATTTGAATGCTAATTTCACCATCACTAAAACGTTTCACACCCGCATTGCTTAGAGGCAGTGAAAGGTATTTTGAGATTTTTTTAGCAAATTCCTCATTTGCTGAACCAGAAAATATTTTATATCCGCGCATATATAAGCCTTAGAAAGTTTTCTGTGATGATATAAAATTTTTTTTGAAAATACAATAAAACATATCAAAAGCCGTGCAATCTTTTTAAATCCGCATCAATAGGAAGTTTATTTCCGTCTTTATCTACACTTACATAAGTTACCACAGCTGAAGTTACATGCATGCAATATACACGGCCATAATCATTGGCTCTTTGGGTAACTACTTCTACTTCTACGGTGATAGAAGTATTACCTGCTTTGATGATTTTTGCATAGCAAGATACCAAATCACCTACGAAAATTGGTTCTTTAAAAATGATCTTATCCACTGCTACAGTTACTACTCTTTGCGGAGAAAGCTCCCTTGCTGCAATGGCTCCAGCTAGATCAATTTGTGACATGATCCAACCACCAAAGATATTACCAGCGGGGTTTGTATTGCTTGGCATAGCTATAACTCTTAGTTTAGGTTCTCCCATATCTTTCATACATTCTCCTTGTGTTTTGAAAAAAACATTATAATTAAGTTTTAAAAATAAAGAAAGGTAAAAAATGAATGATTTTAAGCAAATAGCAAAAATTGTGAAAAATAGGAAACAAAATATCAATAGTCTTTATAATATACTTCAAACTAATCAAAGTCATCCTTTGATAGATAGAGCTTTAGAACTAGCTAATCTTGAAAATGAAAAAAGCAATGTTTTAGCAATGTTGCGTCGTTTGGTGGATTTAAAAGAGGAAAATTTAGTCCAAGAACTTGAGAAAAAAGGTTTAAATGAAGAAGAAATTTCTCAAATAAAATATAAAGTTTTTTCTTTAGTAAGAGCCTTTTATGAAGTAGAACATCAAGATTTAATCGATGAGATTAAGAGTAAAAATTTACTTGATGAGTTTTATTTGGCTCTAGTTCAAGGTGTGCATAATATAGGCGTAGTTATGAATTCTTTTGAGCTTGTTTGGAGCAAGCAAATTTTAGATACAAATAATAAAATCTTAAAAGAACAATTTCCAAATTTAAGCGATGCTTTGGAGTTTTTAAAACAAAATGAGCTTTATCAGCTTAATCAAGATGGTGAAATTTGTGAAAGAAGCTATGGAGCTTTAGTTAAAATAGGAACACTTTGGAGATTTTTACCTTATGCAAAAGCTTTTGAAAATGAAGTTTTAAAGCTTGAATATGAGTTTGATAAACTTTTAGAAAAACTAAGAAATTGTGTGCTAGATGATGAAAAAAATGCTTATATTGATTATATAGAAAAATTAAAATTTGCATTTTGTGAAAAAGATAATAATGAAGTAGTTAAAAAATGGCAAGAAGCAGAGCTTGCGTGGATGGAAGTAAAATGTCCATTACAAATTGGCCATCCTTTAGAATACTATGAGGACTCTTATACACATGCAGTAGCACTTGAGTGGGATATACGCTTAGAAGATGTGAGTGATTTTAATGGGAGTGAGTTTAAAGATAAAATCAAAGAAAGTTTTGCAATGGTGTATGCAAATTTAGATGAAGAAGATGAAGCTTTGTTTGATGAAGTGAATTTTAATCTTGAAAAAACTCAGCTTTATATTTGTATGCCTATGATTTTTTATGGAGCAGAGCTTAAGGGGCTTTTTTCCGCTCAAGTAGTGCCAAATGATGAGTATGTAAGCAATATAGCAGGTAAAAAGATCTTTGCTTTTTTAAATTATGTTTATGAAAATGCTAAAACCAAGCCTTTTATGAAGCTTTCTTCTATGGTATTTGAAAAAGAATTTTTAGATTATGGTAGAGAAATTTTATTTTACAATGAAAAATTATGGAAAAGAATTTATGAAGTTTCTACCATAGGTCATGAGTTTGGGCATATTTTCTTTGTGGCAAATGATAGCGAAAAGAAAATGAATGAAAGTGGTGTGTTTAAAAATATAGAAGAGTTTAAAGCTACTGCGGGCGGGCTTGTAAATTTCTTTTTACATGAAGAAGATGATTTAAAGCTTCCTGTATTTTATGAGCTTATTAAAAGGGCTATAGGATTGATTGCTTGGCAAAGAGTAGAGGAGGTTAAGCCTTATTATACAGAAGGTTTGATTCATTTGTCATTGTTGTTTAAATCAGGGGTGTTATCTTTTGCAAATGAGAAATTAAACATTAAATTTGATGAGGAAGCTTACGAGAGTTTTAAGGCTGTGTTTATGCAAAATTATTATAAGCTAGCAAGACATTATATGTTAAAAGAAGATGCTAAAAATTATTTAGATGAATTTTGTGTTTTAGAAGATGAGGTATTTTTACCACTTGATGAAGAGTGTAAAGAATTTGTAAAATACTACTATGAATTACACAAACTTTATGGCAATGAAATCGATGAAAGTGGAGAGTTTGAAAAATACTCTAATGTAAAATAAAATTTTATCAAGAAGAACTTAGCTTTCTTCTTGATATTTACTATTTTCTAATGCTTTTTCCATATCTTTTTGCGTTTTTAAAATAGCTTTACTAAAGCCATTTAGTACTGAAAATGGAGCAAATTGTGCCGCTCTTTTTTCTCTTGACATTGGTGGAAATTGTTTTGATTTTTGATATTTTATATCTATTATATCTTTATAATCATCATGCATTATGACCTCCTATTAAAGAAGTAATTTCTTTAGTCTCATCATCCAAGCTTGAAGCTTTTAAAATAGCTTTTTTACCAAATTTTTGCATGATTTGAAGTCTTGCTTTTTGGAGCTTTTCTTCTTTTTCAAGTTGATTTTTTTCTTGTGAAATTGCGTTAAAATCACTAAATAAATTTAATTCTTGGAAATTTTCTTGAGCTTTATCTGTGATATTATTTAAACTTAGGCTGATTTTTCTAATACTTAAGTTTTTATCACTGATTTTATAAAAAAGTTCTAAGGTTTTTTTGTTGATGATTTTTAAAGAATGGGTAAAATTTTCTAAATTCATACTTCCGTGAGCATTTTTAGGCATAGCTCTTCCGTAATTATCTTTAGTAATAGCTCCTTTATAAGAACTCAAAAAACTTGAATTTTCTAAATTGCTTTTATCATATTGTATATCTAGTGTGATATGGTTTGTTTTAAGGTTATTTTGTATAAGTTCAAGTACCAAATGATCTACAAGTTCTTTTAAAACCTTTATTGTTTGATTATTATCATATGCAAAAGGTAAAACTTTAGCCATGATTTTAGAGTGATTTTGTGATTTGTAATTTTTAATATCTTTCATTGTGCAAGTTTCAATACCCCATGCATGATCGATCAAAAGTTCAGCATTAACACCAAAGTGTTTATAAAGCAAGTCTTCATGTTTTAAAGAAAATCTTGCAAGATCTCCCATAGTATAAATGTTTAAATCTGCAAGTTTTAAGGCAATACCTTTACCTATACGCCAAAAATCTTTTAAAGGTTTATGCTGCCACAATTTATATCTATATAATTTTTCATCTAAAAAGGCTATAAGCAAGCCATTTTCATCTACTTTTTGTCTTTTAGCGAGTATATCCATAGCAATTTTAGCTAAGTATAAATTTGTGCCTATACCTGCTGTTGCGGTGATTTTACTTGTGTGTGAAATATCAAGTAAAACCTTAGTAAGTAGCTCATAAGCTGAAAGTTTGTATTTTTCAAGATAAGAACTAAGATCAATAAAAACCTCATCAATAGAGTATATATGAATATCTTTAGCATCAAAATACTTCAAATAAATGCTGTATATTTTTGTGCTAAATTCTATATAAGTAGCCATTCTAGGCTTAGCAATAATGTAGTCTAATTCTAAATTTAAATCATTTTCAAGTTCCAATATATTAAAACTTTTAGCTTTAAAGTGGTGTTTTTGAGCTTGTTTTAGTCTTTCTTGGTTGATTAAATGGATTTTTTGTTTAAACTCAAAAAGTCTTAATCTACCGGGTATATTGTAAGTTTTTAACGCGGGTGAAACTGCTAGTATGATGGTTTTGTCCGTTCTTGTTTCATCTGCTACAATAAGATTAGTTGTTAAAGGATCTAAATTTCTTAAAACGCACTCAGCTGATGCATAAAAAGATTTCAAGTCAATAGAAGCGTAAATTTGCATAGTATGTGAAGCTTGCCTTTAGATTTATTAAGTTTTGATGGTATTAATTATAACAATAAAAATTACTAAAATAGATGAAATAAAATGAAATTTATAAGGTGGCGGACAGAGAGGGATTTGAACCCTAATAAATATTGATTTTTTCATAAAAATATTTTATTATGTTTTTTTGTTATAATTTTCAAAAAAAGAAAGGATTGTTATATGTATTTAGAGCTTTCAAGAGAATCAGAACATTTTTTAACTAATTATTGTAAAGATAACAATTTAAGTCAAAAAGAAGTTTTAGAACTCGCTTTAACCTATTTAGAGCATAAGATAAGAATAGAAGATTATAAAAAAGATATAGAACTTTATAAACAAGGAAAATTAAAAACATATACTTCTGATGAAGTTTTTTCAAAAGTTAGGTCTAAAATAAATGCAGATCATACAAACTGATCGTTTTTTAAATGAATTAGGGGTAATATCTGATTTTATTTCATTGGATAGTGTAAAACAAGCTAATTTATTTTTAGATAAATTAGAACAAAGTATTCATAATCTTTCTTTTATGCCTTATAAAAATAGAAAATCTTTATCTTTTGATGATGAAAATATAAGAGATTTAATTTTTAAAGGTTATGTTATCCCTTATTTAATTGATACAAACAAAGATCAAATTATAATACTTGGTATTTATAAAAGTAACATTTTCTTTTAAATTTTTATTTTTTATTTTATTTTTTATAAAAATAATAAATAAATATACTATAATTTATAATCGTAATTAATTACAAATGCTATTTTTTAGAATCTTGATTTCTTTCTTTTATTTCTTTTTTAAATCAAGATTCTTTTACTCATTCTATTTCTTTTTTTAATATTCTAGCTTCTATATCAGCAATATAGAATTTTTTTTCCTTTTCGTTTAATTTCTCAAAAAGTTCTAATAACTTGCTTTCCATTAGATTATTTTTCTTTTCTTTTTCTTTTTTCTTTTCTTTAATTTCATTAAAATATTTTATTATCTCGCTTTGTCCTATTTCTCCACCATTTTCATATTTTAATCCATATTCTATAAGTTTTATTAATTCTGGTTTTGTTTTTTGCCAATTATACAGTGTTGTAATTGTTACATTTATTCTTTTTGCTATTTCTTTTTTATCCATTTTTTATTTCTTTCTTTAATTTAATTTATTTGATGTATATTACAAATAAATTAAATATTATTTTTTTGCTATTTCTTTTTTATAAACTATTATAATTTTTTAATTAATTGAAATTTTTTATAATATTTAAGTTTATTCTAATTTTAAATAATTATAATAATTGAAATATTATAAATTCATTTTTTTAATTATTTTTAATTTTACTAAATTTTTTTAAATTTTTCAAAAGCTGAAAAGTCAAATTATTAGAATTTAATTTTTGAGCTTTTGCTCTGCTCCCTTTTTTCTTAACACCTTGAAAGGGAGTTTTTTTAAAGGTGTTAATTTTTTTTGAAAGGTGTAAAAATGGAAATTGTAAGTCAAGATTATTTAATTAATTATAGTCTTTCAAATGGTCTTGTTAGATCTGTTGCTGAAGGTTCTTTTGATGGTAGGACTTATTCTGCTAGTGTTAGAATAGAATCATCTAATGTTTATGATGTTTTAAATGAAAAAACCGGCGTTTTGGATACTATTAAAAAAGAACTTATCTTTCGTATTATTTGCCCTGATAATTTAACCGCTGGTCAAGTTCTCTCATTTATCCGCAATAAGTTTAAAAATAAAGAAATTATTGTTATTGACGGTGGTATTCCTGATAATAATGGAGTTGTTAGAGTGAATAATCCAATAGAACATTTTTTAGGTGTCGAGTTTAAAAAATCCGATAAAAAATAATTTTTTTGAAGTATTTAAAATATTTTAAATACTTCTTTTTGAATTTTCTTATATTTTTTGGTGTTGAAAATATAAGAGAATTTAAATTCTCTAATAAAAATATAAGGAATTGTTATGTTAAAGAAAATTTCTAAACATAAAATGTTAGCTTCTGCTTTTGGTGTTGCATCTTTTGCATCTTTTGCTTCGGCTGCTGTTACTGTTAGCGAAGCTGGTGTTATGAGTGGTTCTCTTGATATGGCTCCCTTTTTTGGTGGTGTTGCTATTGTCATCGCTGCTATTGGGACTATAGTTGCTGTTAAAGCCGGTATAAAAATGCTTAAGTCAATTTAAGGTTTTTTTATGGGTTTTGGTTTTAGCAATGTATTTGATGTAGGTAAATTAATTCTTTTTGCTAATTCGCTTATCGCTTTACTTATAGCAACTTTTTTTATTGCTAAATCTGTATTAATTTCAATTAAAATCTTAAATGATGTTGTTGATTAGTTTTTTTGCACTATTTTTTTAAAAAAAATAGTGCCTAGCGCCGACAATTCAACTTAAAGGCTTTTTAAAAACTTCTCGGCGATGTGTAACACTTTCAAAGCCTATTTTAAAGGATTTTTTTATGAAACTTGAATTACCTTTGGAAGTTTTATATATTTTGGGTCAGCAAAACTATAATTTTTTAATGAGTTTAACAGGTATTCTTTGTGGTTTTTCTCTTTTGCTTCTTGTGGTGCTTTTGATAGCTTCTTTTAAGTCTTAAAAGGTGTTTTTATGAGTGGTATTCTTAACATAACAGGCGTTGTTAGTTTTGATTTCTTTTTTAGTATTTTCATATATTTTATTGTTGGTATAACTCCTATTTTGCTTATTTTGGTTTTATTTGTTAGTCGTTGGATGAAGTAAATGCGTTTTTTAATTTCTTTGTTATTTTTTCTTGATTTTTCTTTTGCTTTTTGGCCTGTGTATTATTCTCCTTCGGATTGGCTAAATCGTTCTTTTCCTAAAAATTTTATTGGTAATGCACATTTTAGTGCTAATTTTGCTTTTAGTGAGATTGGTTTTGTAGTCAGTGAGCGTGGAGCACTCTATTTTAACTCATCTAAGGAGTTAGATCCTGATTATCAAGATTTTACTGTAGCTGATTCAAGATATCCATATTCTGACTATTTTTATGATAAGTATGATTTTAAAGTTCCAGATACTGCATTTTATGAAGTTCATGTTATTAATGATAATTATATTTACGGAAAATTATTTATAGATGATGTTCATTTCGGTGGTGGTGAAATTGGTATTTTACTTAGTTTTGGAAAGCCAAATACCCTGAAAGAGATTGATAATAGTTGTTTGCGTCCTTTAGATTCTATTTTTGATTATGAAGAAGGTTATATATACACCGACGGCGGTGATAATTACTATAATTCTCCTTTTATCATGAACAGTGAAGATGAAGGTTGCGAAGGCTCTTATAATGGAGAATATGTTAATATTGAATTGCAAAGAGGTTTACAAGTTCAGAAATTTTATCAAACTTTTTATAAAAAAATTCATGAACCTTGTGAAGATAATTATATTTTTAAAATTGATGATAGCGTTAATTCTGTTACTTGCGTTCCTTGCCAACCTGGTGAAATAGCTGATAGTTTTAAAAATAAATGTGTTTCTTTGATTGATAAAGAAAGTATATCTAATCCCTATTCTTATGCTAAAGCTCAGTGTTTTGAAAATGGTGGTTTAAAATACATTGATAGCGTTCTTGGTATTTCTAATGGTGGTAAAGGTTATAATTGTGTTAGTATTTGTGCTGATGAAACTACTTATATAAATTATAATTGCCCTAATATTATTGATTTTTCTAAAGATAATTTTACTCCTTCTTGTATTGAGCATCATTGTAGTTTTATTTCAAATGAAAATACTAGTTCTAATAATATACCTTTTCATAAACCTTCTACCCCATCTTCTAGTGGTTCTGAAATTAGTATTTCTAAAGATAATGATAATATTTGTTTTGATGGTAATAGTTGTTTTAAAGCTGATGATAATACTGATGTAAAAGACAATAAAATCTGTATTAATGGTAAGTGTTCTTCTATTAATAAAGGATCAGGCTTTAGTAAAAATAATACTATTTGTATTGATAATAATTGTTTTCATTTTGGTCATAGTGATGAAAGAACTTCTATTAAGGATAATAATAAGTTATGTATTGGTAGTAATTGTTCTTCTATAAAACCTTCTAATCCTGTTGGAAATGGTTCTAATAATAGTAATAGCTCTAATAATAGTAATAGCTCTAATCCTGTTGGAAATGGTTCTAATAATGGAAATGGTTCTAATGGCGATAATGTTTGTAAAGATAATAATTGCGGTTCTTATGATGGATCTGATTTTGGTAGCTATAATAGTTTTATTGATTCTTTAAAATCAGATTTTTTATCTTTTTCTGATGATTTGAATAATCAATATAAGTCTTTTTCTAATTCTATAAATGATTTTATATCTGTTGTTGAAAGTGGTTTTAAATCTATAGATTTTCCAATACAGACAAATACTTGTCCTTTAACTTTTGATTTTGATTATATAGATGGTAAAAATGAAATAAAAATTGATTTTTGTGAATTTACAAGTAAATTATCAGGCGTTTTCTATGTTTTCTTTTATTGCCTTTTTTTCTTATTTTTTATCAGGGTTATTTGGCGTTTTTCTCTTAAGTTTTTAATTAATCTTTAAAGGAATAATATGTTTCAAATTATTGTAGCTACGCTTGCTTTTTTTGGTGATTTTTTTAAAAGATATGTTATTGAAGCTAGTTTAAGAATTTCTAGTTTTGTTACGATCATTGCTATAAATTCTTTATTTTTTTTGGCTTTTTTTGCTGGTCTTTTATCGTTTGCAAAAATTATAATTTTTGTTTTTAATGAAATAAATAATTTTTTTGAATATATCAATTCTTTATTTTTAAGTTCAGATGATATATTTTTAAATGTTTTGTCTGTATTTTCATCTCTTGGATTTTTTAAGGCTTTTAATGATGTTTTTTCTGTTTTTTCTCCTATTTTAATTAGTGTTTTTGTTTT
Organism: Campylobacter sp. IFREMER_LSEM_CL2090; assembly: GCF_025771865.1. Classification (NCBI taxonomy): domain Bacteria; kingdom Pseudomonadati; phylum Campylobacterota; class Epsilonproteobacteria; order Campylobacterales; family Campylobacteraceae; genus Campylobacter; species Campylobacter sp. IFREMER_LSEM_CL2090. The sequence continues at coordinate 67,245 of NZ_JAKMRA010000002.1, forward strand.
AATTTTTTCTAAACTTCTTTGGTCTGTTCTTTTTCATATTAGAAATTCTGTTTTAGCTGTAATTATTTCTATTAAGGAGTAAAAATGGCTATTACTTATATTGTTGGCAATCCTGGAAGTGGTAAAACTTATTTTGCGGTAAATAAGCTATATGAATATTTTGTTGAGCCTACTTTAAAGAATAAAAAAATATTAGGTTTTGAAATTAAAAGAAAAATTAAGACTTTTGATTATCTTTATTGCTATACTAATATAAATGGCTTAAAATTTGATATTAGCAATAAGCTTTTAAAGTTTGATTTTGATGTTTTTTATTTGTATCTATCAGAACTTTATAATTTATATTCTAATAGTGCTAATGATGATGAAATAAATATTAAAGCCAATGAATTGAAATTATTTAAATCAATGTTTATTATTGATGAGATACACAATGTTTTTAAAAATAAAGATGATAAAATTTTAATTTGGTGGTTAACATATCATCGTCATATACATCAAGAAATTATTTTAATCACTCAAGATTTAAGTTTAGTTTCTAATGAATATAAAAGAGTTGCTGAGTTTTTTTATAAAGCTTTAGATAGTGGTAAAAGAATAAGTAAAAATTCTTTTAGATACGCTCAATTTTCATCTTATAAAATGTATGGCAAAGATTTAGTTTTTAGATTTTCTTTAAAAGCTAATCAAGAAGTTTTTAATCTTTATCAGTCTGGGAAATCTAGCTCTAATAAATCTTTTTTTACTAAAATTTTTATTTTTGCTTTTATTTCTTTTTTTCTTTTAATTTTATTTTTCTATATTTTTTTAAATTATTTTAATACTAATTCAAATGATATACCTAAAATTAATTCTGATGAAAATAACTTAACTTTTAACTTTGATAATAATTCTTCATTTCCTTTATTTAAAACAAGTAATTATTTAAATGATTTTTCTGATAATGTTAAAGATTTTAATTCTACTTTTGTTTATAAGGTTAATTGTATTCAACTTGAATGTAATATTGTTGATAAGGATGATAATTCTTTTTTTAGTATTCCTAGAGATTATTTTGATGAAATTCTTAATTTTTACAATCCTGTTTTTATTCATAAAACAAAAATTTTTAAGGGATATTCTTATTTTTTAGTCTTTAAAATTGAAGTTTTTGATAATCTTAAGAAAGGTGTTAAAAAAAATGATAAATCTAATGAAAAAACAACTAGTTTTAATTCTTTTAAGTTTTAGTTTTTTATTTGGTCATACTTTTTCAAATAATATATTTGAATATGCTGAGTTAGCTTCCACTTATAATAATGTTGATATTTTGGTAAGTTCTAATATTAATCCTGATAAATATATTTTTTATACTAATAAAAATTTTCCTAATATTACTTTAGATGTTTTTGAAAGTGCTTTAAAGCTTCAAAATCTAAAGCTTGCTTTTACCGGATCTTTTTATTATGTGTATGAAAATAATTTTAAAGATAATAATTTAAGTTATTTAAAAAATAAAAATAATAATAAGAATTTAAGATATATAAGACTTAATAAAAATTCTTATGATGATATATCTTCTCTTTTAAATATTTATGATATTAATTCTACCTATATTTATCGTTCTAATTCTATTTCTTTTTTAAGTGATGATTTCATATATTCTAAGTTAAAAAGTGCTATTAATGATATTGATAGTTTTGATTTAAAACAATTAAAGTTTAAAATCACTATCTTAGAAACTAATCTTGATAATTTAAAAGATATGGGTTCTACCTTAAAAGCTCGTTTAAAAAATAATTCTATCAATAATTTTAATTTCTATGTTAATTTAATTACTATTCCTTATTCAACTGAAAATAATATTATTGAAGTTGATAAAAAGAGTTTTTATTCAACTCTTAGCTTTTTAGAAAATAAAGGTATTACCAAAATCGTTTCTAATCCTTTTTTGGTCGCTAGATCTAATTCTGAAGTGTTTTTTAGTTCTGTTCAAAATATTCCATTTTTAAAATCTACTACACAAGTTTCTAATACTGAAGTTGCTCAAAATTCAAGTTATGATTATAAAGATGTAGGATTACAAGTTAGGTTAAAACCTTTAATTATAGGTGATTTAGTTGATTTTGATTTACATTTAATTGTTGAAGATTTAATATCAAATAATAATCTAACTCCTATTACTTCTAAAAAAGAATTAAAATCATCTTATACACTTAAGCGGGGCGATTTATTGGTTTTAAGTGGAATTAATAAGCAAACTAATATTAATTATGAATCTGGTATTCCATTATTAAAAGATATTTGGCTTCTTGGTTATTTATTTAAGATAGAAAGAAATCAAGTTAGTAATACTGTCTTAACTCTCTCAATAGAAATATTATAAATTATATAAAGGTGTTGCAATGGAAAATAATTTATTTAATCAATCAATAAATTACAATCTAAAAAAAGATGGCATTATGAGCGACGCAGTCGCACATAATGACAGCTCTTGTCAATTTAATAAAAAACTCTTACCTTTAAGTTATGGACTAAGTTTAAAAGATTTAGAGCTGTGTAATTTAAAATTAGATAATCAAAGAAATTATCTTTCTAATAGATTTTATACTTCTTTTACCGGTGAAATAAAATCTTTTTTAGATTTGTCATATTCTGCCAATTTTGGTAAAAAATATTATGCTGAGCTTGTTAATCGTTGTAATGTTATTTCAAGCTTACAATTTGATTACGATCTAATGCCTGTTTTTTTGACTATTACTCTTAATGGTTGTTTTAGAAATGCTTTAAAAGGCGATTTTACTTCTTTTAAACCATTTGATAGAAAATATCTTGATTATTCTTTAAATTATAAAATAAATATTAATGAAGCTTTTACAATTAAAGATTTAATTAAACTATTAAATTATCAATGGAATTTATTTATTATGAGAATTCATAGAAAATATAAAGGTTTAAAAAAGCTTTATATCAGGTGCTTTGAACCGCATAAAAAGGACGGAGTTCCACATATTCACGCTTTAATTTATATTCCTAAATATGCGTTTAATTATACTTTTGAAATATATAAAAAAATATTCTATGCACCTCAAAACTTAAAACAAGGCAATAAACTTACAAAAGAACAAGTTTTAAATGGTGAAATTAATGGTTTTCAATGGTCTTTAAATAATCCTACCGGCTATGTTATGAAATATATTTATAAAACTTTTATTAATTTCAATGATAGACATGATTTAGATTTTTTAAGTGCGTGGTATGTTAAGCATAAAGTAAGAAGATTTTTAACTTCTAAAACTCCTGTTCCATTATGGATATATAGAAAAATTAATTTTTTTAAAAAAGATTTTTATAATTTATTTGATTTTATAAATAATGATGATTGTGTCTGTGAATGGAGTTTTGATAAGCAATATTTTTGTTTTATGAATGATAAGGAAACTATAGAGTATGATAATTGTAAATTAATTTATAAATTTATGGGAAGAATTGTATATCAGTATGAAAAAGAAAAACATCCTAAATTATATAAAAGATATAAAAAAATATCATTCAAAAAAAGAGAAAATACAGGCATTCTCTCTGTAATGAGAAATAATAAACATCCATTAAGTGATTATGCACTTATGAAATTAATTCAAAGCGATGATTTTAAATATTGTGGTATTGATGGAAAAATTTTATATCATGTGAATTTAGCTATTGAACGCGGGCTTATTGATGCTAAAAAAATAAAAATAAATGATATTGATGATTTAGAAGATTATTTGATTGAAAAAGGTTATAAATATGTCTTTTAAATCATATTCTGAATTATTTTTGAAAATTTCTCAAAATAACTATAAAGTTTCAACACATTATAAAGTTAATGGTATTATTAAAAATCGTCTTTCTTATTTTTTTGAATATGATATAAGTGAAATTAAACCATCCATTATAAAAAACTGGATAAGCAATATTAATGATGTAAGTATTAAGTCAAAAAAGCATTATTTAGGTATTTTAAGTCAGATATTTGATTTAGCTTTAGACGATGAAATAATTTTAAAAAATCCAACAAAGAATATAAAACTTCCAAAACATCAAAAAAAACGCATTAAGCCATTTTCTAAAGATGAAGTTCTAAAAATTATTGATTTTAGTAAAAAATATAATGATAAATTTCAAATATTTTTAAAATTAGGTTTTTTTACTGGTATGAGAACTGGTGAGATTTTGGCATTAAAAATAAATGATATAGATTTTAAAGCTAAAACTATAAATATAAACTCTACTCGGTCGCGATTTGGAGAAAGCACTCCTAAAACTTTTTATAGCATTCGAAAAATACCTTTATTTAATGTTATTTATAGTGATTTATATGAGTATGTTCATAAATACAAAAATAATACTTATCTTTTGGAAACTCAGTATTCAGATCCTTATAAAGATGATTATGTTTTTAGTCGAAATTATTGGAAAATAATTTTAAAAGATTTAAATTTAGAATATAGACGACTTTATTCAATGCGTCATACATTTGCAACTAATGCACTTTTATCAAAGTCTTTAAGTCCTATTGAGTTAAGTAAAATCTTAGGTCATTCAAATTGTGAAATGGTTTATAAAGTTTATGTTTCTTATATAAATAATTTAGAAAAGAATATTGATTTTGATATAAATATTTATTAAAAATAATAGTTATAATAAATAATTATAATATTAAGTATTATTTTTTTATTTCTTTCATACCCTTTTATTATGGAAAAATAGTATTCAGATAGTGGCGGACAGAGAGGGATTTGAACCCTCGAGACCCGTTAAGATCTGCACCCTTAGCAGGGGTGTGGTTTCAGCCACTCACCCATCTGTCCGTATTAAAAGGGAAAGTATATCTTATTGTTTATAAGATATACCTTAAATTTATACACTAAGATAAGCTATGATTAAAGTTATAACAAAACCAGCACCTAAAACTGCGATTTGTTTGCCTCTGTCTTTGCGTATAGCTATGATAGTGATTAAAAGTCCTGAAATATAAAGGATTATCATAGCAAGCGCAAAAGCTAACCCAAGCACAGAAAAATACCACATACCTTTGTCTTTATGAAGCAAAATCATATTTCCAAGTAAGCTTCTTTCTTTTGTGATGATTTCATAATTGTTTTCATCTATTTTAATAATACTTGCAGTATAGCTTATAGTACCAAGCTCTATACCATTACCTTTTTTGTTGAGTTTTGGTTCCAAAGATGAAGGAATTTTTAAGTTGTTTTTCTTTAAAAAGTCAATTAAAAATTCAGCTTCAGCACCCTCTTGAATAATAGCTTGAACTTTGTAATTTTGAATTTCAGCTCCACTTTCTCCATCATAACCAGCTATATAGGCAAAACCTGTGATTGCATATAAAAATGCAAGTGGTAAGAAAAATAAACTAATGTAAATGTGAATTTGTCTGAATAATTTGTTTTTATTCATTTTTACTCCTTTTTGAAAAATAATGAAAAGTATATTATCAAAAAGTGAAGTGAAAATAAAATTTTAATCTTTTTTAAATTTACGGGCTAGAGTAAAAAAGCTTCGAATGATTCCATAAAGCACATATAAACTTGCAACGATTAACGCACTTTCTAAAAAATACAGATAAAGCATAGAAAATAAAATTACTAAAAGGATTAACACCTTCAAAACATTTGCTCTTTTTAGATCGATTTTCTTAAAACTTGGATACCTTATGTTGCTTACCATTAAAAAGGCTAGAAGCATTTGGATACATATTATTATTAAAGAAAAATCATGTAAAAAATCATAATATAAATAAGCACTTACCCATAAAGCACTTACAACTGCTGCTGTTGGTATAGGTAGACCTATAAAAACCGATGGTTCATAAGTTCCTGTTGTGACATTAAATCTTGCCAAGCGTATAGCGCCAAAAACTACAAATAAACCAGCTATTAATGAGCCAAAACGACCATATTCATAACCTATGCTCATATAAAAAAGCATGGCAGGTGCTACACCAAAGGCTATTAAATCAGCTAGTGAGTCAAACTCAACTCCAAATTTAGAAGTAGAGTTGGTAGCTCTTGCAACGCGTCCATCTAAACCATCGCAAATTAATGATAAAATGATATAAATTAATGCTTTATCAAAGTTTTGATTAATAGAAGCAATCACTGAAATAATACCTAAAAATATGGAAGCGGCTGTAAAAAGATTAGGTAAAATATAAATTAGTTTAAAATTCATGGATTTAAATACCCTATTAATGTACCAATGCGTACTTTATCATTTTCATTTACGCAAATTCTAGTGTCTTTTGGAAGTAATAAACTCACACTGCCATCAAACATAAAACCTATATTTTGTCCATGGTTTAAATGATGGCCAAAATCATCAATATGAGCTTTTCTATTTAATGCTCCAAAAATAACGCGTAATGCCCATTGTTTGCTCTTGGAATTAGCTAAAAATAACATTCTTTCACCCATTAAATTTGTATTTTTCATAAATGGACATAAAAAAAGTCCATGCCTTATTCTAGTTTCTTCTATATTCATATCAAGCGGAGCTATGATATTTCCTTGGGAAAAAATATTATTGATAATTTGCACTTCTATACACTCGCCAAGCTCTTTATATGAGCTTGTTTTGATACATTTGATTTTTCCTTCTATGGGAGCTATGATAGTATTTGGATCTGCTATATAATCGATTTTACTAGTTCTAAAAAGACAAGCAAAAAATATAAAAATACACCATAAAAGCCAAGAAAATCCCCATATAAATTGAAATATTGCAAAAACTATAGCTAGAACTATAAGCAAACTCCAACCAGTTTTTGCAATAAAATTTGTTTTCATTAGTTTTCCTTAGTAGCTTCTTGCTCTTTTTCTTCTAGGCGTGTTGGAAGATTATTTTCTTCTTCATAGTTTTTAATAATCTCTCTTACTTTGGCACCATCAATAGTTTCTTCTTCATAGAGTGCTTGCACCATCACCTCTATAGCACCGCTATAGGTTTTTAAAATTTCTTTTACGCCTGCATAGCGTTCATCTAATGTTTTCTTTACATACTCATCTAAATCTTGAGCCATTTTATCAGAATAATCTTTTACAGTTTGCCCGCCACTTAAGAAAGTATTTCTTTGCTTTTCAAGTACCATTAAGCCAGCAATTTCACTCATACCATACATAGAAATCATAGCTTTGATGATATCAGTTGCACGCTCAAGGTCATTGCTTGCACCTGTTGAAATTTCTTTAATGAAAATTTCTTCAGCTGCGCGTCCTCCTAAAAGCACATCAACTTCAGCTAAAAGTTCATGTTTTTGCATTAAAAATTTATTTTCTTCAGGGGTATTGAGTGTATATCCTAAAGCTGCTAAACCACGAGGAATAACAGAAACTTTACTTACTTTTTTAGCACCTTTTGTAGTTTCAGCTATTAAAGCATGGCCGCACTCATGATAAGTTACGATTTTTTTCTCTTTATCATTAATTCTGCGTGATTTTTTCTCAAGTCCTGCTATGGCTCTTTCTACTGCCTCTACTAAGTCTTTTTGTTCCACATGTTTTTTAGAATCCCTACCTGCAAGCAAAGCTGCTTCATTAATGATATTTGCCAAATCAGCACCCGCAAGACCTGCTGTTAATCTTGCAATATCTTCTACTTTTACTTCAGGTGAAATTTTAACATCTTTCATATGGACTTTTAAAATATCACATCTACCTTTAAAATCAGGCTTATCTACTAAAACTTGCCTATCAAAACGCCCCGGTCTAAGTAATGCTGCATCAAGTACTTCAGGACGGTTTGTCGCTGCTAGTACGATTACCGGTGAGCTTTCAGTACCAAAGCCATCCATTTCTGCTAGAAGTTGATTTAAAGTTTGCTCTCTTTCATCATTTCCACCCATCATGCCACTTGCAGCACGGGATTTACCTATAGCATCGATTTCATCTATAAATACAATAGCTGGAGCTTCTTTTTTAGCATTTTCAAACAAATCTCTAACCCTGCTAGCACCAACACCAACAAACATTTCTATAAAAGATGAACCTGATACGCTAAAAAATGGCACATCAGCTTCGCCTGCTACTGCTTTTGCAAGCAAAGTTTTACCTGTACCTGGAGGGCCAACAAGCAAAAGTCCTTTTGGAATTTTTGCTCCAAGATTAATGTATCTTTCAGGATATTTTAGAAAATCAACAATTTCTTTAACTTCTTCTTTTGCTTCTTCAACACCTGCAACATCATTAAATTTAACCTTCGGTTTTTCTGAATTTACAAGTTTTTTAGAACTTCCTATACCAAGTATAGATCCACCCATATTTTTTTGCATACGAGAAGCTAAAAACATCCATATACCAAAGAAAATAAATACTGGCAAAACCCAAGAAAGTAAGATATCTATAAACCAATTGCTTTCATTAAAAGCACCATAGGAAACGCCTTTTGAGTCAAGTAAAGGAACAAAAGTAGCATCATTTGGAACTTTTTTGGTAATATATACCATATTTCCTGCTTTAGATACAGCTTTTATAGTAGTTTGACCTATATTAACTTGGGCAATTTGATTATTTTCAATTAAAGTTTTTAATTCAGAATAAGTAACTTTTTTAGTGTTTTCTCCGCCCATAATACCCATGCTACCATCATCTGAAAATCCTTTAAATAAAAGAATCATCACAATGGCAAAAATGGCAAAAATAAAAATGGGATTTTTGTTAAAAAAGTTATTATTGTTTTGATTATCTTTTAAATCATTTGGTTTTTTATTCATTATTGCAATTCCTTTTTATAAACTAAACTCAACCATTCTCCTTTGTGTTTGCATTCTAACAAAGTGAAATCTTTGAATTTATTTTTAATCCTTTCTTCATATTTATTTAATATACCAGATAAGATCAAAATTCCACCTTCTTTGGTTTTTTCTTTAAGATCTTTTTCTAGTATGATCAATATATCGGCAATGATATTTGCCACAACTATATCATATTTATGTAAGCTTTTATTAATAGAACCTACCCAAATATCATCAAAGCTAACTTGATTTAATTTTGCGTTTTCTTTACTTGCAACTATAGCTAATTCATCTGTATCGCAAGCTTGTACTTTGGCTCCAAGTTTTGCCATGATAATGCTTAAAATTCCACTTCCACAACCCACATCTAAGCAAAATTTGGAATTATCTGTATATTTTTGTAGAAATTCTATACAAGTATAAGTACTCTCATGATGTCCTGAGCCAAAAGCTAGAGCAGGATCTATAATGATATTAATTTTATCTTGTTTAGCTTCTTGCCAAGTGGTGTGAATATGGATATTATCGATCGTCAAAGCTTGTATACCTTTTTTATACTCTTCTATCCAATTTTTATTTTCTTTTTTTTCTAAGGTAGAGTGGAAATTAATATGAGTATTTAGTTTTTGACATAATTTTTGATGAAAATCATGCAAGGCTATTTTAATGAGTTCTATATCTTCTTCTGATCTTATATAAATACCATTGTTTTTTTCTTCTATAGCGTCTATCTCTAGAGAAAAGATAAGATCAAGGAATAAATCTAAATATTCCTTGTCTGTTTGAAAAAAAAGTTCGTAATAATGTGTTTGCATAAAAACTTATAATTAGCCTTCGTTTGTTCCTAAAACATCTTCAAGTTTTTCTTTTAACACTTGAGGAGTAAAAGGTTTTACAATATAGTTATTTACGCCTGCTTTTAAGGCGGTAATAACTTCTGCTTTACCACCTTCTGTAGTTACCATAATAATTGGCATATCAGCATATTTTTCTTCTGCTCTTACTTTTTTTACTAATTCCAAGCCATTCATTTCAGGCATATTCCAGTCAGTAATTAAAATTTTAATATCATCATTTTGTGAAAGTAAATCCCAAGCTTCAACCCCGTGTTCAGCTTCTAAAACATCCTTGTGGCCTAATCTTACAAGGGTATTTTTGATTATTCTTCTCATGGTAGAACTATCATCAACTACTAATAACTTCACTTTTTTTCCTTTATCTTGATGTAATTACATAAAACTGTAATTGTATCGTTTTTATTTTTATTAATCAATTAAAAGTTTATATTATATCATTTTAAAATAAAATTAGAATTTAATCACTCTCCGTTTTTATTGTGATTAAATTCAGGCACAATCTCCTTTAAAACTTTTGCAGGATCTGTGCTTTGGAGTAATTTTTCTATTTCTTGATTTAAAATTTTTAAATCTTTAAGATCACTAGTGGTAACAAATATACTTTCATATTGAGTTTTTAAATCATTTTCATGGATTAAAAGCTCTTCGTAAAGTTTTTCACCTTTTCTAAGTCCAGTGATTTTGATTTCTAACTTTTTATTAGAAAGCAAAAGCATTTTTTTAGCTAAATCCATGATTTTAACAGGCTCACCCATATCAAGTACAAATAATTCCCCACCTTTGGCAATAGCCGCAGCTTGTAAAACAAGTTGCACAGCCTCATCTACTAACATAAAATAACGCACTATATCAGGATGAGTAAGAGTAAGTGGCTCATTAGCTGCAATTTGAGCTTTAAATTTAGGTATTACACTTCCACTTGACCCTAAAACATTACCAAAACGCACACAAGCTACTTCAAAATTTTCACAACTTGAGCTTAATGTATAAAGTTCACAAATTCTTTTTGTGCAACCCATGATGTTAGTCGGTCTTACAGCCTTATCAGTGCTTATCATAACAAATTTAGCAACCTTATAAGCTTTTGCAAGATCGATTAAATTTTTAGTACCTATGATGTTATTTAAAATAGCTGAATGTGGATTTTGCTCACATAAAGGCACATGTTTGTAAGCTGCTGCATGTAAAATTAAATCTATGTTTTTTTCTTGTAAAAGTTTTTCCAATGCTTCTTTGTCTAATATACTCATCATAATAGGTTCGATTTTTTCTTTATGTAAGCTTAATTCTTCATTTATTTTATATAAATTATACTCACTATGATCAAGCATGATTAAGTGTTTTGCACCAAATTTAATGCATTGTTTGCAAAGCTCACTTCCTATTGTTCCACCAGCTCCACTAACTAAAACTACTTTATCTTTGATAAAATCAATCACGCAAGCATTATCCAAATCTTTTGGCTTACGCGCTAATAAATCTTCGATACTTATATCTCTTGCTTCATTTTGCGTAAAAGAAAAAAGCTTTATATCGTTAATCCCATAAGCAATGAGTTCGTCAAAAAGCTTTTTTAATTCTTCTTGCTCAAGTTTTAAAGCAATGATAGCAGTATGAATTCCTTCAGCGGTATATTTTCTGATTGCTTCTTTTTCTTCAACTATAAATTTATCACAATAAGTACCTATTAAATTTTTACGCTCATCTACCACAGCTACAGGGAAAAGTCCTAAGCTCCCTTCTTTAGCTCCTTTTAATAAATGCAAAGCCTTTGAAGTGGCGCCAACTACTATACAAGGATGTTCTTCATTGTATTTTGGCTTTCTAAAATCAACTATCATTCTTTTGCTTATACGCAAACTTCCAATTAGCATACAAGATAAAACAAAGTCTATTCCTATAACGCTTCTTGGAAAAGGATTAAAAAAATCATCATAAAAATAATAAATTGCTAAAAATACAAGCTCAGCCAAAGCTAAAGCGATGACTAATTTACGCGCTTCATTAAGGGAGAAAAATCTCCAAGCAACTTGATAAATTTTAAAAAAAGCTAGAAAAATGATTTTAAGTAAAATCAAAATCACAGCACTTTTAAACATACCTTCATAAAATTCACTTGGGATGTCTGCGCTAAAGCGTAAAGAAAAAGACAAATAAATACTTATAACAAAAAGTAAAATATCAGCGCCTAGAAAAAATCCTAAGCGTTTGCTTTTATAATCCATCTGAGTCCTTTAAGGTGTTTAAGATTAAAGTAGAAACTTCCTCTACATCAGCTTTGCTCATAGTAGTTGCACTTGGAAGGCAAATTCCATTACTAAAGAAAAACTCACTATTACCATTTAAGTAAGCATCGCAACCTTTGTAAAGTTCTTGCAAATGCATTGGCTTCCAAAGTGGACGGCTTTCGATTTTATTATCTTTTAAAACTTGTATGATTTTTAAAATTTTATCTTGAATTTGAACATTTTTATTTTCACATATACAATGTTTTTCATAAGTATTAAGTTTATTTAAATCAAAATCAAGTAAGGCAGTGCTTAACCAGCGATTTGACTTGGTATTTTCAAGCTCATCTAAAAAAGTAAAAGTTCCACTTAAAAATTCTTTATACCAGCTATAAATTTCACGCTTTTTACTCACTCTTTCTTCTAAAACTTCCATTTGAGCAGTGCCGATTGCACCTAAGATATTACTCATTCTATAATTATAGCCATATTCTTTATGCTCATAATGAAGGCAATTTTCTCTAGCTTGGGTACTATAAAATCTTGCTTTTTCAAGATTAGCATGATTTTCACTCACAAGCATGCCACCACCACCTGTTGTGATGATTTTATTACCATTAAAAGAATATACTCCAAAATCCCCAAAAGTACCTAAAGCTTTATTTTTGTAAAAACTTCCCAAAGCTTCAGCAGCATCTTCGATTAAAAAAATCTCATTTTCTTTACAAATTTGGACGATCTCATCCATTTTAGAAGCATTACCATAAAGGTGTGTTAAAATGAGAGCTTTTGGCTTTTTAGGACTTTCTTTGATAGCTTTTTTTAATAAATTTACATCTAAATTATAAGTTTCATCACAATCAATAAATACAGGCGTAGCATTCATGTAAGAAATAGGCGCTACTGAAGCAATAAAGGTAAAACTTGAAGCTAGAACTATATCGCCTTCTTTGATGCCCAAAACTCTTAAAGCTAAATGAATAGCTGCAGTGGCTGCATTTAGAGCAAGTGCGTTAGAACTTTTTGTATAATCTTTAATACTTTGTTCTAAGGCATTAACAAACTCACCCAAAGGTGCTATATAATTACTTTCAAAAGCTTTGTGTATGTATTCTAATTCTTTTCCACTCATATGTGGTGCTGATAGAAAAAATCTCATTTTACCTCCTTTATTTTCTTGGCAGGAACTCCAGCATAAATGCCTTTAGAAGTTAAGTTTTTAACTACAACTGCTCCTGCGCCTAAAGTTATATCATCATATAAACTTATACAAGGAATAACACTTGAATTAACTCCTAAAAAACAACGCTTTCCTATTTTTACATTTCCTGTTAGTTTAGCTCCAACACTAATATGGCTAAACTCATCTACAAAACACTCATGCTCAATCACACAAGCAGTATTTAAAATCACACCTTTTGCAATACTAGCTTTAGCATTAACTACGACATTTGGCATGATTAAAATACCCTCATCATCTAAAAAAGCACTTGGGCTAATAATAGCACTTTTGTGTATCAAATTAACTAATCTAAATCCATCATCTTTTGCTTTTTTGAAAAGTTTTTCTCTAATAGAGTTTGCGCCAATAGCAATAAACATATCGTGTTTTTCTAAATTGGAGTGATATTTTAAGCCTTTATTATCATCTAAAAAGATGATTTTTTCATATCCTAAATTTCTAGCTACATCAGCACAGACTAAACCATGCCCACTAGAACCATATATATAAATACTTTTAGTTGTGTCCATTGAATTTATCCGTTGTAGCTACTCCTTCTTTATTAACCCCGCTTCTTTTTAAAACTTTAATAATGGTCATAAAAAAGATTTTAAGATCAAATAAAAAAGAGCAATTTTGCACATATTCTACATCATATTTAAATTTTTGCTCCCAAGAAATAGCATTGCGTCCATTAATCTGTGCCCAACCTGTAATGCCTGGTCTTACATCGTGGCGTTTTTTTTGCTCTTGATTGTATAAGGGCAAGTATTCTACAAGTAAAGGTCTTGGGCCTATGAAGCTCATATCGCCTTTTAATACATTAAAAAGCTGCGGTAATTCATCTAAACTCAAGCTTCTAACTAGCTTACCAAAAGGCTTTAAGCGTAATTCATCAGGAAGTAATTCTCCATTTTCATCGGTTTCATCACTCATAGTTTTAAATTTATAAATATAAAAAATTTTTTCATTTAATCCTGGTCTTGCTTGTTTAAAAAGCACACTTCCTTGAACGATTTTTAAAACAATACCTATAAGCACTATAAAGGGTAAAAAAATAATCAATAAAATCAAAGCTAAAAAAAAGTCAAAAACACGCTTGAAACCATTTTTATACATTTGTAAAACCCCTATAAAAGTCAAGATATTTCAAAGCTATGATATTTTCATCATAATTTTGCGCTCTAAGAAAAGCATTTTGCGCTAAAGTATTTTTTAGTTTTTCATCTTCTAGTAAAACTGCTATTTTTTCAGCTAAATCCTTGCTATCTTTGCTTTTACAAATTAAACCGTCTATGGCATTATTCACTGCTTCAATGCAACCCTCAGCATCACTTACCACGCATGCTTTTTTACAAGCTTGTGCTTCTAAAACCGTTCTTGGATAGCCTTCTTTATAACTTGGTAAAACAAAAATATCGCATAAATTTAATAAATGTGCAATATCACTTCTTGCGCCAAGATAAAAAACATCATTTGAGTTTAAAAATTCTAATGGTGCACAAGATTTATTATCATCTCTTCCACCCACTAAAACAAAATTTGCCTTATCTTTTAAAATTTGGCTTGCTTCATAAAATTCTTTAATTCCTTTATGCCAAAGTGCTCTTGAAATCATTAAAACGATAGGTTTATCAGGCATATTGTGTTCTTTTAAAAAAGCTTGTTTTTCTTCTGTGCTAATTTTTAAAGGTAAAAATTGTTTTAAATTTAGCCCTACGGATTTTATGATTTTGATTTTTTCTTCTTTTAAGCCTAAATTTTTCATAAATAAAGCATTGCTTTCATTGACAAAAATAAAACCATTAGCAAGTTTAAAAGAAATTTTATAAAGTAAATTAATACTCATTCTTACTAATTTGCTTTTAAAATCATCATCTATGTAAAAACTTCCTAAGCCTTCAACCAAACCAAAAGTGTATTTAATACCCGCCATTTTAGCCGCTATAATACCTGTTGTATTGCTTTTGTGAGCGCTTGTTTGTAAAAGATCTAAATTTAAGCTTTTGAGTGTATTTTTTAAACTAAGTAGATTTTTAAAAACAATTAAAGGATTGACACTTGATCTAGCTAAATCATAAAAGCAAATCTTATAGCCTAGCTCTTGTAACTTAATAGCAAAATCATCTTTTGGAGTGATGATTATAACTTCATGATTATTTTTTTCTAAAGCTCTAATGAGTGCAAGACGAAAATAATACACACTCATTGCGCTATGGGTTAAAATTCCTATTTTCATCTTTTTAGCCTATAAATTTTTGCTCTTGCATCATTAGTGACTTGCTCAAATAAATCTTGATCGTATTGATTTAATAAAAACATTTGTATGTAGGCACTATTATAAAGATTTTCATCTAAAATCACAAAGCTTTTATATTCTCTTAAAAAGAGTAAATAAATTTGAGCTTTTGAATCAATTTCATTGTAATAAAATTTGCCATTAGTGATGGATTCTATATCTACAAAAGCTTTTAAAGGTATAGTTGTACCTTCTAGTTTTAAAGCTCTAAAATCATTAATAATTTCTACTCCATTATCAAGCATAACAGAACCTGTTGTTTTATCTTGAGCTATGGCATTAGCTTGAGAGAAAAATAAACTTTTTTCTTGCTCTCCATTGTCAGGATTTGTATTTGCAAATTGTGCTACCACGGGCATGATACGCAACATTCTATAAGGCATGTAAATATATACATCTCTAGTTTTATTGGTATCAAATTTAAAATCTTTATCATTTAAACTTTCTAAAAAATCTTTAGCACTTGTTTGGTTATAATCTTTTACCATAGCTTTTAAAACATCAGGATAATTTTCTTTGAAAGATTTTTCAGTGTATTCTACGCTAAGTCTTGCCATGTTAGCTGCTGGAATTTGTTCTTTACTTAAGACAAAAGATGAGAAAAAATTATCTTTTCCTAAGTGTTTTCCACCATCAATTAAGGTTTTTACATCGCTATAATAGCGTATTGGATAACCATAATCCCACCAAGCAACGACATAATCTTCTCTTTGAGCTTTATTTTTTAAATCATTTAAAATACTAGCTTCATAAGAAGTAAAAACAGTAGAGGATTTATAATAATAAATATGCATTAGGGCAGGGCTTATACTAAAAAATGCAATGAGTATGAGCAAGATATTTTTATTTTTTAGATTAAGTTTGATTTGTTTTTTTTCTAAAAAATTAAAAAAAGTATATAAAAAATACCCAAAACCCAAAGCCATCACAGGAACTGCATAAATGGTAAATCTAAGTCCAGCTCTTAAAGCCATAAAACCTAGTGCAAGCATAGGTAGAGCTAAAAGCATACTTTTGTGATCTTTGCAAAGTAAGATAAAACCTATAAAAGAAAGGATAAATACTAAAACACTAGAGCTAATTCTTTGCATAAATACTTCAGGATCGATAGTATTTACTTCCATAATAGTTTCATTAACATTAAAATACATAAAGGCAGCATCTTTTAAATTTTGCACATCAGAAGCTTTGAAAACATAAAATTTAAGTTGATATAAAACAGGATCTAAACCACCACTTAAATGTAATATCAAAATGCTAATAAAAATCAAAGCCCAAACCATATAAAAATTAATTTTTTCTTCTTTAAAGGCAAAAATAGCAAATAACAATACAATTAAAGCAAGTTTATATTGCCATGCTAGCATACTTAAAGCTATGATCATTAAAGCAATAGCTAGATAAAAAATCTTTTCTTTTCTATGAAATACTAAAGTATAAAGACCAAAAAGTCCTATCATGGCAAAATTTAAAGAATAACTTGATGGATACCACCACAAATAAATCATGATGAAAACCGGACTTAAAAGTAGGGTAAAAATGTCTTTATTAATAGTTAAGCGTATAAAGGTAAGCAAAATAAGCATTGGTAAAACTAACACTAGCATATCAGTATCATAATACCCGCTCATAGTGCGGTTATAATAACTATTTGCAATACTTCCAAGTAAGGCTGCTATAAAGCCATAGGTAGTGAGTTTATATTCTCTTGCGATTAATATAATAGGCACAACAATCAAAGAAGCAAAAAAAGTACTCATATATAAAATAATACTTTCAAAGCTAAAAGGTAAAATACTATAAAGCCAATAAGTTAAAGTAGAAAGTGAGCTTCCAAAATAAGATAAGTCATTAGGTTGGTGAAAACCTGCTATCATATCTCTTGCACCTTCTGCAAAAGCATAGCCATCATTAGTAGTAATCATAAGTTGATCATTAAAGAAAAACTCATAAAACTCACTTGCCCAAGCCACCCAGTATAATCTACACAAAACACTAAAAGTAAAGGCTATAAGGATTAAAATACAGGTATATTTTATAGAATTATTATCAGTGAAATTTTGTTGTAGTTTCATTTTATGCCTTGTTGAAAAATTCAAATAATTGCTTTGCTATGCTAATTTTATCAAATTCTTTTGCACGCAAAAAAGCCTTTTGTCTATATGAAGCTTTTAGTGCTTCATCATTGCACATTTTTTCTAAGCCTTCTTGCATGGCTTTTTCATCATCTACTTTTACTAAAAGTCCAAACTCATCATCTAAAAATAGCTCCCTTGCGCCACTTTTATGATCAGTGCAAAGTACGGCAGTATTACAAGCTAGGCATTCGATTAAAACATTGGAAAAACCTTCAAAACTTGAAGCAAAAGCAAAAAAGTCACATTTGCTCATGTATTTATAAGGATTTTTATCAAAACCTAGTAAAAAGACTTTATCTTTTAAATTTAAAGTTTCTATTAAAGCTAAAAGCTCATCTTTTAAAATGCCCTCGCCCAAAATGACTAATTTTAAATCAGTTTTAACTTTTGCATAAGCTCTTATAAGCATAGCATGATTTTTACCACGATCAAGCCTACCAACACTTAATATAAAAGGATCTTTAAAGTCTATTTTTTCTTTAGATTTTTCTATAATGTTTTCTAAGTCTATGGCATTGTATAAAATATCGCATTTTTTAGCCTCTATATTGAAATTTTGTATTAAATCTTCTTTGTTTCCTATAGAATTTGCTAAGATTAAATCTGCTTTATTGTAAAGTTTTTTAATAAGAAATTTATTGATAAAAGAATTTAGATTATTATGTTTATAAATTACACTTGGAGTGGTGCATTCATTGATAATAAGGGTTGATTTAAGTCCTAGGGATTTTGCCATTAACGCAATATAATTAGGTCTATTTAATAATACAAATTGCAAGTTGATTTTTAAATCTTCACAAAGTTTTTTGTATTTTATAGCTAGCAAGGGTAGTTTTAAAAATTTAGCTAAGTTACTTTCACTTGGACTTGATTTTTCAAGGTAGTGGATATTAACTTCAGGAATATCATATGATATTTTATCATTCATTAAAATTAAATGTATTTCATATTTTAAATTTAACACAGGTAATAGCGTAGATACAACCCTTTCAGCGCCACCACTTCCTAAAGAATAAATAAAAATTGCTAGTTTTTTCATTTTAAACCCTTACTTCTTTGATTAAATCAAGCCATTTTTGTGCTACATTGGCCACTTCATAATCTTTACATCGTTGCTGTGCATTAAGCGCTAGTGTTTTTCTTAAATTTTCATCTTGCATTAAAAGTGCGAGTTTTTCGCTTAAAGCTTTTTCATCATCTAAATCTACTAAAAATCCATCTTTTCCATCATCAATTAAATCTTTATGACCGCTTGTGTATTTAGTGCTAATGCGCGCTACTTGATAATATAAACTTTCAAGCAAAACCGTTGGCAAGCCTTCTATGAAAGAGCAAAGGCAGATTATTTTTGCTTTTTTATAAAATTCTTGCATATTTTCAACTTTACCTAGAAAATTAACTTTGATATTTAAATTCTTGGCTTCTTGTTCTAAATCTTGTCTTAATTCTCCATCGCCTGCTATGAAAAAATTGTATTGATTTTGTAAATTTGTATCTAGCCTTGCTATGGCTTTTAAAAACATAGAAGCATTTTTATTATGATCAAGTCTGCCTACGAAAATGACATTATTTTCTTTTTCTAAATTTTCTTTAATAGGGCTAAAATGACAAGGATTTGGCATATTGATAACTTTTTTAACAAAGTTTTCATAGTAATTTTTATCATCATTACTTAGCACGGTTAAAGCATTTGCATGAGGAAAACTTATACGGCGTAAAAACTTCCAAATTTTAGATTTTAAATAAGTATAAGAGCTATGCTCGCTAATGATTAAAGGTGTATTAGAACCTTTGTTTGCCCAAATGCAAGCAATATTAGTTGTATCTAAAAATGAGATAAAAACATCGCTTTTATGATCTTTAAGTGCTTGTTTTAAGGCTTTGAATTTTTTAATGCGTGAGGCTATTTTATTATAAAGAGTGGAAAAGTCAAACTGCTCTAGGGTAAAAAGTTTGATTTTTGGCTCAAGCTTGTAAAAAGAGTCTTCTTTGTGGAATTTAATAATATTTATTTCATGATTTTTACAAAGTTCATTAGCTAAAGTGACTAATACTCTTTCAGCGCCGCCTGAATTTAAAGTAGCTATGATGAAAGTGATTTTCATGCTTGTTCCTTTAAATGCCCATATTTTACTTCAAATACTCTATCACAACCTTGTATAGTTGAGAGCCTATGGGCTATGATGATGAGGGTTTTGTCTTTTGAAATTTTATAGATTTCTTCCATGATTTTTGCTTCACTTTCTTGATCAAGAGCACTAGTTGCTTCATCTAAAACTAAAATTTCAGGTTGTTGGTAAAGCGCTCTTGCTATGGCTATTCTTTGTCTTTGGCCTCCACTTAAAAACGAACCTGAATCACCTACCTTAGTATGCACTCCATCTTCAAGTGAATTTACAAAGCTTTCAAGATTAGCTTGTTTGATTACCTTATGTAAAAGCGCTTCATCTACTTCTTCTCCAAAGCTAATATTTTTAGCAATAGAATCATTAAAAAGATAAATTTGCTGAGGTATGTAGCCAATTTTACTTCTAAAACTTTTTATATTGCTCTCATCAAGCTTAATTCCATCTACAAAAATAGCTCCATCGCTTGGTTTTAAAAGCCCTATGATAAGATCGACTAAAGTGCTTTTACCACTTCCACTTTTACCTATAAAAGCGATTTTTTCATTTTTCTTAAGCTCAAAATTTAAATTTTTAAATAAATTTTTCTTACCCTTATAAGCAAAGAAAAGATTTTTCAAAACGATTTTTTCTTTAAATTCAATACTTTCATCGCCTAGCTTTTCTTCTTTTTCATTGAGCATGTTATAAATAATATCTAAAGAGTTTTTATAATATGTGATTTCATTATAACTTGTGATGATACGATTAGCACTTGGCATAAGCCTATAAAGAGCTACCACAAAAATAGTAATAGTTGCTAAGATAGAGGAAATATCACTTTCATATCTTAAAACTAAATACACCACAATAAAACAAAGCATACAAAAACCTATACCTTCAAGGTAAATTCTAGGAATGCTTGACATGCTTTCATTGCTAATATTTGCTTTGGCAAAAAGCCCACTTTGAATTTCATAAAGCTTTTGTGTGCTTTGTTCTTTGGTTTTGAGTTTGATGATTTTAAGGTTGTTTAAATTTGCATTTAAAATTTCAAAATAATTTTTCATCGCCTCTTCTCTAGCTATGGAAGCTTTTTTTACCAAGGGTGAGAGGATTTTAATCAAAATAAAAGCATTTAAAAGTAAAAAAGCACTTAAAGCTAGGGTGATTTTATAGTTGATAATTAGCAATAAAGTATAAAGTAAAAACACCACAAAGCTTTCACTTAGCATAAGTAAAAAAGCACTAATTAAAGTGCTTAAATGAAATACTTCTTGAGTGATAGTTTTTAAAAGTTCTGATTGATTTTTGTTAGTAAAATTTTCATATTCAAGGTGTAGGTATTTATCAAAAATACGACAAGCAAGGCTGTGGTAACGCCCTTTAGAAAAGCGCGCAAGCAAATGAAAATAAAAGGCATTTAAAAAGGCTCTAAAAATATAAAAGGCGATTAATATACAGCCAAAATAAGCAATAATCTTATAACTTGGTAAATTTAAATACTCATATACAGGTTGAAAATAGGAGCTTTTTTCTAAAAGCTCAAAATTACTCGCCACTGATACAAAAGGCATGATTAAAGAAATAGCAAAGCTTTCTATAAATCCTATAAAAATAGAAAAAATTAGCAAAGCAAATAAAAATTTCTTATCATGGGCATTGAGTATGAAAAAAAGTTTTTTTAACACTGTTTTTCCCACTCATAAGCACTTTTACAGATTAATTCTAAATTATCATATTTTGGTTTCCAATTAGTTAGGGTTTTGATTTTATCAGCATTTGAAATAAGCACAGAAGGATCTCCAGCTCTTTTTGGTGCAAGTTCTACTGTGAAATCCACCCCGCTTACTTTTTTCATAGTTTCAATAACTTCTTTTACGCTAAAGCCATGTCCATAGCCTACATTGAAAATATTACTTTCATTGTTTTCTAGGTATTCTAAAGCAGCTAAATGCGCACTTGAAATATCATCAACATGGATAAAATCTCTAATACAAGTGCCATCTTTAGTATTATAATCATCGCCAAAAATATAAAGCTTTTCTCTTTTTCCTGTGGCTACTTCAGCAGCAACCTTGATAAGTAAAGTAGCTTTTGGATAGCGTTGACCTATAGGATAACTCATGCAAGCACCTGCTACATTGAAGTATCTTAAAATGCAGTATTTAAATTCAGGATTAGCCATATTAGCATCTTGCAAGACTTTTTCGCTCATTAGTTTGCTTTGTCCATAAGGATTAATCGGTGCTAATGGACTTTGCTCATCTACGATAGGAGTTTGTGGCTCTCCATAAGTCGCTGCAGTTGAAGAAAAAATGAATTTTTTCACACCTGTTTCTAGACAAGTTTGGATTAAGTTACTTGTATTTGCGGTATTGTTCATATAGTATTTTAAAGGATTTTCCATACTTTCAGGAACTTCGATACTAGCTGCAAAATGCACAATTGCATCAAATTTTTCTTCTTTGAAAAGTTTTTTAATCCCAGCATAATCACTTAAATCTTGCTCAAAAAACTTAAAAGGTCTGATTTTAGAAAGTTCATCCAAACTTTTTTTGCTACCTTTTGAAAGATTATCTAATACACAAATTTCATGATTTGTTTCTAAAAATTGTTTTAAAGTATGAGAGCCTATGTATCCTGCGCCACCGGTGATTAAAATTTTCATTTTTATCCTTTTTGTGATATTTAATAATAGTTATTTTAATATACTTTTCTTAATTAATTCAAAACTTGCTCTTTTCTTTTTCTATGGCCTCTAAAAATGGCTTTTGATAGCTTTTATCACTATGTTTTTGCAAAAGCTCTTCTTTGAAATTTTCCAAAATATTAAGATAATCTTCTTGGGTTAAATTAGCTTTGATGAGTTCGTATTTTAAAAATAGCATATAGGTGTTTAACACATCGCTTTCACAGTATTCGTGAATTTTTTCTAATTTGTTTTGATAAAAAAGTTCTAACACTTCATTTCCATGCACATCATATTTTCCAGGAAGTCCTGCCATAGCACAAAGCGTGTCAAGTCTTAAGCCTTTTTGACCAAAACTTCCTAAAGATTCTAATAAATCACAATGTTTATTTTCTACAAATTTGCTTTTATAGTTATTCCATTTATCGCTTGCGTCCAAATAAGCACTTGCGTTGATATTGTATTTTAATGCTCTTATAACAAGCAAAGGCATGTCATAGCTTTTACCATTAAAACTTACAAGGCGAGGTTGGTGTTTATCTATGAAGTTAAAAAACTCTTCTAACATTTGTTTTTCATTTTCGCCTTTGATTTTATTGACTTTGATAAAATTTCCAAATTTATCTGCAATCACTGCACAAATGCTTACAACTTTATGAAAAGGTAGGGGTAAAAATTCACTTCCACTTTCTTCTTTTTGTCTTTCTAAAGCTTGCTTGCTAATGCTTAAATCATCGCCATTAAAATCATAAAGATGTTTTATCAATTCTACATCAGGAATGCTCTCACAATCAAAAACACAAATATATTCTTGCATGATAAACCTTTTTTTAAAAAAATCTTTGTTAAAATCATAACAGAAAATTTAAAAATAAAGTAGTATATGAAAATAGGTTTGGTTAAATTATCCGCACTTGGAGATATCATCCATGCGGTAATTGTTTTACAATTTATTAAAAAGCATTATCCTAAGGCGAGTATTGATTGGTTTGTAGATGCAAGATTTGCAGGATTATTGCAAGATCATCCAATGATCAATGAAGTTTATGCCCTGCCTTTAAAAGATAGAAAATTCAAAGAAGTTTTTGCTATGCTTTTTGAAGCTAGGCAAAATAAATATGATGTTGTGATTGATTTGCAAGGTTTGATTAAATCTGCTTTAGTGAGTAAATTTTTATGTGCTAATACTTTTGGTTTTGATCAAGAAAGCATAAAAGAGGGCTTTGCGAGCAATTTTTATACGCATAAATTTGCGTGTAATTATGAAGAAAATATTATCGTGCGTAATCTTTCTTTGGTAGCTTATGTGCTAAATGAGCATTTTGATCATAGTGATATAGAGTTAAAACAAAGTTGTTTTAGCGTAGATGATGAGTTAAAAGAAGAGCTAGAGCAAAGACTTTCTTTAAGTGAAAGTGCGCCAAATATACTCATACATGTAGGCTCATCTATGCCTAATAAAATTTACCCAAAAGAGCGTTTGATACTACTTTGTAGAATGCTTTTAGAGTATTTTACTAGTGCAAAAATCATGCTTGGTTGGGGCAATGTTAATGAGTTTAATTTTGCTAAAGATATAGTTTTAAATTTAAAACATTTGAAAATAGAACTTGCGCCAAAATTAAGCTTAAGCGAGCTTTGTGCTTTAACTAAGGCAAGTGATTTGATTATCGGAAATGATAGCGGGCCTACTCATTTAGCCTTTGCATTAAACAAGCCTTCTATAACGATTTTTGGTGCTACTCCTAGTCAAAGAAATGCTTATGAAACAAATATCAACAAAACAATCAATGCAGGTAAAAAAATACTGCATTCAAAGCATATCGATAAGAGTGATTTTTGCATACAAAATATCGATGAAAAAGATATTTTTAAACTTGCTTGTGAGCTTTTAGAAAAATGATAAATTATGTATATCTAAGCCTTTTTTATATATTAAAAGCCCTTGTGAAGATTTTACCTTCAAAGCTTTTAAACTCTTTTGCAAATTTGGTTGCTTTGATCACTTATAGGCTTAATCACAAACACCGCAAAATCATTGACATAAACTTAAAAATTTGCTTTCCTGAAAAAGATCAAAAATGGCGTGATGAAACTAGCCTTAATATCTATAAAAATTTTGCTAAATTTGGGATTGATTTTATCAAAAATCAAGATGCAAGCAAAGAAGAAATCGTCAATAAAATTTGCTTTGATGATGAGGGGCAAATTTTAAATATAATGCAAAGTAAAAGACCCTTGATTGTAACTACGGCTCATTATGGTAACTGGGAGCTTTTGGCTTTGTCTTTTGGGGCTAAATTTCAAGGAATTTCCATAGTTGGAAGAGCACTTGATAGCGTGATAATGGATAAAATTTTAAGTAAAAATCGCACGCAATTTAATATAGAGCTTATAGAAAAAAAGGGCGGGCTTAGAAAAATGCTAAAAGCCTTAAAAGAAGGTAGATCGCTTGGAATTTTAACCGATCAAGATGCAGTGGATAGTGAAAGTGTAAAAATACAATATTTTAACCAAGAAGTAAATTTCATAGCAGGTGCAAGTGTACTTGCTAAAAAAACAAATGCTATGATTTTACCTTGTTTTGTGTATCAAAAAGATGAGAAATTTTTTGTAAAAACTTTTAAGGCTTTAGATGCAAGCAAGGCAAGTATAGAAGAGCTTACTAAGTATCAAGCAAAGTGTTGTGAAGAGATGATTAAATTTAAACCTGATGAGTATTTTTTCTTTCATAAGAGATTTAAAAGATACAATCATGAATTATATTTATAGGGTATAAAATGGATTTAAAGCAAATTAGTGTGATAATGATTGTTAAAAATGCTCAAAAAACTTTAAAAGCTTGCTTGGAATCTTTGCAAGAATTTGGCGAGATAGTTTTGATAGAAAATGATAGCAATGATGATACTTTAAAAATTGCTTATGAATTTAGTAAAAGTTATAAAAATATCAAGATTTATCAGCATAAATTTATAGGTTTTGGACCTTTAAAAAATTTAGCCATAAGTTATGCTAGCAATGATTGGATTTTTAATATTGACGCAGATGAGCTTGCTAAGAAAGAATTTTTACAAGAATTAGGGCAAATTGAGCCTAATAAAGAAGATATCATAGCTTTACCAAGAGAAAATTTATACAATGGAGAGTGGATTAAAGCTTGTGGATGGTGGCCTGATTATGTAATGCGTGTGTTTAATAAAATCCATACTAGTTTTAATGAAAATTTAGTGCATGAGAGTTTGATTTTACATGAAGATAGTAAAAAGATTAAGTTGCAAAATGGTTTGAGGCATTTTGCATTTGATGATATCGATGGTTTGCTAGATAAGCTTCAAAAATACTCTAAGCTTTGGGCTTTGCAAAATTTACATAAAGAAAGTAGTGTTTGTAAGGCTTTACTAAGAGGAATTTGGACTTTTTTTAGAAATTATGTTTTAAAAAAGGGAATTTTTTATGGCTATAAAGGCTTTATCATAAGTACTTGCAATGCTTTGGGAGCTTTTTTTAAATATATGAAATTATATGAGCTAAAAAGGCAAAAGCCAAAAACTTGTGCTTTAATCATCACAACTTATAATCAAAAAGAAAGACTTGCTTTGGTGCTTGATAGCGTTAAAAACTTAGAGCCTTTGCCAGATGAGGTTTTGATAGCTGATGATGGAAGCAAAGAAGATACAGCTAAGCTTATACAAGCTTATCAAAAAGATTTTCCTTGTAAGTTAGAGCATATTTGGCAAGAAGATGAGGGGTTTCGTGCCGCAGCAAGTCGCAATAAAGCAATCAGAGCTTCAAATAGTGAATATATTGTTTTAATCGATGGGGATATGATTTTAGAAAAAAACTTTATCAAAGATCATTTAAAATTTGCTAGTTTAAAAACTATCTTGCAAGGTTCAAGAACTATTTTAAACGAAAAAGAAAGCAAAGAACTTTTAAGCAAAAATGATTTTAGCTTAGCTTTTAATAAAAAGGGTTTTAAAAACAAAAGAAATGCTTTTTTAGCTAAATGTGTATATAAATTTTCAAAGCTAACTAAGAAGTTTTTTAAAAAATCACAACTTGTTAAAGGCAGTAAAACTTGCAATATGAGTTTTTATAAAAGTGATTTTGAAGCTATTAAAGGATTTAATGAAAAATTTATAGGCTGGGGCAGAGAAGATAGTGAGTTTGTGGCTAGATTTTTATTTAATGAGGGAGTGTTTAAAAGGCTTAAATTTAATGCTCTGGCTTATCATATCTACCATGAAGAAAATAGCAAAAATATGCTTGAAATCAATCATCAAATTTATCTTGAAACTATAAAAAATGAAAAAACAACTTGGAGATAAGGCATGAAAACCGTAGGCGTAGTAATCCCCATATACAATGTAGAAAAATATCTAAAAGAATGTTTAGATAGTGTAATCAATCAAACCTATACTAACTTAGAAATCATACTCGTAAATGATGGTAGTACAGATGAAAACTCACTCAATATTGCAAAAGAATATACTCTAAAAGATAAAAGAATAACTCTTTTTGATAAAAAAAATGGTGGTTTAAGTAGTGCTAGAAATGTAGGTATAGAATTTTTTTATGGTGAATATGAAATACAATATATTGAAAAAGAAAATGAATTAAATATTTTTAAGATTGTTGGCAATAACCCACAAAATATTTATAAAATTTATAAACATAAAAATGCTTTAGTAGATGATAAATTAGAAATTCCAAAGATTGATTATATTATCTTTTTAGATTCTGATAATTATTGGGAGTTAAACTGCATAGAAGAGTGTGTTATAAGAATGCAAAATGTAGATGTATTATGGTTTGACCATACTTGTATTTATGATGATGGTATAGAAGATAAGGGTCAAAAAACAAGGATGAATATATTTAATTTCACTCAAGAATGTACTATCACTCCAAGAGACTATGCTAAGCAAGCTATAAAAGTAGGTTCAAGGGATATCTCGTTTAGCTGGGGTGGTATGATAGATTTTTCATTTTTAAAACAATTAAAACTTAAATTTATTAACAAAATCATCAATGAAGATATTCATTTTGGTATGGTTTTATTTAGCTGTGCTAATAATATTTATATTTTGCCAAAAAGATTGTATTTGTGCCGTTTGAGAGCAAATAGTATATCAAATCATGATAAGAAAGTCACAAAGGCAAATGTATCAGAGTACTTTAAAGACTTATATGAATTTTTTGGAGAAAATGCTAAAGAGGCAAAAAACTATTTAAAAGCAGCAAGTAGGATGATAACAGCTTTAGAGTTGATAGAATTTTTTAAAGATCAAAAAAATGAAAATTTTCAAGCTATAAAGGAAACCTTTCTGCCTTTTTATGTAAAAAAGGCTTTGAGGATTAAAAAATTTAAAAAAGATCCTTTAAATTTAAAAGAAAAATTACCTATAATAAAACCTTTTATCCAAACAAAAATTCCTTATGATCTTTGGAAAATTTGGCAAAAAATAAAAGGTATTTTTAGATAAAATCAACTTTGCAAAATGATTTTATCTATCATTGAATCTTTTTTTATAGATTTAAAATGCGTGAGTTTGTGTAAAAAACTTTGCTTTTGAATTTCTTCCCAAAGAGTTGGATTAAATTTTTCTTTGGCGCTAAATTGTAATAAATGACATTCTATATCACTCATATTTTTATAGGTATCATTTACAAAGCCATGTTCTTTTAAAAGTTCAAATATGATATGCAGTACAAAATAATAGTGATTTTCATTTGATTGCTCATTTTTCCAATAATTTATTAAAATATCTTTTAGAGTTTGAATAAAAGTATTGCTTGCTTTGGCTATCATAAAACTACTTAGCATTTTAACCTTAAAATCATCATTCCAGTTAAAATATCCATAAGAAAAATATCCACTTTTGATAAATTTTTTCAATTTTTCTTTACTAGGTTTTGTTTTTGATCTTTCAAAGATAAAAAAATCCTTATCACAAAGCTCATTAGGAATTTTAGAGCTTAAAAATATACTTGCATCACAC
This sequence comes from Campylobacter sp. IFREMER_LSEM_CL2090, assembly GCF_025771865.1. Lineage (NCBI taxonomy): Bacteria > Pseudomonadati > Campylobacterota > Epsilonproteobacteria > Campylobacterales > Campylobacteraceae > Campylobacter > Campylobacter sp. IFREMER_LSEM_CL2090. The sequence continues at coordinate 95,555 of NZ_JAKMRA010000002.1, forward strand.
CATATACCTCCATAAGTTGCAAGTAAGCATACTCTTAAAAGATCTGAAAAAAAAGTTATAGTTTTTTCTCCAAAAAAATTATTTTCCAATTTTTCTATAACATATGGTGGAAAATCAATATACTCTTTTATATTATCTTTATCTAAAATGATGATTGTGTAGTCATCTTTCATTTGACTTTGCACTGAATTGAAACATTGTTGTATCATAGGTGAAGCTTGATTTTTACCTTGATACCAAAATTGCCAAATAATTTTATCGTTTTTAAAATGATGTTTTTTTTCAAAATCAAAATGAGGAATTTTTCCTTCTAAAAAAGGGTTTATATAGTTGTTTGAAAGATAATTAGCCACTTTGGGGTGTTCTAACTTATATTGAATATGATTTCTTAATTTTCTTCTTATTGATTTTATAGGTATAAATGAGCTTAATTTTTTTATTAAATTATTATAAAATAAAGGGCTATTTTGTTGTATTTGCATATATATTCCTAAAAAGTTTTTTGATATAATATCAAAAATAATTAAGGTTATGCATATATGAAAATCATCGGCGTAGTAATCCCCATATACAATGTAGAAAAATATCTAAAAGAATGTTTAGATAGTGTAATCAATCAAACTTATACTAACTTAGAAATCATACTAGTAAATGATGGTAGTACAGATGAAAACTCATTTAACATAGCAAAAGAATACACTTTAAAAGATAAAAGAATCACTCTTTTTGATAAAAAAAATGGTGGTTTAAGTAGTGCTAGAAATGTAGGTATAGAATATTTTAGTGGAGAATATAAACTCAAAAATAAAACCCAAACTATAAAAGAAAATTCTTTAATAGAATTTAACATAGAAGGTAATAATCCTTATGAAATATATACTGTATATAAAAGCTATAAAGCTTTTAATGATGAACAAGATTTAACTAACTTTACTTATCCTATTATAGATTATATTATCTTTTTAGACTCTGATGATTATTGGGAATTAAACTGCATAGAAGAATGTGTACCTAGAATGGATGGGGTTGATGTGGTTTGGTTTGATGAAGCAAAATACTATGAAATATCTTGTAAAAATCAAAGTCAAAGTAGTAGATTAAAAGATATTAATATAAAACAAGAAAAAAAGATTACTCCATTAGAATGGTTGCGACATTTAGCAAGAAGCAAGATGAAAGATTTTTCTTTTGCTTGTTCAGGTATGATAAATTTTAATCATATAATAGATAAAAAAATAAAATTTAAAGATGGTATTTTTGCTGAAGATCATTTATTTGGAATTTTGCTTTTTTCGCAAGCTAAGAATATTTATATTTATCCTAAAATATTTTATTATTATAGAATTCGAGCTAATTCTTTGACAAATCAAGATAAAAAAATTACCAAAGATAATATTCTTCCATATTTTAAAGATATATTTATTGCATTTGAAGAGAATGCAACTTTAGCAAAAGAGTATTTTAAATGCGCTAGTTGGGTGCAAACTAGTTTAGAATTAGTGCGATTTATAGAAAATTATCATGATAAAAAAATTTCTTCACTATTAAGAGATGTTATTTTATACTTTTATATCAAAAATGCATTTAAAATTAAAAAAATTGGTAAAGATCCTTTGTGTATTAAAGAGAAATTACAACTATTAAAACCTTATAAAATTTCTAAAATCAGATATGTGATTTTTAGAAATTATTTTTATATTAAGAAATTATAAAAGAATTTGTATTATATCTTGTATTTCTTTTGTATTATTTGTTTGGAGAAAAGTGTAGTTTTCTAAAATATAATCTAAATCATCATATTTGGGAATAAAATTTTTTTGAATTTTATCAATAGCTTTTGCTAAATCTTCTTTAGAGCGAATATTAAAACATTCATTGAGTAATTCAATAAAATTAGTATTTTCACCAAAATTTATAATAGGTTTTTTTAATAGAACTGCTTCTATTAGAGATGTTGCAGCTATTGCACATGTAGCTTTAGAATATTTTATAAGTTCAGTAGAGTTCGTATCTATATCTATAATTTTTACATTTGACATCTGTTCTAAAAATTCATAAAATTTTAAGCTTCTAAAATAATGAATATTGTTTAGATATGGCAATTCGTTTTCATAGCAAAAAAATTGATGCGGGTGTTCTTTGACATAAATTTTCCAATTTTTGGGCAATAAATTTGATAGGAGTTCAATAATAAATAATTGAGATGATAGTGTTGTTCTATTCATAATTGAAGCTTCTGGTTCTAGGTGTAATGGAAAGTATATATAATTATCTTCAAAATCAGCTTTTTGTGAAATTTTCTTATATATTTTTCGAAGATTGTTTATATATACAGACTGTCTATATATTTCATATTTTGAAAGAAAAAACATTTCTTTGTTTTTAATTAAGTTGTACTCTAAATATATACCTCCCAATTTTCTTTGAATTATTCTAGGTAGGGTTTTTATTTTTGTTTTATAAAAATATTTTAAAGGATTTTTAATTCCTATTTTTTTATTTGATGTTGAATTGTTAAAAAAATTATAGAGGTTTACTTTAGTTTTGTTGATACTTTTTATGTTTTTAAAACTATGACTATTTAAATGTAATAGTTGATAGATTTGTTGATTGTTAAAATCACTAGATATTGATAGTAGATAAACTGGGATGTTGTGTTTTAAAGCAATATCAAAAGGAATGCTATCCCAATCACCACCATGCTCTATTTGATCGGAAAATATCATATCGATGCGGTTGTTATTAAAATAATCAAGCCAGAAAGAAAGTGCTTTATAATATAAATTTTGTATTACACCAGTATCTAGATAATACCTATGGTAATATTTTTCAAGTTTATATTGAGTTGATCTAAATTTTAATATTTCTTCATATTTTAAATCATAATTTATTTTATGAATATTATTTATTTTTTCTCTGATTTGTCCTTGCGGATAAAAAAATTTTACAAACTCTTTATACTTTTCCTTGGCTCTTTTTATATCATTGGTAATTAACATATCTATCTTAATATATTTGTTAAAAGATAAAAATTGCTCTATTAACTGTAAATCTAGATCTATTAGGATTATTTTTTTCATTATTTTCCTTATTTTTATTTTTATTATATAATATAGTTTTTAAAAAGCAACTTTAGTAAAATATTTAAAGAAGAATTATGAGTAAGAATATATTAGTCACAGGTGCAGATGGTTTTATAGGTTCGCATTTAGTTGAAATGCTTTATACACAAAGCAAAGACAAGGATTCTTTGTTTTATGGTTATAAAATTAAAGCTTTAAGTCAGTATAATTCTTTTAATTATTGGGGTTGGCTTGAAGATATAGAGTGTTTAAAAGATATTGAAGTAGTTTGTGGAGATATTAGAGATCCACATTTTTGTAAAAATATCACTCAAGATATAGAAATCATCTTTCATTTGGCGGCTTTAATAGCCATACCTTTTTCTTATGTTGCTCCAGATAGTTATGTAGATGTTAATATAAAGGGTACTTTAAATATCTGCCAAAGTGCATTAGAAAATAATGTAAAGCGTATTATTCATACAAGTACAAGCGAGGTTTATGGTACGGCTTTGTATGTGCCTATTGATGAAAAACATCCTTTGCAAGCACAAAGTCCATATTCAGCAAGCAAAATAGGTGCTGATGCTATGGCAATGAGTTTTTATAATGCTTTCAATCTCCCACTGACCATAGCAAGACCTTTTAATACCTATGGCCCAAGGCAAAGCGCAAGGGCGGTGATCCCAACTATCATCACTCAAATTGCAAATGGAGCTAAACAAATAAAGCTTGGAGATGTAAGTCCTACTAGAGATTTTAATTATGTGAAAGATACTTGTTTAGGGTTTTTAGAGTTAGCTAAATGCCAAAAGGCTATAGGTGAAGTGGTAAATATAGGATCAAATTATGAAATAAGCATAAAAGATACTTTAGAACTCATTAAAAAACTTATGAAATCAAATGTAGAATTTATCACAGAAAATGAACGCGTTAGACCCGAAAATAGTGAAGTATTTAGGCTATGGTGTGACAATAGCAAGATCAAAAGCCTTACTAACTTTTCACCACAATATGATATAGAAAAAGGTTTAGCTCAAACTATAGAGTGGTTTAGTAGTTCTTTAAATTTAAAAAAATATAAAAGTGATATTTATAATATTTAGGATTTTTGTGAAAGAAAAAATAATCATTATTGGAGCTGGAGGACATGCAAGAGCATGTATGGATGTTATAGAGCTTGAAGGTAAATTTGAAATTGCTGGTTTTGTGGATAATGATATAGAAAGTGCGTATTATCCATTGCTTGGGAATGATGGTGATTTAAAAAAATTATTTAAAGAATATAAATATGCCTTAATTGGTATTGGACAAATTAAAACTTCATTGCCGAGAGTGCAAATTTATGATAAGTTGAAAACTATAGGTTTTAGATTGCCAACTATTATTTCGCCGCTTGCTCATGTGTCAAAAAGATCTTTTATTGATGAGGCAACTATAATAATGCATCATGCCTTGGTAAATACAAATGTCAAGATAGGTAAAGGTTGTATAATAAATTCAAAGGCATTAGTTGAACATGATGCTATAATTGAAAATTTTTGTCATATTAGTACAGCTAGTGTTGTTAATGGGGGTTGCTTGATAAAGCAGCATAGTTTTTTGGGGTCAAATACTCATTTAAAACATGGTAGTATTTTAGGCGAAGATAGTATAGTATATATGAAAGGAGTATAATGATGAAATATTGTGATTATTGCGTAATGCCAAATACGAGACCAGGGATAAAATTTAGTAAAGATAAAAATGGTAAAAATATTTGTTCAGCTTGTGTAAATCATAAAAATAAAGAAAATATTGATTATGAAGCTAGATTTAAAGAATTAGAAAAACTTTGTGATAAATATAGAAGAATGAATGGTAAGTATGAGTATGATTGTGCTATTGCGGTAAGTGGGGGCAAAGATTCTCATTTTCAAGTACATATTATGAAAGAAAAATTAGGAATGAATCCTATTTTATTTAGCGTAGAAGATAATTTTACTATGACTGAAGCTGGGAAGAAAAATTTAAAAAATATTTCTGAAGAATTTGGCTGTCATCTTATAAGTTTAAAACCTGATATAAAAACTCAAAAAAAAGTTATGTTGAAAACCTTTGAAAAGTATGGAAAACCTACCTGGTTTATAGATAGATTAATCTACTCTTACCCTTTTGCTATGGCTTTGAAATTTAACACACCTTTGCTTGTCTATGGGGAAAATATTTCATATGAATATGGCGGGAATGATAACATCGAAACTCCTGATGCAAGTGGTATTTTTTTAAATGGAGTAGCGAGTGATTTGGATATTAATGAATTTATAGATGATGAAATAAAGGAAGAGAATTTGCAATTGTTTTTTGATCCACAAAAAGACGATTTGGGTAATCTTCATCCTATATACTTGAGTTATTTTGTTAAATGGAATTCTTATTCTAATTATGTTTTTGCCAAAAATAGAGGGTTTAGTGATTTAAATGGAGAATGGGACAGGAGACATTGTGCTGAAAATTTTGATCAAGTTGATAGTATTGCTTATTTAATTCATCCATGGATGAAATACCCAAAATTTGGCCATGCTATGGCTAGTGATTATGCAGCTAGATTTATAAGATATGGACTTTTAAGCAGAGATGAAGCCGTAAAAATAGTAAAACAAAAAGATCATAATTTGGATAATAAATGTATAGAAGATTTTTGTAATTTTTTAGGTATTTCAAAATCTAAATTTTGGAGTATAGTAGAAAAGCATTATAATAAAGAGTTATTTTATAAGAATGAATTTGGAGAATATAAATTAAAAAATGAAATACAATAAAACTCTTGTTATAGCAGAAGCTGGAGTTAATCATAATGGTGATATAAATTTAGCTAAAAAGCTTATAGAAGTAGCTAGTGAAGCTGGGGCTGATTTTGTAAAATTTCAAACTTTTGTAGCTGAAAATTGTATAAGTAAAAATGCCAAAAAAGCAGAGTATCAACTCCAAGCTACTGATGAAAATCAAAGCCAGCTTGATATGGTTAAAAAATTAGAACTTTCTAAACAAGATCATGAAATTTTAATAGAACATTGTAAAAAATTTAATATTAAATTTCTTTCCACTGCTTTTGATTTAGAAAGTATTGATTTGCTTGTAAAATTTGATATAGAAATTTTTAAAATTCCAAGCGGAGAATTAACTAATCTTCCTTACTTGAAAAAAATTGCTAGTTTTAATAAAAATATCATCTTATCGACAGGAATGGCCACTTTAGGTGAGATTGAAAAAGTTTTAGATATTTTGGTGCAAAATGGCACTCAAAGAGATAAAATCATTATTTTACATTGTAATACAGAATACCCTACACCTTTTGAAGATGTAAATTTAAGAGCTATGCAAACTTTAAAAAAAGCCTTTTGTTTGCCCGTAGGATATTCTGATCACACTTTGGGTATAACTATACCTATAGCAGCTGTAGCTATGGGAGCTTGTGTGATAGAAAAACATTTTACTTTAGATAAAAGTATGCAAGGGCCTGATCATCAAGCTTCCTTGGAACCTGAAGAATTAAAAGCTATGATTAAATCCATAAGAGAGCTAGAACAAGCTTTTGGAAATGGTGTTAAAATTCCAAGCAAAAGCGAAATTAAAAACAAAGCCATTGCTAGAAAATCTCTTGTAGCTAAAAAAGTTATAAAAAAGGGCGAATGTTTTAGTGAAGAAAATCTTACCACAAAGCGACCGGGGGATGGAATTTGTGCTATGAAATATGATAAATATTTAGGTAAAATTGCTAGTAGAGATTATGCTGAAGATGAGTTAATTGATGAATAGAAAAATTTGTGTTATTAGTGGCACTAGGGCTGAATGGTATTTGTTAAGAAATTTATGTAAATACATTGAACAAGATAATGAATTAACTTTGCAGCTTATTGTTACAGCAGCTCATTTAAGTCAAGATTTTGGTTTTACTTATCAAGAGATTGAAAAAGAATTTAAAGTAAATAAAAAAATTCCCATTTTGCTTAATAACAATGATGGTGTAGGTATTTGTAAAAGTATGGGGCTTTTACAAATTTCACTTTGTGAAGCTTTTGAAGAATTAAAACCTGATATTGTGGTGATATTAGGCGATAGATATGAAATGCTCTCTTGTGCTAGCGCTTGTTTGGTAATGCAAATTCCCTTAGCACATCTTTGTGGAGGTGAGCTTACCTTGGGAGCTATTGATGATAGCATTAGGCATGCTATTAGTAAAATGGCGCATTTGCATTTTGCTAGTACTCAAACTTATGCAAATAGAATTTTGCAACTTGGAGAAAGTAAAGATAGAGTTTTTAATGTAGGTTCTCTAGGGGGAGAAAATATCAATAATATGAATTTTTTAAACAAGGAAGATTTGCAAAAAGAATTGAATTTGATATTTGATGAAAATATATATTTAATAACTTATCATCCTCAAACGATACAAAAATCAAGCGTTAAAAAAGAAATAAAATTATTGCTTGAATTTTTAGATAATTTGGAAAATTCTACTTTAATTTTTACGAAAGCAAATGCTGATGAGAATGGTTTATATATTAATGAGCTTTTAAATGAGTATTGTATAAAACAATCTCATAAAGCAAAGTTATTTGATAATTTGGGCTCTAAAAGATACTTAAGTTTAATGAAAATAGCAAATATGCTTATAGGAAATAGCTCAAGTGGAATTTGCGAAAGTCCTTTTTTAAGAATTCCTTGTATCAATATAGGTAACAGGCAAGAAGGAAGAATTTTTGCTGATAATATTATAAATTGTGATATTTATCATTTAAAACAAGCGTTTTTGTATGTTAATACCAAAGAATATCAAGATAAGCTAAAAAATTTCATTAATCCTTTTGAGTGTGAAGGTAAAAATACAAGTCTAATGATAAAGGATATTTTAAAAAATATTTCTTTGGAAAAAATTTTATATAAAAAATTTGTGGATATGCAATGAGTATTGAAAAATTAAAACTTGCTAAAAATGCAAGCATACAAGAAGCTTTAAAAATTATAGGTAGTGAGCGTGTTAGAATAGCTTTGGTGGTAGAAAATGATAAATTTTTAGGTGTAATTAGTGATTCTAACATTAGAAGAGCTTTATTAAATGGCAAAAAGCTTGAAGATAGTATAGAAACAATTTATACTAAGAATTCGCTAACTATTAAAGAAAATACAAGTAAAGAAGAGCTTTTAAAATTAGCTAGTCAAACTGATATTTATGATTTTCCTGTCTTAAATAGCGAAAATGAAGTCATAGCTATAAAATCTATTGCTTCAATTCTTAAAGAAAAAAGCTTTGAAAATGAAGTAGTTCTAATGGTTGGAGGTCTTGGAAGTAGATTGGGTGAACTTACCAAAAATACTCCAAAACCTATGTTAAAAATAGGTAAAAAACCAATACTCGAAAATATTGTTTTAAATTTCAAAGAACAAGGTTTTAAAAAGTTTATATTTTGTGTAAATTATAAAAAAGAAGTTATTTGTGATTATTTTCAAGAAGGCAAAAGTTGGGGTGTTGAAATTTCTTATATTAAAGAAAAACAAAAACTTGGCACTGCCGGGGCTTTGTCTTTGGTGAAAGATATGAAAAAATCATTTATTGTTATGAATGGAGATATTTTAACTAAACTTGATTTTGATCAACTTATTCAAGAGCATAAAAAAAGTAAAGCAGTGATGAGTGTGGTACTTAGAGAATTTGAGCAACAAATTCCTTATGGTGTTGTGAAAATTTCTAACAATGATATAAAAGATATAGAAGAAAAACCTATGCAGAAATTTTTAGTTAGTGCTGGAATTTATGTATTAGAACCAGAAGTTTTAAAGTATATCAAAAAAGATGTGTATTTGGATATGCCTAATTTGATTAAGCGATTGTTAGATAAAAAATTAAAAATAAATTCTTATATATTGCAAGATTATTGGATTGATATAGGAAGACTTGAAGAATATGAAAAGGCGATTATTGATGCAAATAATTAAGAATAGTTTAAATGATATTTTGGCAATCATTCCTGCGCGTAGTGGAAGTAAGCGTCTTATTCATAAAAACATTAAAATTTTAAAAAACAAGCCTTTAATCGCATGGAGTATTGAAGCTGCTTTAAAGTCTAAATATATAAAAAATGTCATGGTTAGCACAGATTCTCAAGAATATGCAAGGATAGCAATGCAATATGGAGCGCAAGTGCCTTATTTAAGAGATAGATCTTTATCAGATGATACATCATCTTCTTTTGATGTTATAAAAAATATTATTGATTTTTATGCTGATAAAAATATTAGTTTTAAATATATTGTTTTGTTACAACCTACAAGTCCTTTGAGAAATAATAAACATATTGATGAGGCATTGGATTTATTTTTTAAGAAAAACGCTAATTCTGTAATTAGTGTTTGTGAGTGTGAACACTCTCCTCTTTGGAGCAATACTATACCAGAAAATGGCGCTATGGATTCATTTTTGCCTTCAGAGATTAAAAATTTACGCTCACAAGATTTAGAGAAACATTACAGACTTAATGGTGCTATTTATATAGCAAAAATAAAAGAATTTATGCAATATAAAGGTTTTTTTATGCCAAATAGCTTTGCTTACAAAATGGAGTCTATTTATTCTATAGATATTGATACGGATTATGATTTTAAAATGGCTAGTTTGTTGTTAAAAAGTGAGTATATTTAAATCCTACTCTCTAACCCTAAAATTTCTTTTTCTAAAACTTCTAATATTTTTTTATTAAAATGCTTATATTGAAAAATATTAGTTAATTTTTTAATGTATTTTAAACTTTGCTTTTTATGCATGTAATTTTGCCATAAAATTTCTTTATTTTTGTTTTCATATCTACCATTTTCATTAAATTCATAGCGGTATATACATTCTTTCGATATAAAAAAACTTTCACTAATCAGAAAATTTACATAGTTAAAAAGCACATCCTCTCCATAGCAAAACCTCTCTTTAAAATCAACATGCTCAAAACTTTTTAAAATCAAATTTTTCCTATATACTTTTGCCCAAACACTCCAGCAAAAATGTTTCTGTTTAAGTAAAAATTCCAAAAATTCATCTTTGTTAAAAAGCCCATCTTGTTTAAATCTATAAAATTTCTTAAATTTCACCCTATGTACATATGCATCAAACACTACCATATCTACATTTTTGATTTTTTCAAGCCCAACTTCACAAGCATTAAGCTCTAAATAATCATCAGGATCTAAAAACATTATAAAATTTGATTTTGCATTTAATACACCTATATTTCTACTAGCAAAAGTTCCTAAATTCTCTTCATTATGTATGATTTTTATCCTATCATCTTTACTAGCATATTCTTTAGCTATATCTATACTTTTATCATTGCCAAGGTCATCTACTATAATGATTTCTATATCTTTAAAAGTTTGGTTTATACAACTTTCTAATGCTCTAGCAATATATTTTTCTACATTATAAGTTGGTAGTATAATTGAAATTTGACTCATTTTAGCTCTTTAAATAAAGTGATGATATAATTATAGCTTTTATTTTTAAGGAAAATTATGAATATTTTTATCAACCTTCCTACTTGGCTTGGCGATGCGGTGATGGCTAGTGCGGCTATTTATGCTATAAAAGAAAAATATCCTCAAGCTAAATTTACTTTTTATGGTTCTTTTGTAAGCACAGAGCTTTTTAAACGCTTTGAAAATGCTCAAATTTTAGTGGAAAATAAAAAGCAAAGATATAAGCAAATTTTAAAAGCTAGAAAAAACTTTGGTAAATTTGATCTAGCTTTTTCGTTTCGCTCGGCATTTTCAAGCAAGATCATTTTAAATCTAATCAAAGCAAAAAAAAGATTTTATTTTGATAAAAATATTCTAAAAGAAGAACACCAAGTCTTAAAATACTTAAATTTCATAGAAAAAGCCTTAAATTTTAAAGCCACTTCAAATGCTTTAAAACTCCCTATAAAAGCAAAATCAACTCAAAAAATCTTAGGTATAAACCCGGGTGCGCATTTTGGAAGTGCCAAAAGATGGGAAGCGAACTATTTTGCAAGGGTAGCAAAAGAATTTAGCTCAACTCATCAAATTTTAATCTTTGGAGTAGAAAGTGAGAGAGAAATTTGTGATGAAATTGAGTATTTTCTTCTAAAAGAAGGTATCAAATCAAAAAATCTTTGTGGTAAAACTAGTATTTATACTTTATGTAAAAATATTTCTATGCTTGATTTGCTCATCACAAACGACAGTGGTCCTATGCATATAGGTGCAGTTTATGGGGTGAAAACGGTGGCTATTTTTGGCTCGACTAAATTTAGTCAAACCTCGCCTTGGCAAGAAAATGCTAAAATAGCACATTTAAATTTAGCTTGTATGCCTTGTATGCAAAAGGTCTGCCTTTTAAAACATCATAAATGTATGAAAGAATTAAAGCCTGATGTGGTAATAAATTTAGCAAAAAATTTTTCAGGAGTATAAATGGTTTTTAGTTCTTATGAATTTATATTTATATTTTTACCTATAGTTTTAATTATATTTTATATGCTTAAAAAATTTAATCATATTCAAAGTGCAAAATTATTTTTAGTTTTAGCAAGTTTATTTTTTTATGCCTTTTGGAAGGTTGAATATGTTTTGATTTTATTGCTTTCTATGGGTGTGAATTTTTATCTTGCAAATTTAATTTTACTTAATAGGGGGAGGATAAAGCTATTGTTTTATAGCGGAGTGTTTTTTAATTTAGTCTTACTTGCTTTTTTCAAATACACCGATTTTCTTTTAGAAAATTTTAATGTATTTTTTCAAATAGTCCAACTAGATTTTAATATTCCTTTACCGCATATATTACTACCTTTAGCTATATCTTTTTTTACTTTTCAGCAAATTGCTTTTTTAGTTGATTGTTATAAAAGAACAAATATAGAAGGTTTAAAAAGTGAAAATACATATAAAATAAATATTTTAGATTATGCTTTGTTTGTAACATTTTTTCCTCAGCTTATAGCAGGTCCAATAGTGCATCATAAAGAAATGATGCCTCAATTTAAAAGTATGCTTTGGAATAATTCTATTCTTATTAATTGGGAAAATATAGCCAAAGGATTATTTATATTTTCTATGGGTTTATTTAAGAAAGTATATATTGCTGATTCTTTTGTGCTTTGGGCTAATGCAGGGTTTAAGATAGCTGAAAATGGAGGTGCTTTAAATATTTTTGAAGCTTGGGCAACTTCTTTATCTTATACTTTTCAGCTTTATTTTGATTTTAGTGGCTATTGTGATATGGCTATAGGTATAGCTTTATTTTTTAGTATAAAACTTCCTATTAATTTTAACTCTCCTTATAAAGCATTGAATATAAGTGATTTTTGGAGAAGATGGCATATAACATTAGGTAAATTTTTAAAAGATTATTTATATATACCTTTGGGTGGTAATAGGGTTTCTAAGATTATAAATTTAAGAAATCTTTTTATAGTGGCTTTTGTAAGTGGAGTATGGCATGGAGCTGGATGGGGTTTTGTGATATGGGGAGTGTTGCATGGACTAGCTATGGTGCTTCATAGAATATATGTATTTATAATCCTAAATGCTAAATTTAAAGAAAATATTATTTATAAAATATTTGCATGGTTTATAACTTTTAATTTTATTAATCTTGCGTGGATATTTTTTAGAAGCGAAAGTCTTCAAGGTGCTATAAATCTTTTAAAAGCTATGTTTGGTTTAACTTGGGTAGATTTACCAATAAAATGGCATAGAATGAAAGAATCTTTAGCGCAAATTAGTGGTAGCAATGAAACTTTAATTTATATCATCGTTTGTATGATTTTATGTATTGGGTTTAAAAATAGTATTGAAAAACTTGAAAAGTTTAAAACTAGTTATATAAATTCTTTATTAGTCATGCTTTTTTTATATATAGCTTTGATAACTTTAGGAGTAGTTCCTTATACTGAATTTATTTATTTTAATTTCTAAGGATAAAAATGTTTAAATCATATAAAAAATTTGTAATTTATTCTTTAGTAATACCTTTGCCTTTTATATTGTTTTTAGGAGTTTTACTTTATGTGTATGATCCATTGCAACTTTATCATGAACCTTGGTTTAGAAAAAAAACATATTACAATGATTTAACTATTAGCTCCAAAGGTATAATTGATCACAATAAATTTGATTCTATAATTTTTGGAACTTCAATGCTTCAAAATACTTCATCTTTTGAAGCAACTTCTAAACTTGGAGGGCAATTTATCAATTTATCAATAGGTGGAAGCACTTTTGAACAAAGAAAGATTATTTTAGACTATATATTGAAAAAACATACTATTAAACATTTAGTAATATCTTTAGATGAATTTGCAATTATGGATGTAAAATTTCAAAATTTTTCTAATTTTAGCTATTTATATGATCAAAACACCTATAATGATTTAAAAATTTATCTTAATAAAAAATTTATTTTCTGCACATTGAAATTTTCTAGTAATAAAAAATGTGTTGGAGATGATACTGAGTTAGAAAATTTACCAAAATGGATTAAAAGCCCAATTGCACAAAAACAATTTGGAGGGATTGGAAATTGGATTAAAAATATAGAAGAGGGTGTCCGAAAGGATATTAAAAAAATTGTGCAATTATACAATGGAAATTACATACATGATTATTCGAGTATAGATCTTAATGTTTTAAAAAATCATATTGATATTTACATATTTAACTATGCTAAAATGTATCCAAATGTCCAGTTTTCTTTAATCTTGCCAACTTATTCTAGAGTTTATCACAAGATGGCACAGGTTGATTTTCAATATTACCAACAATGGGTAGATTTGGTAAAATATATTATTTTAAAGTCAAAAACACTTGAAAATGTTAAAATATATGGATTTGATGATTTAGATTATGCAGATGATATTGCAAATTATAAAGACTTAAATCACTATAATATAGACATGAATTCAATGCAACTTGATGCTATTAAAAACCAAACAAACATTTTAACGCCTGAAAATATGGATGAGTATTTTAAAATTATGGAAGAAAAAATCAAAAATTATGATTTAAATCCTTTAATTGAGCAAATAAAAGCAAGCGGTATTTTAGATAAATAGTGTAAATAAAAGCTTTTTTTGCATGAAAACCTCTTGCAAAAGCTTGATAAATGTGTTAAACTTAACAATCATTTTTAATCAAGGAGCTTTTTATGACTAAAGCAGATTTTATTTCTCAAGTTGCTCAAACTGCTGGGCTAACTAAAAAAGATGCAACTGCAGCTACTGATGCAGTAATCGCTACTATTACTGATGTATTAGCTAAAGGTGATAGCATTAGCTTTATCGGTTTTGGTACATTTTCTGTGGCTGAAAGAGCTGCTAGAGAAGCTAGAGTACCAAGCACTGGTGCTACTATCAAAGTACCTGCTACTAAAGTTGCTAAATTTAAAGTAGGTAAAAACCTTAAAGACGCAGTTGCTGCTGCTAAAACTGCTAAAAAAGCTAAAAAATAATTCTTTGCGCAAAAGTTAAAAAACTTTTGCGTTTTTCTTCATAGTTAAGTATTAATTTTCTTTTGATATTGTTTTTAAAAATATTAAAGGAAGACAATGTCAGTTTATAATAATATCTTAGATTGTATAGGTAATACCCCGATTATTTCTTTAAAAGAATTTGCTCCAAATCTTTATGCTAAATGCGAGTATTTTAATCCAAGTCATTCTATAAAAGATAGAGCGGCTGTGGAGATGATAAAACAAGCTTTAAATGAAGGTAAAATCAATCAAGAAACAACCATTATAGAAGCTACAAGTGGAAATACCGGCATAGCTTTAGCAATGATTTGTGCAAGCTTAAAGCTTAAACTTATCATAGCTATACCTGAGTCTATGAGTATTGAGCGTAGAAAAATGATGAGTTTTTTTGGTGCAAAGCTAGAACTTACTCAAGCAAGTAAAGGCATGCAAGGAGCGCTTGATAGAGCTAATGAGCTTTTGAGTGAAATTCCAAATTCATTTATGGTAAGTCAATTTGAAAATATCAACAACAAAAACGCACATAAAAAAAATACTGCTTTAGAAATTTTAAAAGCTTTACCTGATCTTGATATTTTTTTAGCAGGTTTTGGTACAGGTGGGACTATTAGCGGGGTAGGAGAAATTTTAAAAGAACACAATCCTAATGTCAAAATCATAGCCTTAGAACCCGCATCTTCGCCACTTTTGAGTCAAAATACTGCTGCAAGCCATAAAATTCAAGGTATAGGTGCAAATTTTATCCCTAAAATTTTAAATCAAAAAATTATAGATGAGATAGTTTGTGTAAGTAATGAAGATGCTATAAATACAGCCTTAGAGCTTGGTAAAAACGGCATAATGGCAGGAATTTCAAGCGGAGCAAATGTACATATGGCTAGAAAAATTGCTTTAGAAAACCCTGATAAAAAAGTCTTGACTATGTTAAATGATACAGCCGAGCGATATTTGTCAACTGATTTATTTGCAAATTTATAATTAGGGGTGTGTATGAGTCAAAATAATGAGCATTTTGATTTAGATCTTGAAAGGGCGATTTTAAGTTCTTGTATATATAGTGAAGATTCTTTTTTTAGTGTTTCTTCGGATATTGAAATTAATGATTTTTCGCTCAAAGCTCATCAAGATATTTATAAAGCTATTTTAGCTTGTGTGAATGCAGGCGAGCCTATAAGTGCAAGTTTTATAAGAAAACATAAAAAAGTAGATGAGCAAATTTTAGCTGAAGTTTTAGCTACTACTTCCATAGCAGATGTGAGTAAATACGCTTATGAATTAAGAGAAAAGTCCATTAGACGCCAACTTTTAAATTTTGCTTATACTATACCTACAAGGGTAAATGAAGATAAAAGCATTTCTCAAATCTCAGATGAAATAGGCAAAGAAATTTTTAATCTTACAAACCGTGTAAATAGTAATAGTATTAAGGATATGACTATGGTGATGTCTGAGCTTATGGATGAGTTTAAAAAGCAAAAAGAAGCTGAAAATAAAGATATTTTGGGACTTGATACAGGTTTTAGTGAGCTTAATAAAATGACAAAAGGCTTTAAACCCGGCGATCTTGTAATCATCGCAGCACGCCCTGGCATGGGAAAAACTACAATTTGTTTAAATTTTATAGAAAAAACACTAAGGCAAAATAAAGGTGTTGTAATGTTTTCACTAGAAATGCCTGCTACGCAAATCATGCAAAGATTAATCAGTGCAAAAACTTCCATTCCTTTGCAAAAAATTCTAATCGCAGATTTAAACGATGATGAGTGGAGTAGGGTAGGTGATGCTTGTAATGAATATGCGCAAAAAAATCTTTATATTTATGATAGTGGTTATGCTAGCATAGCAGACATTCGTTCAATTTTACGCAAAATCAAGGCTCAAGATGAGAGTATTGAGCTTTGCGTAGTTGATTACATCGGTCTTATGATGAGTAACTCAGCTTTTAATGATAGGCATTTACAAGTGAGTGAAATTTCAAGAGGTTTAAAGCTTTTAGCAAGAGAATTAAATATGCCAGTAGTGGCACTCTCACAGCTTAATCGTTCATTAGAAAGTAGGGCAAATAAGCGTCCTATGCTTAGTGATTTAAGAGAAAGTGGCGCTATAGAACAAGATGCAGATACGATTTTATTTGTATATAGAGATGAGGTTTATAGAGAGCAAGAAGAAAAAGAAAGAGAAAATAAAGCTAAAAATGAAGGCAAAACTTATGAGAGAAAATTTATGCCAAATCCTGTGCAAGAAAAGGCTGAGCTTATTATAGGTAAAAATAGAAATGGTCCTGTAGGGCATGTGGATTTGCTTTTCTTAAAAGAAAAATCGTGCTTTATTGAAGCTCCAAAAGAAGATTTTGTAGTTACCAATTTTGAAGGTTAATTTAAAGAATAGCGATAATCGTTTTGTATAAAAAGCTCTAAATCTTTAAAATCAATTTTTCCCATCAGCTCTTTTACGAGCTGTTTGTATATTATTTTTTCATCTTTAACTATAAAAGCTGATCTTGCCAATAATCCTGCAAATATACTATCATGTATTAATACTCCATAATTAGCGCCAAAATCTTTAAAGGCAAAATCACTTGCAACTATGATATTATCAATTCCTTCAGTTGCACAAAAACGATCCATAGCAAAAGGTAAGTCCATGCTAATAACAATCACTTCAATGTTTTTTATAGATGCCAATCTTTTGTTAGTTTCTTTAGCTTGTTTGGAACATACTTGAGTGTCTAAGCTAGGAAAGGTTAATAAAATTTGAGTTTTTCCAGGCGGTGCTATTTCTACTGAGGCAAGATTTTTAGTTTTTAAAGTCACTTTTGGAGCATTATCGCCAATTTGCAGTTGATTTCCTGTGAGTTTTATGTTTTGTTTTTTATATATAATGCTTGACACAATTTTCCTTTTTATAATAAAATCATCTTAGCTAAAAGTAAAAAGCTGAAAAAACCCAAACCATCAGTAATTGCAGTAATCACAACACTTGAACCTACCGCAGGATCAATTTTAAATTTTTTCAAAGTTAATGGCACAAAAGAGCCTACAAAACCGGCTAAGGCTAGATTGATTAGCATTGACAAAGCTATAACAAGTCCTAAAAGGGCTGTTTTAAACCATATAAAAGCTATAATACTCATAACGCTAGCAAATATAAGCCCATTTAATAAAGAAATTCCACTCTCTCTTAATATAACTTTTTTAGCATCTTTGAATTCTACTTCATTGAGTGAGAGTTTTCTAACTGTTACCGCTAAGGCTTGTGAGCCTGTGTTACCTCCCATGGAAGCTACAATAGGCATAAGTACTGCTAGAGCTACAAGTTGTTCTATTTCACCTGAAAAAAGACTGATGATATTAGCTGAAATTAATGAAGTTGTAAGATTAATCATGAGCCAAAAAGCTCTTGCTTTAGCTGCTTTAAAAGCACTTTCTTCTTCAACATCTGCATCAACTCCGGCTAAATTATAAATTTGCTCTGTTGCATTTTCTTGGATTAAATCATGAATATCATCATAAGTAATTCTACCCAAAAGCACTCCATCATCATTTATAACAGCCAAAACACTTAAATCATAATCTTCTACTATATCAATAGCCTTTTGTATATCTTCATGATCTTTAATGCTATAACATTTATATTTTTCATTGTTGTTTTTAATAATATCTGCAAAACTTAGTTTAAAATCCCAAAGCAAGAGATCGCTTAGGTTGATAGCATTGCAAAGTTTTCCTTGTTTATCTATGATATAAACTTGAAAAATTTGATCTACTTGTCCTGAATGCTTTAAAATTCTATATCTTTTAATGGCCTTTTCTATACTTTCATTAATAGAGGCTGTGAAAATTTCTGTTTGCATATAAGCACCAGCAGTATTTTCATCATAATTTTTAAGGCGTAAAATTTCTTCTTTATCTTCTGAACTTAAGCGGTTTAAAATAGCTAAAGTTTTTTGTGGATTTAGCTCTTCAAAACGCTTAATTAAGTCTGTTGCATCATCACTTTCAAGCTCTTCTACTGCTTTTGCAATCTTTATAATGCTTAAGTTTTCTAAAATATCTTCTAAGATATGTTCAGGCGTTATAGTAGCTACATTTGCAAGTGTGTAAGTATCAAAAGATTTAAGAGTTTTTAAATAAAGCTCTTCATCATGCCTTTTGATAGTTTTTAAGGCTTCATTGATTTCATAGGTACTTTGATCTTTGAAAGTATTTTTTAAAAGTTCTTGTGCTTCTAAAAAATCATTCATCATCTCAAAGCTCCATAGAATTTTCTATATTTTGTTCTTTTGGTGGATTTTTATAATTTTCATCAATGCTTTGCAAGCGGTTTTCATATTCTTTTGCCATTTTTAAAAATTCTTCTTTGTTTTTTCCACTTAAGCTTGATTTTGGAATTTTAACTATAGTTTCAGGATTAATTGCTTTATTATTTAGATAAAGTCCAAAATGCAAATGTGGTCCAGTACTCATACCAGTAGAGCCTACATAAGCAATCACTTGTCCTTGCTTAACTTTTTGTCCGCGTTTGATTTTTGCAAAGCGACTAAGATGAGCATATAAAGTCATATAGCCTGACATGTGTTTTACTTGTACAACCTTACCATAACCACCTTTTGTCCCAACAAAGCTAATCGTTCCATCTCCTGCACTTTTAACTGGAGTACCCGTTGGAGCTGCATAGTCAATACCTAGGTGTGCTCTATAGCGTTTTAATATAGGATGGTATCTTGCTCTAGTAAAACGATCTGAAATTCTTGTATATTTGACAGGTTTAGTTAAAAAGAAATTTTCAAGCTCTTTTCCTTGAGCATTATAATAAGAATCTTTATATAAAAATACAGAATATTCTTTACCTCTAATATTAGCTAAAGCCGCTTGGATATTAATATCGCCAAAAAGTCTTCCTAGTCTTCTTTTTTGCTCATAAATTAATACTACACTATCGCCTTTTCTAACATTTTTAAAATTAACACTATTTTTAAAAGCTCTTACCATAGCTCTTGCTAAGGTTACGCTACCACTTTCATCATAAACATCTTGATAAGCTGAATTGTTAATAGCTACGCGAATAGTTCTTTTTTCTTTGGTATAAGAAATTGGAGTAAAACTTAATACGAATTTATTTTCAGTATTTTTGTAAATATGAATTTGTAAATCATCACTGATTGGGATTAAAACCTGTTCTAATTCTCCTTGATCATCTTTTAACATTTGGTATTTAATACCACTTGCAATTTCTGCACTTAGTTCTTTATCTTCAGCATCAAGATTATAGTATAAATTTAAAGGTATAGAGTGATCTTGTAAAAAATCAAGTAAAGTTTTGCCATTCTCCCAAGAAAGTTCTTCAACACTTGAAATAGCAAAAAGTTTTATCGATATAAGTAAAGATATGAAAATTTTTTTCATGGTATTTTAAAGCCTTCTAAAATTTAAACATAAATTTGTATTTTACTTAATTTTTCTTACAATTTTGTAAGGAAAATACAATATAATTTAATTTTTACACTTTTTTAAGGAGCATCAGTTGTCAAGAATTATTTTAATACTTTGTTGTTTTTTAGCATTTTTGCAAGCTAAAAATTTTGATTTAATACAAACAAAACTTGAAAAAGTAGATGATATTTATGGTTATATAAAAGATGATCCTAGAATTTTATTGCACTCAAGTGGTATAGTTGTGCATGAAATTGATACACAAAAATCAATTATTGCAAGAGCTAGTGTGATAGGACGTGAAAATGGCTTAGTTAAATTACAATTTAAAGTTTTTGATATGCTAGCTCAAGATGCTATGCCTTTACCAAATGTATTGCCACAAGTAGGCGATAAAATAGTTTTAAATTATTTATATGATAGAGCCTTGATTATAGCTCCTGATAAAAATGTGTATGATTTTATAGCTCAAAAATTAAATGGACTTTATTTTTTACACCCTGATTTATTTGGTGCTCATATGATACAAGAATACCGCCAAACTCCAAGAAGATCAGATTTTAGATCTTTTTGTTCAAAAAATGCTGTTGGGCTTTTAGTGGTAGCTTTAGAAAATAAAGCTGAGATAGTTGATTGTCAAGATTTTGGCAAGATAGAAGAATTTAACATACCTCAAGCTCAAAGTTTGCAAATTCCATTTTATTCAAGAATTACAGGTTATAAAAGCGATATTTTTAGCTTAAATGATGAAGCAATTGGAAATTATTATGTATATTATGAAAAATTAATTAGCTTAACTAGAGAAAAATAATGCAAGAAATCCATCAAAAATTTTTTCAAGATCTTTTAGGGATTGAAAATGCTCATTTTGATCCTATCCATAAAAGAGCGTATAGTTATGATGCTACTAAAAAGCATTATTTACCTGATGGAGTGCTTTTTCCAAGAGATGAAAATGATATTAGTCAAATTTTAAAATATTGTAATGAAAATAAAATCATCGTTATTCCTAGGGGCTCAGGTAGTGGATTTACCGGTGGAAGCTTAGCTATTAATGGTGGAGTAGTGTTAAGCTTTGAAAAACATATGAATAAAATTTTAGAAATTGATCTTGAAAATTTAGTTGCAGTAGTGCAGCCTGGTGTGATAAATATGGCTTTACAAGAAAAAGCAAAAGAATATGGTTTATTTTATCCACCTGATCCTGCTAGTATGGAGTATTCTTCTTTAGGGGGGAATGTAAGCGAAAATGCAGGGGGTATGAGAGCTGCTAAGTATGGTATAACTAAAGATTATGTAATGGCTTTAAGAGCTGTTTTACCTAATGGAGAAATCATTAGAGCAGGTAAAAAAACTATAAAAGATGTAGCGGGTTATAATCTAGCTGGAATTTTAATAGCAAGTGAGGGATCTTTGGCTGTGCTTAGTGAGATTACTTTAAAACTAGTAGCTTTGCCAAAGTTTAAAAAGACAGCTATGGGGATTTTTAACAGCATTGATGAAGCAATGAATGCAGTTTATAAAACTTTAGCTAAAGGTGTGACTCCTGTATCTATGGAATTTTTAGATCAATTAAGCATACAAGCATTAGAACAAAAATTCCAAAAAGGCTTACCTATGGATGCGGGTGCGATTTTAATCGCTGATGTAGATGGCAATGTAGAAGAGGCTATTGAAGCAGATTTAAAAATTTTGCAAGAGAGTTTTTATGAATCTGGCGTAAGAGAGTTTAAAATAGCAAAAGATGAGCAAGAAGCAGCCAATATTTGGTTTGCTAGAAGAAACTGCTCTCAAAGTATAGCAATGTATGGAAATTTAAAGCTTAATGAAGATATTACAGTGCCGCGTTCAAAACTACCTGATCTTTTAAAAGGCATAGCTGAAATTTCTAAAAAATATGGTTTTAAAATCCCTTGTTTTGGTCATACTGGCGATGGTAATGTGCATACTAATGTAATGGTAAGTGATAAAAATAATCCTGAGTTGGTTAAAAAAGGTTACGAAGCTGTAGAAGAGGTGTTTAAGCTTACAGTTTCTTTGGGTGGGACTTTAAGTGGAGAGCATGGTATAGGCATTTCAAAAGCTCCTTTTATGAAGCTTGCTTTTAGCGAAGCTGAAATGGACTTGATGAGAAATATCAAAAAAGCATTTGATCCAAATAATATACTTAATCCTTTTAAAATGGGACTTTGATGAATTTTAAAAACTTCATAAAAATTCTTTTAAGCATAAGAGATAAAGAAATTTTAAATTATGCTGCAGCTTTGAGTTTTTATACTATTTTATCTTTAATACCGCTTTTATTTTTATGTTTTTGGGTTTTTACTCAAATTCCAAGTTTTGAAATGTATCAAGAAAGAATTAAAAATTTAATTTTTACTTTTTTAATCCCAACTCAACAAGAATTAATAACACAATATATTAACACTTTTTTAAAAAATAGTGTCAATCTTGGTTTAATTGGTCTTTTAGCTATGGCTTTGACTTCTTTAGCATTTTTTTCAGGTTATGATTATGTTATTAATAAGCTTTTAGAAGAAGACTCTAAAAGTCTTTGGCATAGTATAAGTTCTTATTGGACTTTGGCAACATTAACTCCACTTGGACTTGGAGTGAGTTTTTACATTTCAGGTTTTATACAAAAAACCTTAGATGATTTTAATATTGCTTTAAATTTTTTTGAGATTTTACCTTATGTGATTATATGGGCTTTGTTTTTTACATCTTATTCAAGTTCAGTGAGTAAAAAAGGTGATTTAAAAACTTTGCTTATTAGTTCTTTTGGTGCTTCTGTGATTTGGTATATTTCTAAGATGATTTTTGTATATTATGCTGTATATAATAAAACTTATTTAAATGTATATGGTTCTTTTTCTGTGATATTGTTTTTCTTTTTGTGGATTTATATTTCTTGGATTATTTATCTTTTGGGTTTAAGAGTTTATTTGATTTTAAATCAAGAAAATAAAGGGAATAAAACCAAGAGAAATTACAAAAAGAGCTAAATAACGATGAAAAATAGCCATGAAGGATAAAAATATATAAATAAGATAAATTTCTAATGGTATGTGTAACAATATACTATTTAATTTAAAATCAAATAATGCTAATAATATTTCATCTAATACATCTCCATAAGATAATAAATGCAGTAATAAACTTATAGGGTAAAATAAAGCAAATAATATGCTTAGAGGTATACCTAAAAATTGTTGGAAACTAATAAGTGGAAAAAAATATAATACAGGAATCATCATTGCTAAAAAAGTCCAAAAATTTATAAAAACAATATGAATATAATTTTTTGAAAAATTATCTTTAAAATGATGTAAATATAAATAAATATAAAATACTCCTAAACTTGAAAACAAAAAGCCAACGCTAAATAATAAATTTGGAAATAAGCTTATACATAAAATTACACTTAAGAATAAAAATTTAAAACTCAAAATTTTAATATTTTTGCTAAATAGATAAAAAGCAAAAATACTCATACATAAAGCTCTTATATAAGAAGGGCTAAAGTCTATTAAAAATATATACAAAATTAAAAGCAAGAAAGTAAAAATACTAATATCAAGTTTTAAACTTCTATAAGGAAAATATCGTTTGTGAAAAAAGGCATATAAAGG
Organism: Campylobacter sp. IFREMER_LSEM_CL2090; assembly: GCF_025771865.1. Lineage (NCBI taxonomy): Bacteria > Pseudomonadati > Campylobacterota > Epsilonproteobacteria > Campylobacterales > Campylobacteraceae > Campylobacter > Campylobacter sp. IFREMER_LSEM_CL2090. Next base: position 119,196 of record NZ_JAKMRA010000002.1, read on the forward strand.
AGCAAAAATCAAAAAGCAAAAGCTAAATAACAAGCCCAAATGATATCCACTAATAGCAATTAAATGCGCGATATTGTAAAAATTTACATCATTTCTAAGCTCACTTGATACATTTTTTGCAAAAAATAAAGCCCCGTAAAATTCTTTGATTTTTTCATTTTGATGTTGATTTAAAAAATACTCCACTAAGATATTTTCTTTTTGAGTATTAGTTTTATGAAAATCATAACTTGGTACAAAAAAATTTTTACTAAGATAATCTTTAAAGTTAATATTTTTAGTAATAATCCTAAGATTTATAATATCATTTTTAATTAAATTTAGTTCTTTAAAACTAGTAGTGTAAAAAACAAAATCAGAATTTTTAATTTTAAAAACTTGGTATTTTTTACCTTTTTTATTAGTTTTTTGATAGCTAGATATAATGATATTATTTTTAAGCAATAAATGTTTTGCGAGTTTAAAATTTTGGTATTTTTTATACTCATAAATGAGATTTAGGCTAAAAATTGCTAAAAAACATAATAATAAAATTAAAAATTCTCTATAAGAATCTTTTATAGAGAATTTTAAATTCATTTTTTCTTAGAAAAGCGTGATAAGTATAACCATATAATAAAAATTAAAGTGATTATAAAGGCAGGTGCTATATAAGGATGATTTGAAAAAATTTCAAAAGCCTCCTTTAAGGTGTTTCCAAAAATAAATCCAGCATAACCAAGTATTATAGCCCAAATTAAACTAGCTAGGGTATTGATGATAAAAAATCTTACAAAGCTAAATTTGCAAAGGCCTGCTGCTATAGGAATGATAGTTTTTACCCCGTAAATAAATTTTTGCACTACTAAAAGTAAATCTCCATATTTTTTGATTTTTATCATAGCAAGCGCGATTTTTCTTCTATGATTTTTAAAATAAGGCATTATGTCTTTTTTATAATATTTTCCTAGAATAAATAATAGGGTTGAACCTATGGTATTAGCCAAAAAGGCTAAAAATATACACAAATGCAAATCAAGTTTAGTTGAACTTGCACAAAGTACCCCGGCAGCAAGTATGGCCACCATTCCTCCACCAAAAGAATAAAAAAATAAAATCAAATAACCATAAGTGCTAAGATTATCAATCATTTCTTGCATGAAAAACCTTATCTTGCAAAATCAACAGCTCTAAGCTCTCTGATGACATTAACTTTTATTTCACCAGGGTATTGAACTTTTTCTTGAATTTCTTCAGCTATTTCTTTAGCTAAAAGCACAGATTCATCATCATTGACTAATTTTGCATTAACAATAACTCTAATTTCTCTACCAGCATTAATAGCATAAGCTTTTTTAACCCCTTCTTTACTTTTTGCTATATCTTCAAGTTCGCTAACTCGTTTCAAGAAGGCCTCAAGCACCTCACGCCTTGCTCCAGGGCGTGCAGCACTTAGTGTATCTGCTGTACAAACTGCAGCTGATTCTATACTTGTAGCCTCTTCATGTCCATGGTGAGCATAAATTGCATTAATCACTATAGGATGTTCTTTGTATCTTTTGCAAAGTTCAGCCCCTAAATCTACATGAGAACCTTCAAATTCATGCGTTAAAGCCTTGCCTATATCGTGTAAAATTCCAGCTCTTCTTGCTAGTTTTTCATCGCCACCACACTCAGCTGCTATGATTCCAGCTAAATGCGCTACTTCCAAAGAGTGTGCTAGAGCATTTTGTCCATAACTTGCTCTATATCTTAATTTTCCTATTAATTTAACAATTTCAGGATGGATATTATTAAGTCCTAAATCCATTACTATAGTTTGACCTTCTTCTAAGATATTATCCTCAAATTCTTTGCAAACTTTTTCATGAATTTCTTCTATTTTTGCAGGTTGTATTCTACCGTCTTCAACTAAAAGTTCAATCACCTTTGTAGCAATGGCGCGTCTATAAAGATTAAAACAACTTACTATAATTGCTCCAGGCGTATCATCTATGATAATATCAACACCCAAAACCATTTCTAAGGTTTTAACATTTCTCCCTTCTTTACCTATAATGCGTCCTTTTAACTCATCATTTTTGATATTTACTACATTGATCAACCTTTCAGCAGCGAATTCTCCTGCAAATCTTGAAGTAGCTTGTGCTAAGATAAAATTAGCCTTTCTTTTGGCTTCATTTCTAGCCTCTTCTTCGTATTTTCTAACAATATGAGCAATTTCAGCTCTTGAGGTTTCTTCTACTTTTTGCAAGACTATACTTTTTGCCTCTTCTTGTGTGAGACCAGCTGAATGTTCAAGAATTTTTAAAACATCATTTAACTTTGTTTCGTAGCTTTGTTTTAAATTTTCATTTTCTTCATGTAAAGCTTTTATAGTTTGCTGCTCTTTTGCTAATTTGTTTTTGTTTTCTTCATGAAGTTTTTCTTGATAATGAAGATTTTGTTCTTTTTTGTTGAGTTCTTCTAGCTTAATAGAATACTCTTTTTGTAGTTTTTGAATTTTTTCATCAAATTTTTTCTTTGCTGCAAATTCAGCCTCAGCAACTGAATTTTTAGCATCTTTAAGTGTTAGCTCAGCTTCATATTCAATGGCTTTTGCTTTTGCTTTTGCTTGCTCTAAAAAGATATTGAAATTTGCATCATTAATCTTTTTGGCGACTATATATCCAATCCCTCCGCCTATGAAAACGGCTATTAATGCGACTAATATTTCTATCATTGTTTTTAACTTTCCTAAAATATTTTTTATATGGGTTTATATAAAAATTTCCTTTTATATCATGGTCTTGACTAAAAATTTGATGAGATTTTGCATCCATCATTTGTGTGAAAATAACTAAAGGTTTTTTATAAGAAATATTTTCAAAAAACCTATCGTAAAATCCTTGGCCATGACCAACTCTTCCTAATTTTGCATCTACTCCTATAACAGGGATGATTGCAACATCTATACGAGTTTGCAAAAAAGAATCTTTTGGTTCATATACCCCAAAACTCTTTTTATCAAGAGCTAACCTTAATTTTACTACCTTTAAACTTTTATCTTGCATAAATGGAACAAAAATTCGGTATTTTTTTGTTAAAAAATGTCTGAATTTATAAAGATTAATTTCATATTTTAAAGGAAAATATATAAGGATATTTTTATAATTTTTACAAGATTTTAAAATTTTATTTACTTCTTGAAAAACTAAAAAATCTCTTTTGTATTGAAATTTTAGTTTTAATTTCATTTTAAATTTCTGTTTTATTCTAAAGTCATTTTTTATCAAAGCTTTCCTTGGTTTTTTAACTTTTTATGTTATACTTTTAAGCTTAAAAAATCATAAGGATATGACTTGAAATTTAAAATTTTTTTAGCAATTTTTGCTATGATTTTTTTTACTTCATGCTCAAGTGATAAAGAAAATTCTAGTAATGAAAATACTGATAATGCAAGTTTAAGTCAAAGTGAAAATACTGATTTTACTTTGAAATTTTTAGATGGTAGAAAAATGTATGTGAAATATCATGAACAAGAATTTAATTTTGATGATACAGCAAAAGCTAAGTTGTTTGTATTTTTTACAAGTTGGTGTGAGCCATGTAAAGCTGAAATTCCACATTTAAATAATTTAAATAAAAAATATCAAGATAGATTTGAAGTCATAGCGCTTTTTTTAGAAGAAGATAGAAAACAAGAATTATTGGAGTTTATACAAAAAGAAAAGATGAATTTTCCTTCGGTTTTAGGAGAGAATAGTTTTATTTTTTCTAAAGTTTTAAATATCAGCTCTATACCAACAATGGTTTTATTTAATGCAAAGGGTGAAAAAGTTAAAGAGTATTTAGGTTTAATTCCTGAAGAAATGTTAGATATAGATATACAAAAAGCGATAATGTAATGTTTGGATTTTTAAAAAATGGTTTAAAAAAGACTTTAGAAAGCATCCATTTAGTTAAGGCTTCAAATAAAATCATTACAAAAGATTTGCTTGAAGAGATGCTTTTAGAAGCTGATGTGGCATATGAGATAGTTGAAGAGATTATTTACTATCTTCCTCCAAGTGATGAGGTTAAAAAGGCTGATTTAGAGCGTGTTATGGGGACTTATTTTATTTATGATAAGCCTGAACTTGCTAATGCTAAGCCTTTTGTGGATTTGATTTTAGGTGTAAATGGGGTAGGTAAGACTACAAGTATTGCTAAAATGGCACATTTGCATAAAGAAAATGGTGAAAAAGTTATACTTGGAGCTTGTGATACTTTTAGAGCAGGAGCTATAGAGCAGTTAAAATTATGGGCACAAAAATTAAATATAGATATTATAGCTACTTCACAAGGACATGATCCTTCGGCAGTTGCTTATGATGCTATTTCTAAAGCTTTAGCAAAAAACTATGATAGGGTTATTTTAGATACAGCAGGACGCTTGCAAAATCAAAAAAATCTTGCAAATGAGCTTGAAAAAATTGTTCGCATAAGTGATAAAGCTATGCAAGGAGCTCCTCATAGAAAAATCCTTGTACTTGATGGCACTCAAGGTGTAGCAGGAATTTTGCAAGCAAAAGCTTTTAATGATTTAGTAAAACTTGATGGAGTGATTATTACAAAACTTGATGGAACTGCCAAAGGTGGAGCTTTATTTAGCATAGCAAGAGAGCTTGAACTTCCTATTTTATATGTAGGAGTAGGGGAACAATTAGGACAAATTCATGAGTTTAACCCTAGTGAATATGTTAAAACTTTAGTTGAAGAGATTTTTGCTTAATTTATGGCTAAAAAACACATTTTATTTGAATGTCAAGCTTGTGGAAATCAACAAAGTAAATGGCTAGGCAAATGTCCTGAATGTGGTTCTTGGGATAGTTTTGTTGAGCTAAAGCAAGAACAAGTTAAGGTTTTAAAAGAGTTAAATTCATTCTCAAATACTCCAAGTTCTGCAGTATGTATAAATGATGTTATAGCAGAAAATTTCACACGCATTAGCACTGATGATAATGAGCTTGATTTAGTTTTAGGTGGTGGGCTTGTTGTGGGTTCTTTAGTGTTAATTGGGGGTTCACCCGGGGTTGGAAAATCCACACTTTTATTAAAAATTGCTTCGAATTTGGCTAAAAGTGGTAAAAAAGTGCTTTATGTAAGTGGCGAGGAGAGTAAATCTCAAATCAAACTGCGTGCAGATCGTTTAAATGCAAATTGTGAGAATTTATTTTTACTTACTGAGCTTTGCTTGGAAGATATTTTAAGCGAGCTTTCTAAAAAAGATTATGAAATTTTAATTATTGATTCTATTCAAACTTTATATTCTAATAAAATTACTTCAGCAGCAGGTAGTATCACTCAAGTTAGAGAAATTACTTTTGAGTTGATGCGCTATTCTAAAGCCAATAATATTAGCACTTTTATCATAGGACATATCACTAAAGATGGGGCTATAGCTGGACCTAGAATTTTAGAGCATATGGTAGATGTGGTGCTTTATTTTGAAGGCGATACCAATAAAGAAATAAGAATTTTAAGAGGCTTTAAAAATCGTTTTGGAAATATTTCCGAAGTTGGTATTTTTGAAATGACTTCCAAGGGCTTGATTAGTGCTAAAGATATAGCTAATAGATTTTTTACGCGTGGTAAGGCAGTAAGTGGTAGCGCTTTGAGTGTAGTGATGGAAGGAAGCAGAGCTTTAGTGCTAGAAATTCAAGCCTTAGTTTGTGAGAGTGCTTATCCAAAGCGTAGTGCAACAGGCTATGAAAAAAATCGTTTAGATATGCTTATAGCTTTACTAGAGAGAAAGCTTGAAATTCCCTTGGGGCATTATGATGTTTTTATTAATGTAAGTGGTGGGGTAAAAATTAGTGAAACTGCAGCGGATTTAGCGGTGGTTGCAGCAATTATTTCAAGTTTTAAAAACCGCCCTTTGAGTAAAGATAGTGTTTTTGTGGGTGAGCTTAGTTTAAATGGTGAAATCAAAGAAGTATTTTCACTTGATGTGCGTTTAAAAGAAGCTAAAATGCAAAAATTTAAAAATGCCATAGTACCTGTAAAACCTATGGAGGAACTTGGCTTAAAATGTTTTGTAGCTAAAGAATTGCGTGAGGTTTTAGAATGGATGTAAAATTTGATGTAATCATTATAGGTTCAGGTCTTGGAGGCTTAAGTGCGGGTGCTTTTTTAGCTAAAAATGGAAAAAAAGTTTTAGTTTTAGAACAGCATTCTTTAATCGGTGGTTGTGCTACTTGTTTTAAAAGAAAAGGCGCTTTGATTGATGCGGGACTTCATGAGATGGACCTAGGTGAAGCAAAAACTGATATGAAGTATTTGGTTTTTGAAAAACTTGGTATAAAGGATAAAATTGAAATTTTACCTTTACCAAGTGCATGGAGTATTAAAAGTAAAAATTATAATCTAACTTTACCTCATGGTATAGAAAAAGTAAAAGAAGTTTTGAAAAAAGAATTTCCGCAAGAGTGTAAAGGTATAGATAAATATTTTAAAGCTATAAAAACGCAAGCTTATGCTATTCGAAGATTTCCTTGGGATTTAAAATTAAGTGAGTTGTTGTTGTTTCCTTTTGACACTGCTTGGATATTTATTAAAAATAGATTGTTTAATAAAAAAGTTTATGATGTTTTAAATGCTTATATTAAAAATGATAAGCTAAAAAAGATTTTAAATGCAAATATGAGTTATTATCATCATGATAGTAAAGAATTTATTTTCAGTTTTCATGGCATTGCTCAAAAGCATTATTATGATGGTGGAGTGTATATTAAAGGTGGCTCGCAAGCTTTAAGTGATGCTTTGGCTGAGGTTATCAAAGAAAATCAAGGGCAGGTTTTAGCTAAGGCTGAAGTTGTTAAAATACTCACAAAAGAACAAAAAGCTTATGGAGTAGAATACATTCAAAATAATCAAAAATATACCATCCATGCGCAAAATATCATCGCAAATTGCGATCCTTTAATCGTATATAAAGACTTGCTTAAAGAGTTAAATTTAACCCAAGAAATCAAAGCAATAGAATCTAAAAAGCGTGCTTGTTCTTTAGTGAGCGCTTATTTTATTTATGATAAAGATATTTCTAAAATTTATGAAAATATGGATTATTGCAATTTTATATTCGAAGATGATTTTTTAAATAGTTCATATGAAAACACTAATATTTTAAAACTAGATATTAAACAAAGGCCTATGGCTTTTGTGAATTATTCTAAGGTTGATAGTGGCTTAGCTAGTGATAAATACATAGGTGTTGTAGCTTTTAGTTCAAATTATAGCGAATGGGATTTAAATAAGCAAGATTATAAAACTAAAAAAGAAGAAGTATTAAAAGCCATAGTGCAAAGGCTTGATGAGATTTTTCCAAATTTAAGTTCACACTTAATCCATCAAGAATTAGCCACGCCAAAAACTATACAAAGATATACTAAAGCTTACGAGGGTACAATTTATGGATTTTCTCAAGATCAAGAAGGGGTTAAATATAGATTGCATTATAAAAGTAAAAGTATAGAAAATTTATATTTTGCTAATGCTTTTATATTTCCTGGAGGTGGTTTTACAGGTGCGATTTTGGGTGGATATTTTTGTGCTAATAAAATGAATTTTCATTAAAATATAAGCAATTTTTTTTTATAATATTAGCTTTGAAATATTTATTCTGCTAAGGATTTTTAATGAAAGATTTATTTTTATTTAGTTCTTTTATAGATTCTAGCCACACTTTTGCATACTTTTTTCATTTGGGTATAGTGGTTGTGATTTCTTTGATTTTAGCAAAACTTGCTACAAGATCTATGCAAATTGTCCCAAGAGGTAGTCAGAATTTGGCTGAAGCTTATATGGAAGGCATTTTAAGCATGGGTAGGGATACTATGGGTAGCGATGAAGCTGCTAGAAAATATTTACCTTTAGTTGCAACTATAGGTTTTATGGTGTTTTTTAGTAATATCATAGGAATCATCCCTGGTTTTGAAGCTCCAACAGCAAGTTTAAATTTTAGTGCTTCTTTGGCTATTATAGTATTTGTGTATTATCATTTTGAAGGTATTAGAACTCAAGGATTTTTTAAGTATTTTGCACATTTCATGGGACCTGTGAAAATTCTAGCACCTTTGATGTTTCCTATAGAAGTGGTTTCTCATTTTTCAAGAGTTATTTCTTTATCTTTCCGTTTATTTGGTAATATCAAGGGAGATGATTTATTCTTAGCAGTTATTTTAGCTCTTGTGCCTTGGGTTGCGCCATTGCCTGCTTATATGCTTTTAACTTTTATGGCATTTTTACAATCTTTTATTTTTATGATTTTAACTTATGTTTATTTAGCAGGTGCAACTGTAGTTGATGAGCATCATTAATTTTTAAAAAGCAAAAAATATTTTTTGCTTTTTTCTTTTTTAATCTTCTTCTTTTATTCTTTTTTAAACTCTTTTTGAAATAAAAAACGCTAGAATAAACAAAAAATTCTAAGGAAAATTTTAATGTTTGAAGTTGTTATAGGACTTGAAGTTCATGCACAATTAAATACAAAAACAAAAATCTTTTGTTCATGTGCGACTTCTTTTGGAGAAAAATCAAATACTAATGTATGCCCAACATGTTTAGCTTTACCAGGTGCTTTACCTGTATTAAATCAAGAAGCGGTAAAAAAAGCCATAGCATTTGGAAAAGCAGTTAATGCAACTATAAATAAAAAAAGTATTTTTAATAGAAAAAATTATTTTTATCCTGATTTACCAAAAGCTTATCAAATTTCGCAATTTGATATTCCTATAGTGGAAAATGGTGAGTTATTTATCAATGTAAATGGAGAAAATAAACGCATAGGTATCACTAGGGCTCATTTAGAAGAAGATGCAGGAAAAAATATACATGAGAGTAATTTTTCAAAAGTAGATTTAAATAGAGCAGGCACGCCTTTGCTTGAAATTGTCAGTGAACCTGAACTTAGAAGTTCCGATGAAGCAGTGGCTTATTTGAAAAAATTACATTCTATTATAAGATTTTTAGACATTTCAGATGCAAATATGCAAGAAGGTAGTTTTAGATGTGATGCTAATGTTAGTATTCGTCCTAAAGGTGATGATAAGCTTTATACTAGAGTGGAGATTAAAAATTTAAATTCATTCCGTTTTATTCAAAAGGCGATTGAGTATGAAGTAAAACGCCAAAGTGAAGCTTGGGAAGATGGAAAATACGATCAAGAAGTTGTGCAAGAAACAAGATTATTTGATACGGTTAATTTAGTTACTAGAAGTATGAGAGGTAAGGAAGATTCTGCTGAATATAGATATTTCCCTGATCCTGATCTTTTACCTGTAATTTTAGATGATGAAATGCTAAATCAAGATATACCTGAACTTCCTGATGAGAAAAAAGCTAGATTTGTGAGTGAATTGGGTATTAAAGAAAGTGATAGTGAAGTGATTGTTTCTTCATTAGAGCTTTGTAGATATTTTGAGTTTCTAATTAATCAAAAATTAAATCCAAAACTTTGTGTTACTTGGCTTACGACAGAGTTAATGGGGCTTCTAAAAGGCGAATTGACTATAGAAAACTCACCTATAAAACAAGAAAAATTAGCTGTTTTGATCAAACGTATAGAAGAAGGTGTTATTAGCGCTAAAGCAGGTAAGGATATTTTAGCTTATGTATTTGAAAATACAGAAGTTGAAATTGATGATGCTATTGAAAAACTTGGTTTAAAACAAGTAAGTGATGATGGTGCTATTGAAAAGATTATTGATGAAATTTTAGCAAACAATGAAGATAAAGTAGCTGAATATAAAAGTGGTAAAGATAAACTTTTTGGTTTCTTTGTCGGTCAGGCAATGAAAGCAGGTAAGGGTGCATTTAATCCTGCTAAGGTAAATGAAATTTTAAAAGCAAAACTTGGTTAAATATGAAAATAGCAGTTGTTGGTGCAGGAAAATGGGGAAGTGCTTTATATGATGCATTGAGCGTTAAAAATGAATGCGTAATAACTTCTTTTCACGAAAAAGATCTTTCTTATTTTGTTAGTACCAAAGAAGCTTTAGAATATGAATATTTAGTTTTTGCTTTATATGCTCAAGGAATGCATGAATGGCTTGCAAATAATTTTAAAGATTTAAATCAAAAAATTCTTGTAGCTTCTAAGGGTATTGATTGTAAAAGTTTAAAATTTATGGATGAGGTTTTTAGTGAGTTCATAAGTAGTGATAGGCTTTGTTTTTTAAGTGGTCCTTCTTTTGCAAGTGAAGTTTTAGAAAAAAAACCTTGTGCTTTGGTTGTTAGTGGTAAAAATCAAGAGCTTTGTAATCAATTTGCAAGTTTTTTTCCAAATTATATTAAAACCTATACAAGTTCTGATGTTAAAGGCGCTGAAATTTGTGGTGCATATAAGAATGTTTTAGCAATTGCAAGTGGAGTTTGCGATGGTTTAAATTTAGGCAATAATGCAAGAGCTTCTTTAGTTTCAAGAGGCTTGGTGGAAATGCACCGCTTTGGACAATTTTTTAATGCTAAAGAAGAAACATTTTTAGGGCTTAGTGGGGCTGGAGATTTATTTTTAACAGCTTCAAGTAACTTATCAAGAAATTATAGAGTAGGTTTGAGTTTGGCTAGTGACAAAAATATAAAAGATATTTTAATGGAACTTGGCGAGGTAGCTGAAGGAGTGCAAACTGCTTATGCTATACATTCTTTATCGAAACAATTTCAAATTTATACCCCGATTGTTAACGAAGTAGTCTTAATGCTAGAGGGTAAGAATGCTTGGGAATCTTTAAAAGATTTGATGTCATCAAAGGAGGAAATATCATGATCATCAAAAATGCAAAAATTTATGGCGAGCAAAAGCTTGATCTTAAAATAGAAGATGGGAAAATTACTCAAATTGCTAATGATTTAAATGATGATGAGTATATTGTTGATATAGAAGGCAAAACTTTACTTCCCTCGTTTATTGATTTAAATGTTAGTTTGCTTGATAATGAATTTAGTATAGATAAATTATATGATCTTGAAAAAGCATGCTTAAAAGGTGGGGTAGGGACTATTGTTTTAAAAGATAGTTTAGAAGCTAATACTCAAGGCTATGCGCTTTATTTTGATAAATTAAAATCTTTAGATATTAATGTTTTACCTACTATTAATGTATTAGATAAAACAGAAAAATTAAAAAATATTGCTACCTTAATTGATATGGGCGCAAAAGGCTTAGAGCTTTCAAGTACTTTAGGAGCAAATTATTTAAGACAATGTATGCAATATGCCAATATGAAATCAACCCCTGTATTTTTAAAGTGTTTTGATGAGAGTTTTGACGATCATGGAGTAATGAATGATGGACAAATAAGCTTTGAATTAGGACTTATAGGAATTAGTGATATAGCTGAAACTAGTGAAGTGGCAAAAATGAAAGAATTAGTGGAATTTTATAAAAATAAAGCTTGTTTTAGCTCTTTAGCAATTACAAGATCGTTTGAATTATTACATGATCAATATAGTGAAATTTCAATCCATCATTTAATCAAAGATGAAAGTACTTGTGAAAATTTTAACACTCAAGCAAAAATTTTACCTCCATTAAGAACAAAAGATGAAGTAACAAATCTTAAAAAGTTGCTTCAAGATAAGAAAATCACTTTCTTAAGTTCTTTACATGCTCCTAACACTAAAAAAGATTTGGCTTTTGATGAAGCAGGTTTTGGAGTTAATGCCATAGCTATATATATGAGTTTATGTTTTACATATTTAGTAAAAGAAGGTATCTTAACTTGGAAAGAATTATGTGATTTTACAAGCTATAATCAAGCGCAATTTTTAGGATTAAATAAAGGTAAAATAGAACTTGGTTTTGATGCTGATTTAGTTGTATTTGATGAAAAACTTTCTTTTAATGGAGAAGGTTTATATGCAAATGATATCTTGCAAGGTAAGGTAGAAAAAAGTTTTATAGCGGGAAAAGTTTTTAGCCTTTAAGCTAAAAACTTTTATTTATCTTGCATAGCTTGAGCTACTTGAGCTGAACTATTTCTAATTTTTTCCATACATTCTCTAGCTTCTTTGGCTAAATCCACGCTTTGATTTACGCCACTTAAGCCATCTTTAATGCTTTGTACAACTTCAGCTGTTACATTTCTGATAGAATTAATGGTAGTAGTGATTTCATTTACTGAATGTCCAGTTCTTTCAGCTAGATTTCTAACTTCATCAGCAACAACAGCAAAACCTCTACCATGCTCACCTGCACGCGCTGCCTCAATAGCTGCATTTAGAGCTAAAAGATTGGTTTGATCAGCTATATCGCTAATGGTTTGAATAATATTTTTAATTTCTTCTGATTGCTCATTTAATGATGATACGAGATTACTACTATTGTTCATCATATCAGCAATGCCTTGAATATTTTGAACCGTATTTTCTATAACACTATCGCCCTCTTGAGTGAGATTGTCATTTTGTTCAGCTAATTCACTAATGAGCTTTAATTTTTCCTCATCTCTTACAACTTGTTCGGTAATATCTGTTGCAAATTTAATAACTTTGTAAATTTCTCCATCATCATTTTTGATAGGATTATAACTTGCTTCTAAATGGATTAGTTTGTTGTTTTTACCAAAGCGTATGAATTTTCCTGATTGAAATTTACCACTTCTTAGCTCTTCCCAAAAAATTGTATATTCTTTGGAATTTCTAAATTTTTCCTCGCAGAACATACTATGGTGTTTTCCTTTGATTTCACTTAGTGAATAACCCATGGTTTGAGTGAAGTTTTCATTAGCATTTAAAATCTCTCCATAAGGATTAAATTCAATAATAGCCATAGAACGATTAGCGGCATCTATGGTGTTTTTTAGATCAAGCATTTCATAGTTTCTTTGAGTAATGTCATTTGCAAATTTAATAACCTTATACACTTCATTGTTTTGGTTTAAAATAGGAAGATAATTGGCTTCAAGATAAATATCTTTCCCGCCTTTTGCAATGCGTCTAAAAAGTCCATTTCTTGATATACCACTTTTTAAATCTCTCCAAAAATCAACATAGCGTTGTGACTTTACAACCTCTGGTAAACAAAACATACTATGATGTTTACCTTTGATTTCATTTAAAGAGTAATTCATAGTTTTTAGAAAATTTTCATTAGCATTAATAATAGTTCCATCTGTTTGAAATTCTATCATGGCCATAGTTTTGCTAATAGCATTAAGTATATCTTGAAAAGCTTGATTAGATTGCTCTAATTGAGTAATTTGTTCATTAATTTTTTTCTTGTTGATAAACATAAAACCCCTTTATAAAATAATTCGGAATTATATAGTGCTTTTTAAAATAAATAATTTGTTTATATTAGCTTTTTGTTAAATTATAAAATTTTTCTTGGAGAGAATTTCTTATTTCATCGTTAATTTTCTCATTGTCATTTAGATATTGTTTGTTAAGTTCTTCAAGCTCTTTTAAAAATCCAAAAAGTGTTTCTTCCCATAAAGCATTATTTCTTTTACTTAAATTCATTGTTTGGATATGATTAAGTTTTCTACTCATATCGCTTAAATTCTCTAAAAATTCATCTTTATAATTTTCATCTTGGAGTGTAAAGGTATTTTGTAAAAGATTATTTTTTATATTTCTTATTTCTTCGTTAATTAGATCACAAAATTCAGGATAAATATCATTTTTAATAGGTTCAAGTAAGGCTTGTTCATCTAGTTTTAGAGTATATTTTTTTATGGCAAAAAAAAGAATTAAAAAAGCTATTGCACTGACTAAAATATAGAAAGTCATTTTGTTTTGATAATCCTTAAAAAATAAAAATGGTGCGGTTAGCGAGATTTGAACTCGCACACGCTGAGCGCACCACCCCCTCAAGATGGCGTGTCTACCAATTCCACCATAACCGCATAAGCCCCACAAGAGGGCTTTGAAAATTTTAAGCTGCTACTAATGCTTGGAATGGATTAGCATAAAGAGCGATAAGAGCAATAACAAGTGCATAAATAACTTGAGCTTCAATCATCGCTAAAGCAATAAACATAGTAGTCATTAATTTACCACCAAGACCAGGGTTTCTAGCAGTACCTGCTATAGTTGCTGCTGCAGTATTACCCATACCGATAGCTCCACCTAAAGCTGCAACACCAAGTCCTAAACCTGCTGCTAAGATAGAAAAAGAAGCTAACCATTGATTCATAGAACCTTCAGCTGCAAATGCAAAACCGCTTAAAGCTAGCATTAAAAATACGATTTTTTTCATAGTTTTTCCTTGTAAAAATTTAAATCCTTTCGGCTTGCGTATCCCTACTCGTGATTTATAAAAGCGAAATTATATACAAATATAACTTTAAAATTATTGAAATTTAAATTAATATTATATATTTTAAAATAAATTAAAGTTTTTTTTAGCTACATTAAAAATTTTTATAGTTTTATAAATTTAAGGTTATCTTTATGAATGAAAAATTTTCTAAAATAGGCTTTGTATTAGCGGTAGCAGGTTCAGCTGTTGGACTTGGAAATGCTTGGAAATTTCCAACTTTGGTAGGACAAAATGGAGGTTCAGCTTTTGTGCTTTTATATTTGCTTTTAACTTTGGGGGTAGGGTTTGTAATATTTTTGGCTGAACTTAGCATAGGAAAACTTAGTGAAAAAGATCCTGTAAATGCCTATTATACTTTAGCTCCAAAACATAAAAGAGCTTGGTCTATAGTTGGTTTTTCTTTAATAGGTGCTATTTTGATTGTTTCTTTTTATAGCGTGATAATAGGATGGATTGTTAAGTATGCTTATTTTGGGTTTTTTCCTTTACCAAAAAGTATAGAAGAAAGTGGCGCTATTTTTGGAAATTTACTTTCTAATGATGTTTTATCTCAATTTATATGTTTTACTTTTGTGTTTATAGTAATTTTTTATGTAGTATCAAAAGGTGTTAAAAGTGGCATAGAAAAACTCAATGTTTGGATGATGCCAAGCTTATTTATACTACTTATTTTAATGCTTGGATATTCTTTTAGTATGGATGGTTTTTCTAAAGCAAGTGAGTTTTTATTTTCTCCGGACTTTTCTAAGCTTAGTGTAGGAGCATTTTTAAGTGCATTGGGACTTGCTTGTTTTTCTTTATCTATTGGAGTGGGTTCAATTATAACTTATTCTGCAAGTTTATCTGATAAAACAAATTTTATTACAAGCACTATTAACATTATCATTATTAATATTATTATTGGTATTATGATGGGACTTATTGTATTTACTTTCATATTTGAATTTAATGGAGATCCAGCTCAACAAGGTCCAGGTTTGATTTTTGTATCTTTGATGAGTTTGTTTTCAAATATTGACCCAATTGGCTTTTTACCTTTGGGAAATATTTTAGCTGTGGCTTTTTTTATAGCTTTGTTTTTTGCAGGGATTACTTCAGCAGTTTCCATGATAGAACCTTTAACCTTTTATTTAATCAATTCTTATAATTTTACAAGAAAAAAAGCTTTGATTTTTATAGCTTTCATTGTGTATTTTTTGGGAAGTTTGTGTATTTTATCAGGAATTGAGTGGAGTAAAGATTCTTTAGAATTTTTTGGAAAAAGTTTTTTTGATATATTAGATTTTATTGCTTCAAATTTAATGATGCCTTTAGGTGGATTATTTGGTGCAATCTTTGTAGGTTTTGTGCTTAAAAAAGAAGCTTTACAAACTTTATTTTATCCTTATATGAGGGGTAAATACTTTGAGTGTTGGTATTTTTTTGTAAGATATATCTCGCCTTTAGCTGTGATTTTAATCATGGCAAAACAATTATTTTTTTAAGGTTAAAAGATGAATGAAAAATTTTCTAAAATAGGCTTTGTATTAGCGGTAGCAGGTTCAGCTGTTGGACTTGGAAATGCTTGGAAATTTCCAACTTTAGTGGGTAACAATGGTGGTTCAGCTTTTGTGGTGGTATATTTACTTTTAACCTTGGGTGTGGCTTTTGTGATATTTTTGGCTGAACTTAGCATAGGAAAACTTAGTGAAAAAGATCCTGTAAATGCTTATTATACTTTAGCGCCAAAAAATAAAAAGGCATGGTCATTTGCGGGATTTTTTATGCTTGGTGCTATTATTTTAGTGTCTTTTTATAGTGTTGTTATAGGTTGGATAGCAAAATATGCTTATTTTGGGTTTTTTGAACTACCTAAAGATACAAATGAAGCAGGCGCTATTTTTGGAAATTTACTTTCTAATGATGTTTTATCTCAATTTATATGTTTTACTTTTGTGTTTATAGTAATTTTTTATGTAGTATCAAAAGGTGTTAAAAGTGGCATAGAAAAACTCAATGTTTGGATGATGCCAAGCTTATTTATACTACTTATTTTAATGCTTGGATATTCTTTTAGTATGGATGGTTTTTCTAAAGCAAGTGAGTTTTTATTTGTACCTGATTTTTCAAAATTAAGTGTTAATTCTATATTAGACGCACTAGGGCTTGCATTTTTTAGTATGTCTTTGGGTGTATGTGTGATTTTAACTTATGCAGCAAGCTTGCCTGATAAAACAAATTTTATAAGCAGTGCTTTAAATATTATCATTATTAATACTATCATTGGTTTGATGATGGGACTTATTGTATTTACTTTTATATTTGAATTCGGAGCCGATCCTACTCAACAAGGTCCAGGACTTATATTTATATCATTAACAACGCTTTTTGCAAAGTTAGGGTTTTTGGGAAATGTTTTAGCCATAGCCTTTTTTATAGCTTTATTTTTTGCAGGGATTACTTCGGCTATTTCTATGATAGAACCTTTTACTTTTTATCTTATAAATCGTTATCAAATTTCAAGAAAAAAAGCTTTGGTTTTTGTGGGTATGATTGTTTATTTTCTTGGAAGTTTATCTATACTTTCTTTTTATCATGTAAGTGCATCAAGTTTAAATTTCTTTGGGAAAAGTTTTTTTGATATTTTAGACTTTTTCATACAAAATTTATTAATGCCAATTTCTGCTTTAATTACAGCATTTTTTGTGGGTTTTGTGCTTAAAAAAGAAGCTTTACAAACTTTATTTTACCCATTTATGCGTGGGATATATTTTGAAATTTGGTATATCTTTTTAAGATACATTTCTCCATTAGCGGTTATTTTAATTATGGCTAGACAGCTTTTTTTCTAAGGTATTAAAATGAATGATAAATTTTCTAAAATAGGTTTTGTATTAGCAGTAGCAGGTGGAGCTATAGGGCTTGGAAATGCTTGGAAATTTCCAACCTTAGTAGGCCAAAATGGTGGTTTTGCTTTTGTACTTTTGTATTTACTTTTGACTATTAGTATAGGATTTTGTGTATTTTTGGCTGAAATTGCTATGGGAAGATTAAGTCAGAGTGATCCTGTAAATGCTTATAAAAGCTTAGCAACTAAATATGCTCAAAAATGGAAATTTGCTGGATTTTTTATGCTCGGTGGAATTTTTGTATTATCTTTTTATCTTGTTATTATGGGTTGGGTTTTAAAATATATGATAACTTCGATTTATTATCTACCTAGTAATACTCAAGAAGCAGGAGCTTTATTTGGAAATTTAATACAAAATAGTATTTTAGAAAGTAGTTTGTATTTTTTAATTGCTTTTTTTCTTACCTTGTTTGTTGTTTCAAGAGGGGTTAAAAGCGGTATAGAAAAACTTAATGTTTGGATTATGCCAAGTTTGTTTATTATGCTTGTTTTAATGCTAGTATATTGTTTTTTTCAAGATGGTTTTAAGGAAGCTTTTATTTATTTGTTTTATCCTGATTTTACCAAGCTTAGTTTAAACTCTGTTTTAACAGCTTTAGGTCTTGCTTTTTTTACTTTATGTTTAGGTATAGGTTGTATTACCACTTATGCAGCCTCTTTAAAAGATGATACAAATTTAATTACAAGTTCGGCCATAATTGTGCTTTTAAATATCAGTATAGGTTTGATGATGGGACTTATTGTATTTACTTTTATATTTAAATTTAATGCTAATCCTGCAGAAGGAGCTGGGCTTGTATTTATATCTTTAACAACTTTATTTTCTAATTTAGGTGCTATCTTTGGACATTTTTTAGCTTTTTATTTTTTCTTAGCTTTATTTTTTGCAGGGATTACCTCAGCAGTTTCTATGATAGAACCTTTTACTTTTTATCTTGTAAATGAATATAAAATTTCAAGAAAAAAAGCTTTGGTTTTTATAGGCTTTGTAGTCTTTCTTTTGGGAATGAGTTGTATTTTATCTTTTAGTGCTAATTATGGGGCTAGCTTTAGTTTTTTTGGTTTAAGTTTTTTTGATATTTTAGATAAATTAACTTCTAATTTTATGCTCCCACTTGGAGCTATTGCAAGTGCTATTTTCGTAGGATTTTTTGTGGAAAAAATAAAAATTTACAATTTATTTTCTAAGTTTATGAGTAGAAGTATTTTTGAAGTATGGTATTTTTTACTTAGATTTGTTGCACCTATTGCGATTATTATCATTATGTTAAATCAAATTTTATAAATTTATTTTTTAAGAAAGTAGAGTTATAATTGCAAAGATGTAAAAATAAGGAAAAATTATGGCTAAAAAGTTAATTGATGTGATGGATACCACATTTAGGGATGGTTTTCAATCTGTTTATGGTGCTAGAGTTTTAATGAATGATTTTTTTCCTGCCCTAGAAGCAGCTAAAGAAGCAGATATTAAGCATTTTGAATTTGGTGGTGGAGCTAGATTCCAAAGTTTATTTTTTTATTTAAACGAAAATGCTTTTGAAATGATGGACAAATTTAGAGCCATCGTTGGAAAAGATGCAAATTTACAAACTCTTGCAAGAGGGGTTAATACCGTAGCACTTGATACAGGTAGTAAAGAAATTATCAATTTGCATGCAAAAATGTTTGCAAAACACGGCACAACTACAATAAGAAATTTTGATGCATTAAATGATGTAAATAATTTAAAATTTAGTGGAGAATGTATAGTTAAACATGGCTTAAAACATGAAATTACTATTACTTTAATGGATTTACCTCCAAAATGTAAAGGTGCGCATGATGTGCCATTTTATGAAAGAATTTTAAAAGAAATCCTACAAGCTCAAATTCCTTTTGATAGTATTTGTTTTAAAGATGCAAGCGGAACTTCAAATCCAAATAAAATTTATGAAGTTATTAAAATGGCTAGAAAAAACCTGCCTGAAAATATGCATATAAGATTACATACGCATGAAACCGCAGGGGTAAGCATAGCATGCTATTTAGCGGCTTTAGAAGCAGGTGTTGATGGTATAGATTTAGCTGCAGCTCCTGTTAGTGGCGGTACTTCTCAACCTGATATTTTAACAATGCTTCATGCTCTAAAAGGAAGCAATTTTGATCTTGGTTTAGATGAAGAAAAAATTTTAAAATACGAAGAAGTGTTAAAAGATTGTTTAAAAGATTATTTTCTACCACCTGAAGCAACGGCGGTGAATCCTTTAATACCTTTTTCACCTATGCCAGGTGGAGCACTAACTGCTAATACACAAATGATGAGAGATAATAATATTTTAGATAAATTTCCTCAAGTTATAAAAGCTATGCAAGAAGTAGTAGAAAAAGGTGGTTATGGTACTTCTGTTACTCCTGTATCGCAGTTTTATTTCCAGCAAGCTTTTAATAATGTAATGTTTGGTCCTTGGAAAAAAATTGCAGATGGATATGGAAAAATGGTTTTAGGATATTTTGGAAAAACTCCTGTTGCTCCAGATCCTGAAGTAATTAAGCTTGCAAGCGAGCAATTAAAATTAGAACCAACTACAAAATTAGCCACAGATATTGCTGATGCTGATGAGAGCAAAAGTATAGCTTATATTAAAAACTTATTAGAAAAAGAAAATTTAGAAACAAGTGAAGAAAATATTTTTATCGTTGCAGCTTGTAAAGAAAAAGGCATAGCTTTCTTAAAAGGCGAAGCTAAGGTTAATGTTAGAAAAAATAGCAAATTAAAATCAAGTCTTATCGATGAAAATCAATTTACCGTTTCAGTTAATGGTAACAAATACCATGTAGAAGTAAGTGCAGGTTTTGATAGAGATGTTAATGTTAAAAGTGCTGTAAAAGTAAGTGCAGATAATGCAAAAGTTGCAAAAACTCAATTAAGTGATAATGCTATTGTTGCAAGTATGAATGCAAATGTGTTTAAAATTTTAGTTAAAGAAAATGATAGTGTAAAGGCAGGTCAAGTTGTAGCTGTACTTGAAGCTATGAAAATGGAAATTGAGATTAGTGCAAGTAAAGATGGAGAAATTGCAGAACTTTTAGTAAATGCTGGTGAGAGCGTAAGTGAAGGTCAAGCTTTAATGACTTATAAATAAGGAGGTAAAGATGAAAGGTTTAGAAAATTTAGGCTTAGAAAATATCGGACAAGTTTTTCACAATCTTAGCTATGATGAGCTTTTAAAGCACGAAAAAAACAATAATGAAGGTGTATGTACTAAAAATGGTACCTTTAGTGTAGATACAGGGATTTTTACTGGAAGAAGTCCTAAAGATAAATATTTTGTAAAACAAGATCCTTCGCAAAAATACATTGCTTGGGGTAAGATTAATCAGCCTATTAGTGAGAAATTATTTGAAAAGCTTTTAGCAAAAGCTAAAAAACAACTTAGTAATAGTGATATTTATATCCAAGATGCATATTGTGGAGCTTCGTTAAAAAGTCGTAAAGCTGTGCGTTTTGTAACTCAAATTGCATGGCAAGCACATTTTGTAAAAAATATGTTTATTCGTCCAAAAGAAGAAGAACTTAGTGAGTTTAAACCTGATTTTGTGGTGTATAATGCTTGCAAATGTATTAATGAAGATTATAAAAAAGATGGTTTAAATTCAGAGGTTTTTGTCATTTTTAACATAGAAAAAAATATAGCAGTAATTGGTGGAACTTGGTATGGTGGAGAGATGAAAAAAGGAATTTTTTCTATGATGAATTATTGGCTTCCACTAGAAAATAAACTTTCTATGCATTGTAGTGCTAATGTTGGAGAAAAAGGTGATGTAGCGCTTTTCTTTGGGCTTAGTGGTACAGGTAAAACTACTCTTTCAACTGATCCAAAAAGAAAATTAATAGGCGATGATGAGCATGGTTGGGATGATGAGGGTGTGTTTAATTTTGAAGGAGGTTGTTATGCAAAATGCATTAACCTTGATCCTCAAAGTGAACCAGAAATTTATGGAGCTATAAAGCAAAATGCACTTTTAGAAAATGTAGTTTTAAAAGATGATTTAAGCGTTGATTTCAATGATGGTTCTAAAACTGAAAATACTAGAGTTTCTTATCCGATAGAGCATATTTTAAATCACGAGCCAAGCCTTAGTGCAGGTCATCCTAGTAATATCATTTTCCTTTCAGCGGATGCTTTTGGTGTTTTACCTCCGGTTAGTAAGCTCAGTAAAGAACAAGCAATGTATTATTTTCTAAGTGGTTATACTGCTAAAGTAGCAGGTACTGAAAGAGGCATTACCGAACCTGTTGCGACTTTTTCAGCTTGTTTTGGAGAAGTGTTTTTGCCATTACATCCAACTGTTTATGCAAAACTTTTGGGCGAAAAAATCATCAAGCATAATGTAAATGTTTATCTGGTAAATACCGGTTGGAGCGGTGGAGCTTATGGTGTAGGTACAAGAATGAGCATTAAAGCTACTAGAGCTTGCATTAATGCGATTTTAGATGGTAGCATACAAAATTGTGAGTTTGAAAACTATGATTTATTTAATCTTGCAGTTCCAAAAGAATTAGCGGGTGTAGAAAGTAAGTTGTTAAACCCTGTTAATACTTGGGAGGATAAAAAAGCTTATGAAGAAACTAAATTAAAGCTTGCAAAAATGTTTATAGAAAATTTCAAACGCTATGAAGATGTAAAAGAAGGAGCAGAATTTAAACTAGCTGGTCCTGCTATCTAAAAAGAGTTAAGCTCTTTTTAGAATAAAGATTGAGGATTGATTTGGGTTTCTTTATTTTTTGGAAGCTCAAATCCACCTAACATATGAAAATGTAAATGAAAAACTTCTTGTCCGCTATTTTTTCCACAATTTGTGATTAATCTATACCCACTTTTATCAAGTCCTAAAAGAGTAGCTAGTTCTTGGATAAATTGTGTCATTTCACTCATTAATTCAGGTCTTAATTCTTGAAAGTTTTCAAAATGCTCTTTTGGAATGATTAAAATATGAATAGGTGCTTTAGGATTGATATCATGAAAAGCTAAAAATTTTTCACTTTCTAAAACTTTATTAGCAGGGATTTTTCCTTCTACGATTAGTTCAAATACGGTTTTTTCTCTCATTTAATAGTCCTTTTTTTATTATTTTTGCTAATTTTAAATAATTTTACATTAGAATGTTTAAAAAAAATTTAGTTGGAGCTAAAATTGCAAGATATGATAGAAAAAATTGCTTCTGTAAATACTTTAGCAGAGCTTGAAAATATAAAAGTAAGTGTTTTAGGAAAAAAAGGTATTTTGACTTTAGAATTTGCAAAGTTAAAAGATTTGCAAGGTGAAGAAAAAAAAGAATTTGCCAATGGTTTAAATAAAACAAGAGATGAATTTAATGAAGCTTATCAAATAAAATTAAAAGAATTAGAAGAAAAAGCTTTAAATGAAAAAATGAAACAAGATGTGCAAGATTTTAGCTTTTTTGATGAAACTTCAAATGCAGGTGCTTTGCACCCAATCATGCAAACTATGGATAAAATCATAGAGTATTTTACGACTTTAAATTTCAGCATAGAAAAAGGGCCTTTGATCGAGGATGATTTTCATAATTTTGAAGCATTGAATTTACCACAAAATCATCCTGCAAGAGATATGCAAGATACTTTTTATTTTGAAGATAAAACCTTGCTTAGATCTCAAACTTCTCCAGTTCAAATTAGAACTATGCTATCTCAAAAACCACCTATTAGAATGATAGCACCAGGTGCAGTTTTTAGAAGAGATTTTGATATTACTCATACCCCTATGTTTCATCAAGTAGAAGGACTTGTGGTAGAAGAAGGCGATAAGGTAAATTTTGCAAATTTAAAAGATATGCTAGAGCATTTTTTAAAACATATGTTTGGCGATGTAAAAGTGCGTTTTAGACCAAGCTTTTTTCCTTTTACAGAGCCATCTGCTGAAGTAGATATTTCTTGTGTGTTTTGTAAAGGTTGTGGATGTAGGGTTTGTAAGCAAACAGGATGGCTTGAAGTTTTAGGATGTGGCGTTGTTGATCCTAATGTTTATAAATTTGTTGGTTATAAAAATGTAAGTGGTTATGCTTTTGGTTTGGGTGTGGAGCGTTTTGCTATGCTTTTACATAAAATTCCTGATTTGCGTTCTATGTTTGAAGGTGATTTAAGATTATTGGAGCAATTTAGATGATTATTAGTAGAAATTGGTTAAATGAATGGATTGATTTAAGTGAAATACCAACACAAACTATAGTAAATACTTTAAATTCTATAGGATTAGAAGTTGATAGTTTCAAAAGTGTTAAAGCTCCCCAAAAAGTTGTAATAGGTAAGGTTTTAGAAAAAGTTAAACATGAAAATTCAGATAAATTGAATATTTGTAAAGTAGATGTTGGGAATGAAATTTTACAAATTGTTTGTGGGGCAAAAAATGTTGATAAAGATCAATTTGTGGCCGTATCTTTAGTAGGCGCAGTGCTTCCTAGCGGACTTGAGATAAAACCTGCTAAACTTAGAGGGGTTGAATCTATGGGTATGATTTGCTCTTCTAGTGAGCTTGGTTTTGGAAAAAGTAATGAAGGCATTATGGTTTTAGATGAAAACATGGGGGAATTAGTTCTAGGAAAAGCTTTAAATGATTATGAACTTTTTAATGATGAATTAATCGAGATAGAACTTACTCCAAATCGCGGAGATTGCTTGAGTTTATATGGTGTTGCTAGAGATTTAAGCGCGGCGCTTGATTTAAATTTAAAAGAATTAAACCCTTTAAAAGAAAGTGAAAATAGCGTAGGTATAGGAAGAATACTAAGTGTTAAAAATCAAAGTGATGTCGAAGGGTTTTTTACTTATAAAGCATTAGAGATTAAAGAAGAATTTAAGCTAAATATCATGATACAAATTCGTCTTGCATTGATTGAAGCATACAAAAATAATAACATAGAAAATCTTTTAACTTATGCAACTCATGCAAGTGGAGTGATTTTTTGTGCTTATGATTTTCATAAGCTTTGTCAAGATTGTCAAATCGATGAAAAGATTGTTTTAGAAATTAAAACTCAAGAACATGGGGAGTATGGAGTTTATTATAAAGATGAGATGATTGCTTTAGCAGGTATAGAGCAAGAAGATAAATTTAAAATCAATGATGAGAGTAAAATCATCATTATAGAAGCAAGCTATACTCATCCTCAAACTATAGCAAATGCAATAGCCTTTTATAAAAAGAAAAATGATACTATATATCGTTCTTTAAGAGGCAGTGAGCCTAAGCTTTCTTTGGGAATGGAGTATTTATTTAATGAGTGTTTAAAAATTAGCGCGATGAGCGTTTTTTCAGGAAGTCAACAAGTTTTTAAAGAAAATGAAGCAAATATTATTGGTATTTTTGGTGCAGAAATTGATAAAATCATTGGTATGCCTATAGATAAAAATAATTTAGTAAAAATTCTTAAAAAGCTAGGCTTTGAAATAAGTGTAGTAAATGATGAACAATTTAATATCAAAATCCCACTTCATCGCAGTGATATAGCAAATATAGCTGATATTAGTGAAGAGATAGTAAGAATTATTGGCATTGATAATATCCCATCAAAAGCTTTAGAATTTAAAGAAAAAAATCGCCTAAATAAAGTATATTTTGATTATCAAGAGCTTAAAAATTTAAGATTAAAAGCAAGTAGTAATGGATATTTTGAAAGTGTGCATTATGTTTTAGATAATGAAGAAGAATTAAGTCAATTAGGATTTAAATGCATTAAAAATAAGCTTATTAATCCTATCACCAATGAGCTTAATACTTTAAGAAGTACTTTGATAAATCATCTTTTAAATACAGCAAGCTTTAATCTAAGAAATTCAAAAAAGAAAATCAAACTTTTTGAGTGTGGCAGTGTTTTTGATGAGTTTTCAAACGAGCATGCTAAATTTGCAATGATCTTTAGTGGCTACAAAGAAGAAGCTAAAATCACAAATAAAGCTAAACCTGTTTTTGTAGATTTTTATACTTTTTTAGCAGAATTAAAAAGCATTATAGGTGAGTTTAGTTTGCAAAAATCAGAATACGCATTTTTAAGCCCATATGAGCAAGCAAATGTATATAAAAACGGTAAGCGCATAGGTTTTGTAGGTAGAGTGCATTTAAGTATAGAAAATAAAAGAGATTTGACTAAAACTTATATTTGTGAGCTTGATTTAGAAGGTTTAAAACAAGACTTTAAAATCGCTAAAGCTTATTCTAAATTTCCATCTATGAGCAGGGATTTAAGTATAGTTATACCTAAGGGTTTTGAATATGAAAAAATCAAACACACTATTGCTAAATTAGATATTGAAAGATTAGAAAGTTTTAGAGTGGTAGATTTATATACAGATGAGAATTTAGGCGATTTTTATAGCTTGACTATTAATTTAGTATTTAGAGATTTTGAAAAAACCTTAGAAGATAATATTATCCTTGAATATATTGATAAAATCATCAAAGTTTTAGATGATGAGCATGGTTTAAAACTTCGATGAAGATAAGTCCTATTGATTCTTTTAAAGTAGAGCTTGAAGATATAGCTTCTGATAAGTCTATATCTCATCGCTTTGCTATTTTTTCTTTGCTTACTCAAGGAACTTGTAAGATTAAAAATTATCTAAAAGCACAAGACACTTTACATACTTTAGCAATCATTCAAGCTTTAGGAGCTGAAGTTGAAGAAATTGATGGATTAATTTATATTAAAGCTCCAAAATATATAAAATCTCCAAATTGCGTTTTAGATTGTGGAAATTCAGGTACAGCTATGAGACTTTTAATAGGTTTTTTAAGTGCTATTGAAGATGAATTTTTTGCTCTTAGTGGAGATTGTTATTTAAATGCTAGGCCAATGAAGCGAGTGAGTGGGCCTTTGATGAGTTTAGGAGCTAAGATTTTTGGAAGAGCTAACGCAAATTTAGCGCCTATTTGCATACAAGGGGCTAAGTTAGATGGTTTTGACTTTAGTAGTAATATTGCTTCAGCTCAAGTAAAATCAGCTTTAATTTTAGCAGCTTTATTTGCCAAAAAAGAAAGTTATTTTAAAGAAGTTGAGCTTTCAAGAGATCATAGTGAGATTATGCTTAATAAAATGGGAGCTTGCATTGAGTATTTAAATGAGGATAAAACTTTTATCAAAATCAATCCTTTAAAAGAAAAATTAAAAGCATTTGAAGTATGTGTACCAAATGATCCATCATCAGCCTTTTACTTTGCCTTAGCTGCTTGTATTTTACCTCATTCAAAAGTAGTCTTAAAAAATGTTTTGTTAAATAAAACACGCATTGAAGCCTTTAAAATTTTAGAAAAAATGGGTGCAAAGATCACTTATAATATTACTAATGAAGATTTTGAAAGTATTGGAGAAATTTGTGTTGAAAGTACGCCTTTAAAGGCGGTAAATGTGAGTGAAAATATCGCATGGTTGATTGATGAAATTCCAGCTTTGGCTATAGCTTTTGCTTGTGCAAAAGGAAAAAGCATTATAAAAAATGCTAAAGAATTGCGCGTAAAAGAAAGTGATAGAATCAAATCAATTGTATTAAATTTGCAAAAATGTGGCATAAAAGTAAAAGAATTTGAAGATGGCTTTGAAGTAGAAGGCGGCGAAGTTAAAAATGCTAAAATAGAAAGCTTTGGAGATCATAGAATTGCGATGAGTTTTTTAATTTTAGGTTTAAGATGTGGAATGGAAGTGGATGATAGTGAATGCATCAAAACTTCTTTTCCAAATTTTATTGAGATTTTAAAGCAAATAGGAGCTAAGATTGGAGATTGAATTAGCAAAAAGTTATGGATTTTGTTTTGGAGTAAAAAGAGCTATTAAAAAAGCCGAGCAGATTAAAGATGCAGCTACTATAGGACCTTTAATTCATAATAATGAAGAAATCACAAGACTTTGGAAAAATTATAATGTTAAAACATTAAATGATATCAATGAATTAAACGCAGAAAAAAAAGCCATCATTAGAACCCATGGTATTACAAAGCAAGATTTAGAAAAATTAAAGCAAAAAGATATAGAAATTTTTGATGCAACTTGTCCTTTTGTGACTAAACCTCAAAAAATTTGTGAGCAAATGAGCAATGAAGGTTATGAAGTTGTTATTTTTGGGGATGAAAATCATCCTGAAGTAAAAGGGGTTAGAAGTTATGTAAGTACTAAAGCTTATGTAGTGCTTGATGAAAAAGAATTGCTTGATATTAAATTGCCTTCTAAAATTGCAGTAGTATCACAAACTACAAAAAAGATAGAAAAATTTATGGAGATTGTGAATTTTTTAATGCTTAGAGTTAAGGAAGTGCGTGTTTTTAATACAATATGTGATGCGACTTTTAAAAACCAAGAAGCAATCAATGAGCTTGCAAAAAAAAGTGATGTAATGATAATAGTTGGAGGGAAGAACTCAGCCAATACTAAACAGCTTTTTTTGATAGCAAAAAACTATTGTGAAGATAGTTATTTAATCGAAAATGAAAAAGAAATTCAGAAAGAATGGTTTAGCGGTAAAGAAAAATGTGGCATTAGTGCGGGTGCTTCTACACCTGATTGGGTGATTGATTTGGTTTTGGAAAAAATCAAAGAATACGCCAAAATTAACTAAGTTTAAAGAAAACAATACTATAATCAACAATTAAAATTTAAAACAAAGGACCACAATGAGCGAGGTGAACAAA
This sequence comes from Campylobacter sp. IFREMER_LSEM_CL2090, assembly GCF_025771865.1. Taxonomy (NCBI): domain Bacteria; kingdom Pseudomonadati; phylum Campylobacterota; class Epsilonproteobacteria; order Campylobacterales; family Campylobacteraceae; genus Campylobacter; species Campylobacter sp. IFREMER_LSEM_CL2090. The sequence goes on from NZ_JAKMRA010000002.1 coordinate 147,025, forward strand.
AAAGTTCAAAACAGACTAGAGGATATTATCATAGAAGAAGATTTTGAGCAAATGCTTGAAGAATCTTTTAAGTCTGATGAGGAGGCAACTACACAAGGTATAATTGTCGCGATTAAAGGCGATGAGGTATTTGTAAATGTAGGACAAAAATCAGAAGGTATTTTAGTAGCAGAAGAAATTCAAAACGAAAAAGGCGAATTTATCTTCAAGGAAGGTGATACATTAGAAGTTGCTATAGTAGGTTCTCGCGGTGGCAGATCTTTACTTTCTCATAAAAAAGCTTTAAGAAAACAAAAAGTTAAAGAATTTATTAACAATTATAAAGATGATGAAAGTATATTTGATGTAAAAATCATTGGTAAAAATAGAGGTGGCTTTGTAGCTGTGGATGAAAATGGAGTGGAGTTTTTCCTACCAAAATCACAAAGCAGTTTTAAAGATTCAAATAATATTATCAATAAAACTTTTAAAGTTAAAATTATAAAAATAGATAAAGAAGCTCAGAGTATAGTAGTTTCTAGAAAAAAAATAGTAGATGAGGAAAGAAAAAAACGCAAAGAAATTATTTCAAATGTATTAAATCAAGAAGAAATTATAGAAGGTGTTGTTAAAAAAATCACTACTTACGGTATGTTTGTTGATGTAGGCGGTGTTGATGGTTTAGTTCATTATAGTGAAATTTCTTATAAAGGACCAGTAAATCCTAGTTCATTGTATAATGAAGGTGATAAAGTTCCTGTAAAAGTGATTAAATATGATAAAGATAAAAAACATCTTTCTTTATCTATAAAACTTGCTATGCCTGATCCTTGGGATGAAATCAAAGATGGTTTAGAAGTTGGCGATACTATTAAAGTTACGGTTTCAAATATAGAACCATATGGTGCTTTTGTAGATTTAGGAAATGATATAGAAGGATTTTTACATATAAGTGAAATTTCTTGGGATAAAAATGCTAAAAATCCAAAAGATTATATTAACGAAGGTCAAGAGCTTGATGTGGAAGTGATTGAAATTAATGCTAAAGAAAGAAGACTTAGAGTTTCTTTAAAAAATTTATTAGCAAAACCTTTTGATGAGTTTTTAAAATCATATAAAGTAGGTGATGTACTAAAAGGCAGTGTTACTTCCGTGACTAATTTTGGTGCCTTTATAAAAATTGCTAATTTAGAAGGTTTGTTGCATAATGAAGATGCTTCTTGGAATAGAAGTGATAAATGTAAAGATATGTATAAAGTTGGTGATGTTGTAGAAGTTAAAATCATTAAACTAGATAAAGAAAATCAAAAAATTTCTTTAAGCACTAAAGAATTACAAAAAAGTCCTGTTCAAGTTTATGCTCAAAAACACCAAGTAAATGATGTTATTTCTGGTAAAATTAGAGATATTAAAGATTTTGGAGTTTTTGTAGAGCTTGAAGAAGGCGTTGATGCGCTTATTCATAAAGAGGATTTAGGTAATATTGATTTTTCAAGTTTAAAAGTAGGTAATACAATAGAAGCTTTGATTGTTTTCATTGATGAAAAGAAAAATAGAATTCGTTTAAGCGTAAAAAGCCTTGCAAGAATGAAAGAAAGAGAAGCGTTAAATGAAATCAATGATAATGACAAAGTAACTTTAGGTGATATTATCAAAGATCAACTTTTATAATAAAAAATGAAAAAATATACCCTTTATGGTATTTTAGGTTTTTTAAGCCTAATTTTATTTATTGCTTTTATTTTTATGGTGAGATATGTAGATATTGGGAATTTACCTATCTCACAAAATGTTAAATATTCTTTTGATGAAATAAAAAAAGAGTTACCACAAACTTGGCAAGATAAACTTTCAAATATTAAAATCAATGATTTTTCTCCAGCAGCAAATGAATTTTATATGAGTTTTAATATGGATGATTCTGTAGTAAAGCCAAAACAAAAATTTTATATGCTCGATGTAAATAAAAATGATGTTTATTCTATGTTTTGTTTAAAGCAAACTCTGCATTCTTTTTTTATCAAATACACTTTAACACAGAGTAAAGATGAAGTGGCAATTTATTTAGATACAAATAATGAAAAAGTATTAAATACACTGATCGACAAATTAAAAATTTACAACATAAATGCAAAATTAAAGGAGGTTTGGTTATGAAAAAAATTATTGTATGTGATGCGATATTAGACAAAGGCGTAGAACTTTTAAGAAAAGCTGATGATGTTGAGCTTATCGAAGCAGCACTTTTACCTAAAGATGAACTTTTAACAAAATTAAATGATGTAGATGTTGCTATTACTAGAAGTTCAACGGATGCGGATTTGAAATTTATCAATGCATGTTCTAATTTAAAAGCTTTAGTTAGAGCAGGCGTTGGGGTTGATAATGTTGATATAGATGAATGCTCTAAAAAAGGCATTATAGTAATGAATGTACCAACGGCTAATACTATAGCAGCAGTTGAGCTTACTATGAATCATCTATTATGCTCTGCAAGATCTTTTGTAAATGCTCATAATTTTCTAAAAATACAAAGAAGATGGGAAAGAGAAAAGTGGTATGGTGTTGAACTTATGAACAAAACTTTAGGGGTTATAGGTTTTGGCAATATAGGTTCAAGAGTAGCTGTACGCGCAAAAGCTTTTGGTATGAAAGTTATAGCTTATGATCCTTATGTGGTAGCTTCTAAAATGACTGATTTGGGTATAGAGTGTGTGAATTCTTTAGATGTAATCTTAACTCAAAGTGATTTTATTACCATACATACGCCAAAAACAAAAGAAACAACAGATATGATTTCTTTTGAAGAAATTTCTAAAATGAAAGATGGGGTAAGATTGATAAATTGTGCCAGAGGTGGTCTTTATAATGAAGATGCATTGTGCGAGGGGTTAAAAAGTGGTAAAATAGCTTGGCTTGGTATCGATGTGTTTAATAAAGAACCAGCAACTAATCATCCATTTTTAGACTTTGAAAATGTTTCTGTTACTTCTCATCTTGGTGCAAACACTTTAGAAAGTCAAGAAAATATCGCTATCCAAGCATGCGAGCAAGCTTTAAATGCTGCAAGAGGAATTTCTTATCCTAATGCTTTAAATTTACCGATTAAAACTGAAGATTTACCAAGTTTTGTAGCACCTTATATTGAGCTTATTTCCAAAATGGGCTTTTTGGCTGCTCAGCTTGATAAAACTCCTATTAAGGCTATTAAACTTGAAAGTGAAGGACAAATTAGCGAGTATAATGAGTCTTTATTAACTTTTGCAACAGTGAGTGTTTTAAGAGGTATTTTAGGTGAAAATATTAATTATATTAACGCACATTTTGTAGCTAAAGATAAGGGCGTAGAACTTTCTTCTTGTATTCTACCAAGTAGTGGTTATAGTAATAAAATCACTATAAAAGTAATTACAGATAATTCTAACCTTTCTATCTCAGGAACTATTTTTGGTGAAAATGAACAAAGAATAGTAGAATTGAATGGTTTTGATGTAGATTTTAAACCAAAAGGGAAAATGATAATTTTAAACAATAATGACATACCAGGAGTTATTGCTAATGTTAGCGGAATTTTAGCCAAAAATAATGTTAATATAGCTGATTTTAGACTTGGTAGAAATGGCTTTGGAAAAGCTTTGGCTGTAATTTTGCTTGATACGAAAATTTCAAAAGCTTTGCTTGAGGAATTAAGAGCTATTGATGCTTGTATTTTTGCAGAATATGCAGAAATTTAAGGCTTTTTATAAGCCTTAATTGTTACAATTATTTTTTAATTTTAAAATTAAGGAAAATATATGGCTTCTTATGGAATGGGAGATTTAAAAAAAGGTTTAAAAATAGAAATTGATGGTATTCCTTTTAAAATCGTAGAATATCAACATGTAAAACCAGGAAAAGGTCCTGCTTTTGTTCGTATTAAAATTAAATCTTTTATCGATGGTAAGGTTTTGGAAAAAACTTTCCATGCAGGGGATAAATGTGAATCTCCAAATTTAGAAGAAAAGCAAATGCAATATCTATACGATGATGGTGAAAATTGTCAATTTATGGATACTCAAACTTATGAGCAAGTTGCAATTAGCGATGAAGATGTGGGTGAAGCTAAAAAATGGATGCTTGATGGAACCATGGTAGATGTTTTATTTCACAATGGAAAAGCAATTGGTGTGGAAGTGCCTCAAGTAATGGAACTTAAAATTATTGAAACGGCACCAAATTTTAAAGGTGATACTCAAGGCTCAAACAAAAAACCAGCTACTTTAGAAACAGGCGCAGTAGTGCAAATTCCTTTCCATGTATTAGAAGGGGAAGTAATCCGCGTTGATACTGTGCGTGGAGAGTATATAGAAAGAGCAAATAAATAATCCCTTATTTAAGGGATTATAAAGTTCTTAATTTATTAATTTCATCTCTAAGCATTGCCGCTTTCTCAAACTCAAGATTTTTAGCTGCTTCTAGCATTTGTTTTCTTAATTCTTTTACTATTTTAGCGCGTTCTTTCGCAGGCATTTTTTCAAGTTCTTTGCCTTTACGATAAATTTCTCCTTGTTCAAGCTCATGTTTTAAACTTTCTTCTATGTTTCTTTTTACTGAGGTTGGTGTGATGTTGTGCTTTTTATTATAAGCTTCTTGTAGGGTTCTTCTTTCATTGGTAGTATCGATAGCTTCTTGCATAGATTTTGTGATTTTTTTAGCAAAAAGTAATACTTTTCCATTGACATTTCTAGCCGCGCGTCCCATCGTTTGAATGAGTGCAGTGGTGCTTCTTAAAAAGCCTTCCTTGTCTGCATCCATAATCGCTATAAGGGAAACTTCAGGTAAATCAAGTCCTTCTCTTAAAAGATTAATCCCGATTAAAATATCAAAAGCACCACTTCTTAAGCCACGGATGATTTCATTGCGCTCAATTGCATCAATTTCTGAGTGCATGTATTTTACTTTTAAGCCAAGTTCCAAGTAGTATTTACTAAGCTCTTCAGCCATTTTTTTAGTTAAAACGGTTATTAAAACTCTTTCATTACGCTCTATAACTTTTTTAGCTTCATCGTATAAAATTTCTACTTGATTTTCACTATCTTTGATTTCTATTTTAGGATCTAAAAGCCCTGTTGGACGCATGATTTGATAAAAAATATTTTCTTTGCTTAATTCTAGTTCTAAAGGTGCAGGTGTGGCTGAAACAAATAAAAATTTACAATTTTTATTAATAAATTCATCAAACATCAAAGGTCTATTATCTAAGGCACTTGGCAAGCGAAAACCATAATCAACCAAAGTTTGCTTTCTGCTTCTATCCCCTGCAAACATTCCGCGAAATTGTGGTAAAGATACATGAGATTCATCTACAATGACTAAAAAATCTTGATTTTTAATGGCAAAATAATCAAAAAGCGTATAAGGTGTATCGCCGCTCTTAAGCCCTGTTAAATGCAAGGCATAATTTTCAACTCCTTTGCACATGCCAGTACTTTGAAGCATTTCAAGGTCAAATTCTACCCTTTGTTTTAGTCTTTGTGCTTCTACGAGTTTATTTTCATTTTCAAAATAAGCAAGGCGTTTATTTAATTCAGCTTTTATACCTTTTATAGCCTCTTTAAGTCTAGCTTCACCTACGCTAAATTGACTAGTTGGATAAAGTATAAATTTTTTTAAGTCTTTACCTTTTTTATTTTCTAAGATATTATAATGATACATCGCCTCAAGTTCATCGCCAAAAAATTCAAGTCTAATAGCTTCATCCTCATAATAAGCTGGATATATATCTACTATATCTCCATTGACTCTAAAATCAGCTCTGTCAAAGAAATTATCATTGCGTTTATAACCCATATCTACAAGTTTTTTTAAAAGTTCTTTTTGATTTATTTGCATATTAAGCTCTAAAATCAAAACCATACCCACATACTCACTTGGATTTCCCAAACCATAATTTGCTGAAACACTAGCTATGCAAATAACATCATCATAACTTAAAAGCGAAGCACTTGCGCTTAGTCTTAATCTTTCTAAGTCTTCATTAGTAGAGCTGTCTTTTTCTATAAAAACATCGGTTCTTGGTATATAAGCCTCGGGTTGATAATAATCATAATAGCTTATAAAATACTCCACATGATTATTTGCAAAAAAGCCTTTAAATTCACTATAAAGTTGCGCGCATAGGCTTTTATTGTGGCTCATGATAAGAGTAGGCATGTTTAAGTTTTTAATGATATTTGCCATAGTGAAAGTTTTTCCACTACCTGTAACACCTAGCAAGGTTTGGTATTTATTACCTGCTTTAATGCTTTTTACTATACCATCAATAGCTTGCTTTTGATCAGGACTTGGCTTAAATTCGCTAGTAAGTTCAAACATAATTTTTCCTAACTTGTATTTTTACTAATTTTACACAAAATTTTTTCTAAAAATTTAAATTTTAAAACAAAAAGCTATGCAAAATTAAATTTTTTTTTGTTACAATATGTGTTTAAAATACTCTAAAATATAAAATCAATAAAGGCAAAAAATTATGTATGATGAAAGAATAATCAACACAATGACAGATAAAGTAAATGAGCTTTTGGCTAAATATAATGAAGTATGTGAAATAAATGAAAATTTAAGAAATGAATTAGTGAGCGTAAAAGCACAAAATGAAGCCAAAAACAATCAAATTGCGCGTTTGGAAGAAGAGCTTAAAAATAAAAATATTGAAAGTGAAGATGTGATCAAAAAAATAGAGGCAGTTCTTGGCAAACAATAATCAAAGAAAAGTTACAATCAATGTCTATGCAAAAGACTTTGTTGTAACATGCAGTAATGAATTTGCAAATCATCTTGAAGATGAGATTGCTTTAATTTCTGGAGGCACAGGTAAGATAGAACTTGCAAATTTCATTAATGCTTTTGTAAAACTTAGCTATGAAAATTATATCTTAAAAAAAGAACTCAACAAACTTATAAACACTATCGATGAAGAAATACAATAAATGCAAGTAAAAAAAGCTTTTACTTTAGTAGAGCTTATTTTTTGTATGATGATTATTGCTATTCTTAGCACAATTGCTTATCCGTATTTTTCTTTTGGAAAAAATGATGCTAAACTTATCCAAGCAAAAAGTGAGGTAGAGCTCATCAATGCTTCTTTGGCCTTACTCAAAAATCAGTTTTTATTTAAAGAAAGTAAGGATTTTCCAGCCATTTTAGATGAAGCTTTGATAAATAGTGAAAATCAAAAATTATTTTTTTGTGATAGTTTGCAAAATTACAAAAAAACAAATCATTGTACATATAGTGTATTAGATAAGCCAATTGTTTCAAGTAAAAAATCATGGATGAAAATAGCAAATACTCAATATAGATTTTTTATAAATGCTAAAAATTACATAGATTTTTCTTATAATGGTGAAAAAGTTTTTTTAGAATATGTGAGTTTAAATTGTAAGGATTATGGGTTTTGAATTTTTATCAACTTGCTATAAAAGGATATTATTTAGATACCTTAATTTATGAAAGTGAAGAAGAAATTGAAATTTTAGATGAAGTGATAGTTGATCTTGCAAGGAAAAAAAATCTCAAAGCTATAATTTTACAAAAATGTTCAAAGCCTGATTTTAAAACCCAAGCTATAAAAGAAAAAACAGGTTTTAAACTAACGCAATACCAATACGAACTTGCTCAATTTATTGCTTATTATTATGCTAGTAAAATAGCTTTTGTTTTGGGTATGTTTGAAAGCATTAAAGAGTATAAAAATGAAAAAATTCATATAGAAAAAGCACCTAGTTTAAGTAAAAACCAGCAAGAGGCTTTGGAATTTATAAAAACTAAACAAACTAGTTTGTTATTTGGCGATACAGGAAGTGGTAAAACTGAAATTTATATTAGCTTGATAAAAGAATATCTAGAGCAAGGAAAGCAAGTTTTGCTTTTAATGCCAGAAATCGCTCTAACTCCGCAAATGCAAAAAAGATTAAAAGTGTATTTTGGCGAGCATTTTTTCTTGTGGCATTCTAAAATTACTAAGAAAAAAAAGCAAGAATATTTGCAAGATTTAACAAATTCAAAAGCTCTTTTGGTGGTGGGAGCTAGATCGGCTTTGTTTTTACCTTTTAAGAATTTGGGTTTGATTATTATTGATGAAGAGCATGATAATTCTTATAAAGCTTCTAATAATCCAAAAATCAATGCAAGAGATTTGGCTTTATTTGTAGCAAAAAAAATGCATATAAAAGTTCTTTTGGGTTCGGCTACTCCAAGTGTTGTAAGTTATTATAAACATCCTTGTTTTAGACTTAAAGGAACCTTTTTTGAAAGCAAAAAGCAGTTTTTATATGATGAGAGCGAGCTTAGTGTCTCGTCAAAATTACTTTTAGAATTAAAAATTAGCTTAAGAAATAAAAAGCAAGCTGTGGTATTTTTACCTACAAGGGCAAATTTTAGACAAATTTTATGTAAAGAATGTGCTAATACCATTAAATGCCCTTTTTGTTCTATTGCTTTGAGTTTGCACAAAAATAAAAATGCATTAAAATGCCATTATTGCAATTTTACTAAAGAAATCGATCAAACCTGCCCAACTTGCAATGGAGTTATGCTTGAAGCTAAAAAAATGGGCACAGCAGAGCTTTGTGAGCTTTTAGAAAGAGAATTAGCTGAGTTTAATCCTATCATAAAAAGATTTGATAGTGATGAGATTAGCAGTGTAAAAAAGCTTGATATGATTTTAAAAGATTTTAATCAAGAAAAAATTGATATTTTAGTAGGCACTTCTATGCTTGCTAAAGGACATGATTATCACAATGTGGATTTGAGTGTGATTTTAGGTCTTGATGAGTATTTATTCAGACCTAATTTTAAAGCTTTGGAAGAGACTTTGGCTCTTGCTATGCAAGTAGCAGGTCGTGCAGGTCGAAAGGGTGAGGGTAGGGTACTTTTACAAACTAAAAATAGATCTTTTTTTGAAAAATATATACAAGATTATGATAGTTTTTTAAAAGATGAATTAAATGCCAGAAATGAGCTTTATCCCCCATTTAAAAGACTTTTAAGGCTAATTATTGAAGATGAGGATAAAAACAAAGCTTTAAATTTATGTGAATTTATAGCTAATAAAGTTCGAGAATTAAAACAAGTGCAATTAGTAGGCCATGGTGCTTGTGGCATTGAAATGCTAAATAAAAAATGGCGTTTTTATGTATTATTGCGCGCTAATACTCATCAAGAACTTGTAAAATTTGAGCACTTTGCTTTAAATTTTAAAAATATTACTTGCGATATAGATCCGGTTGATTTTTCTTAAAAAATATATTTATTTATAAATAATTATTATTTTATAATAAAAACAATATTTTATTTTTAATTTTAAATTTATTTTGATAAGAATATACTTTTTTAATTTCTTAAATTCAAAGGAGAGAAAATGAAAAAGTTTAGTTTTCTTACAAACTGTGTACTTTTTGGTGCTTTGCTCAATAATACTTTAGCTTGCACTACTATTTTAGTGCCAAATGAAGCAAGCAAAGATGGCTCTATGTTGGTTGCAAGAAGCGCTGATAGTAAAGCAGATAAAGCACAGATTTTTTTAATCCATCCAAGAGTTGAAAACCAAAAAGGTATTTATAGTACTAAAGCACATCAAGGAATGAATGATTTTACTTACCCTTTACCTGCTAAATCTTTTCAATATAGCACTATAGCTAATTGGCAAAGTAAATTACATGGTGCTACTGGTTTTAATGAAAAGGGTGTCGGGATAAGTGCTACTGAATCAATTTATGCAAAAGATGAGCTTTTAAAATTTGATCCTTATAATGAGAAAAATGGTATTAGTGAAGATGATATTTTAGATGTTTTGCTTCCAAGAATTAAAAGTGCAAAAGAAGGTGTTCTATTATTAGGCGATATTATAGAAAAACAAGGTGCTGCTGAGGGTTTTGGAGTGGCTTTTGTAGATTCTAAAGAAATTTGGTATTTAGAAAGTGCTACAGCACATCAGTGGATGGCTGTAAAAATTCCTAATAATTCGTATTTTGTTAGCGCAAACCAGGGTAGGTTGAAGCAATTAAAATTTAACGATGAAAATACCTTGCATTCTAAAAATTTAATAAATTTTGCCATAATTCATAAAGCGTATAATCCTAAAGTAGATAAGGATTTTGATTTTTTTAAAGTTTATACAAGAAATGATGATAGAGATTTAACTTATAATTATCCTAGAGTTTGGTGGATACAAAAAATGTTTAATCCATCTTTAAATCAAGATGTAAAAAATGGTGCTAATTTTAATGTGTTTTTAGAACCTGAACAAAAACTTAGTGTGGATGATTTAAAAAAAGCTTTAAGATCGCACTATGATAGAACAAAATATGATCCATACTCAAATTTCAATGAAGATGAAAATATTTATCGTGTTGTGAGTGTGTTTAGAACTTATGAATCTCATATCATGCAAGTTAGACCGTGGCTTCCTAAAGAGATAGGCAGGTTAAATTATGTCGCAATAGGAATGGCCGATTTGAGTGTGTATTTGCCTTATTATTTTGGTAATGATGAATTTATTGCAGGTTATCAACAAGGAACAAATGAAGCTGATGATGAATCAATTTATTGGATTTATCGCAAGTTACAAACTCTTGTAATGAGTGATTATAATAAGTATGCACCTATTGTAAAAAATGCTTATGTTAAATTTGAAAAAGACACATCTTTAAAACAAGAAGCTATGGAAAAAGAATATTTAAGTCTTTATCAAAAAGATAAGAATAAAGCAAAGCAAATTTTAGTTGATTTTTCATTACAAAATCAAAAGGAAGCTAAAAAACTTACCCAAGATTTAACAAATCAAATTTTTACCCTTTTAACAAGAGATACAGATGTAAAATATAAATCTCTTAATAAAAATAAAAAAGATTAATGATATAGCCCATTTTTGGGCTATAATACTCTAAAAATATTTTTAGAGTGATTTTATAATGACAAGATATAAAACAAGACAAATAAAAGTAGGCGATGTTTTAATAGGTGGTGATGCACCTATTTCTGTGCAATCCATGCTTTTTACTAAAACAAGAGATATTGAAGGTTGTTTAGAGCAACTTAATAGGCTTTATTTTACCGGTGCAAATATAGTGCGTTTAGCTTGTTTGGACATGGCAGATGCAAGAGCTTTAAAAGAAATCAAAGCAAAAAGTCCCTTGCCTTTAATAGTGGATATACATTTTAATCATAAGCTAGCAGTTTTTTGTGCTGAATTTATCGATGGGGTGAGAATTAATCCGGGAAATATAGGCTCAAAAGAAAATATAAAAGAAGTGGTGCAAGCTTGTAAACAAAGAAAAATTCCTATTAGAATAGGGGTAAATCATGGCTCTATAGAAAAGCAATTTAGCGATAAATATGGTTATAATATAGAGGCTATGCTTGAGAGCGCTTTATATAATATAAAATTACTAGAAGATTTAGACTTTTTTGACATTAAAATTTCTATGAAAACTTCAGATGTGCAAAATACCATAAAAGCTTATGAAGCTCTAAGACCACTTTGTGATTATCCGTTTCATTTAGGGGTTACTGAAGCAGGAACTAAATTTCATAGTACGGTTAAAAGTTCGATTGCTTTAGGAAATTTGCTTTTAAAAGGTATAGGCGATACAATGAGAGTTTCTATGACAGGGGAACTTGAAGAAGAGATTAAGGTAGCAAGGGCTATTTTACAAGATAGTGGAGTGCAAAAGAGTGGAGTAAATATCATCTCATGCCCAACTTGTGGAAGAATTCAAAGTGATTTGATTAAAGCGATTAAGATAGTAGAAGAAAAAACTAAACATATAAAAGAACCATTAAATATAAGTGTTATGGGTTGTGTTGTAAATGCCTTGGGTGAGGCTAAAGGTGCTGATGTGGCTATTGCTTTTGGAAAAAATCAAGGTTTAGTTATAAGACATGGTGAAGTGGTGGCAAAATTAAAAGAAGATGAGCTTGTTGATAGATTTTTACTTGAAGTAGAAGATGAAGTAAAACTTAGAGAAAAAGATTAATTTTTTTCTAAGTAAGTTTTTTGCATATTTTGTAATTTTTTAGAAATTTTTACTTTATAAATACTTGGATTTTGAAGTTTTTTTAGTTTAAAATCCAAACTATCAACACTTTTTTTATGATACTCTTGAATATTTTTCAAGTTAGGAAGCCCATAGATTAATTTTCCATCTTTAAAAATAAGCTCATGTAAATTTTTATATGTATAACCTTGATAATTTTTGATACTCTCATCATGTGTATATAAAATATCAAAACTTGCTTTATTGTTTTTATAATACCTTATGAGTTTTTTAAAATGTGGCAAGGTTGTTTTGCTTGCGCTTGCGCTGATTTTTATTTTAGGGATGATTTGATTGTTTTTTTCTAATGCAACAAGCTTGTAAACAGCTCCAAAAATAGGCGAGCTTGCTGAAGTAATAAGCTTTTCTCCAATACCAAAAGCATCGATTGGAGCTTTGTTTTTTAGTAATTTTTCTATGATGAACTCATCTAAGGCATTACTAGCTATGATTTTGCATTTTGTTAAGTTAGCAAGATCTAGTTTTTTTCTAATATATTTAGAGATTTTCAGCAAATCTCCTGAATCAATACGGATGGAATAATTTTGCATAGAATCTTGCGTATTTAACTCATTAAAAACTAAAATAGCATTTTCAATACCTTTTTTATAATCATATGTATCAATCAAAAGACTTATATTATCTTTATAAATTTGACAATATGCTCTAAAAGCACTTAGTTCATCATCAAACATTTGTACCCAAGCATGAGACATGGTTCCACTAATAGGAATATTAAATTTTCTCCCAGCTAAAGTACAGGCACTTGCATGAAAACCACCTATAAAAGCAGCTCTAGCACCATTTAAAGCTGCGCTTTCTCCATGGGCTCTGCGAGAGCCAAATTCTAAGAGTAATTTTTCTTTTGCAATTTGAGCAATTCTGCTAGCTTTAGTGGCAATTAGACATTGATGATTTAGAGTTAAAAGTATGAAAGTTTCTAATAATAAAGCTTCTATTATAGGTGCTTTGATAATCATTAAAGGTGTATTAGCAAAAATACATTCACCTTCTTTAACACTTAGTATATCTCCACTAAATTTTAAAGTTGAAAGGTAGTTTGCAAAATCATCATCAAATTTTTTAGTATTTTTCAAAAAATCTATGTCATCTTTAGAGAAAGAAAAATGATTAATATGATTTATGATTTGCTCTAATCCACAAAAAATAGCATAAGAAGCACTATCAGGAGCTTTTCTAAAAAAAACTTCAAAATAAACAATCTGCTTATGCATATTTTGTTTAAAATAAGCATAAGCCATATTTAGTTCGTAAAAATCACATAATAATGAAGAATTCATATAAGGATTTTTACTTACAAATTAATCCATTTGACGACGCAAGAAAGCAGGAACATCAAGTTGAGAAATCACTTCCTCATCAAACCCACCGCTAGCTTTGCGCAAATTCATATAGCTATTTTTTTTACTTTCTTCTTGTTCTTTAGCACTTTCTATTTCAGCTTTATCTTCAAAACCTGTAGCAATGATAGTTACTTCAACACGATCGCCCATGCTTTCATCAGTAGTTGCACCAAAGATTACTTTTGCATTTTCATCTGCTATATCGCTAATGCTTTGAGTAGCTTGTGAAATTTCTATTAACGAGCATTCAGGTCCAATTTTATAATGGATGATTACGCCTTTAACACCTTTCATAGTCATACCATCTAATAATGGAGATTCTATAGCGCTTGATAATGCGTCCATGATAGCATTTTCACCTTCTCCATGACCCACACCCATTAAAGCTAAACCTCTATGGCTCATAACAGTTCTAACATCTGCAAAGTCAACATTGATATCGCCATCTTCTAAAAGAATAGACACCATACCTCTAACAGCTCTAGCTAAGATATCATCAACTAGTTTGAATGCTTCTTTTATACCTGCTTTTTTTGGAAGTATGCTAAGAAGTTTTTCATTTTGGATTACAATGATAGAATCACTTTCTTTTTTTAATTCAGCCAAGCCAGCTTCTGCTAATTTTTTTCTTTGTTTTCCTTCAAATGCAAAAGGCATAGTTACAACTGAAACGGTTAGTGCGCCTACTTCTTTAGCAGCTTGTGCTACAACAGGAGCTGCACCTGTACCAGTTCCACCACCAAGTCCTGCTGAAATGAATACTATATCACTTTGACTTAAAGCTGCTTTTACTTCTTCAAAGCTTTCTCTTGCACTTTCTGCTCCAATTTCTGGTTGCATACCAGCACCTAAACCTTTAGTTTTTTTCTCACCTAGTTGAATTCTAGTTTTTGCTAAAGATTTAGCTATGGCTTGTGCATCAGTATTTGCTGAGATAAGATCAAGATCATGTAAGCCCATATTTACCATATGATCTATCATATTACCGCCACCGCCACCGCAGCCTATGACTTTTATTTTTGCACCTTTTGCGTGTTGCATTTCTTCTACTAGATATTCGCTCATTGTATCTCCTATTAGAACTGGTTTATTAATTTATTCCAAAAATTATGCATAAAACTTGATTTTTTATCTTTTTTGGTTTCAACTTTTGTTAATTCTGTTTTTTCATCTTCAAAATCTCTCTGTTCTTGAAAAATTTCTTCAAAATTTTTATTTTCTTCTTCATGTTCTTCTATGGTGAGATTTTGTTTTATCTGTTTGTTGATAAATTCAGGCTCTCCTTTGTATCTTAGTTTTTCATTAGAATCTAATTCATAAGGAGTAAAATGTCCACCACCATATAAACAAAGACCTATAGCACAGCTATTTTCTGCATCTTCAAAAATTTCTTTAAAGCCATCCATAGTATCTTTTTTTGCGGTCGCTATTCTAACAGCTTTATTATCAAAATAAGCTGAAGCAAGTTTGTCAAGTCCTGCAAATTTTGTCATTCCACCTGTTAATACTATGCCTGCTCCTGCTTGATTTGCACAAGCATTATCACTTAGCATTTTAGCCAAAATAATAATAGTTTCTTCAATTCTTGCATAAATAACATTAGATATAACTTCTACTGAAACTTCATTTTTTCTTTTTTCATCCCCCATATATGGAATTTGTATAATTGAGTTTTCATTTTGTGCTAAAGATGCATAATTTAATTTTAGTTTTTCTGCTTCTTTTGGTGGGGTATGCAAAGCTATGGATAAATCATTAGTGATATTTACTGAACCAATTTGTAAGCATTCATTATATCGTATAGAATTACCCGCATGAATGACCATATCACAAACCGCTCCACCCATATCGATTAAAATAGCACCTAGTTCTTTTTCACTATCATCAAAGCATGCGATAGAAGAAGCATATCCTGAAAGAACGATATTATCTACTCTAAGATCAGCAAGCTCAACTGCTTTTTTTAGATTTTTAATATGCACTTCTTGCGAGATTACAATATGTGTAGAAACTTCAAGACGATTTCCACTCATTCCCAAAGGATCTTCTACATGCTCAAGATCATTTACTTTAAAATTATAAGGCAATACATGAATGATTTCATATCCACTAGGTATATTTGCGGTATGTTTTGCTGTGCTTACTGCTCTGTGAATTTCTTTAATACCTATTTCATGATTTGGTATATTAACTACACCTATACTGTCTACACTTTTTGCATAAGCACCTGAAATAGATACAATTACTTTATCATAATGCACACCTGACATCATTTGTGCATCGGCTACTGCCTCTTCTATAGATTTTGAAGCAAGCTCTATATTGGTAATTGCTCCTTTTTTTATACCATTTGATTTTGATTTTCCAAAACCAATGATTTTAAGTCCTTCTTCACTTTTTTGTGCCAAAATAGCACAAGTTTGTATTGAGCCTAAATCAATTCCTAAAATATTCAATTTGTATTTCCTTTATAATAGCGTTGGATTGGATATAATTCTATAAGTTTTTTTAATAATTCTTCCTTAAGTAAAGCTTGTTTAGTTTGTTTGGCACTTTGTTCTATGATAAATTTATAAATTTCTTCTTTATCTTTGTTTTCTAGAGTTTGCTTTGTAATTTCATAAACTATTGCTTTATCATCAAATAAAACATAAGATTTAGCTTTATTTGAGTCAAATACATGCATTAAAAACTCACTAAATTCAGCATCATTTATCATTTCACCTACTTTTGCTCCTTTACTTGAGTCGCGACTATAAGTTCCTATATCTATGCCTTGGAAATTATTTAGGGCAAGCTTTGCTTTTTCTTCTAATAAAGTTTTAGTTTTTTCTCTGATGTAAAGTTTGCTCACTTCATTTTTGGCTTGCTCAAAAGTCATAGTCTGTATAGGATTTATTTTTATAAGTTTTGCAATCATATAGCCATTTTCAAATTTAAAAGGCTTAATAAAATCATTTTCTTTAGCTTTTTGTATGTTTTCTAAAGGGTAATAAATATCAGCATCGCTTATTGTGATGTTTTTGTCAAAACTAAGCTTGTTTTTTCTCAAAGCAACATAGCTTTCATTAGCTTTAAGTTTAAGCTTGGAAAGTTTTAAATCTTTTATAACTTTATCTTTGCTTTGTTCTAAGCTTAGAATTTTTCCTGCAAAATCTTTATAGTCATTTTTATTTTCTTCATAGTAAGCTTGAATTTCTTTATCAACAACTGTGATTGTATTAGGATCTAAAAAATAAGTTGCAAGCTCATAGCTTTTTTGTGTTTTATATAGGTTTTTGTTTTTTTCCCAAGTTTGTTTTAGTTCTTTTTCATCAATAGGAATATTTTTATTATCAAGTTTTATTATTTGAATTTTTAAATTATCTTGCATTAAAAAACTTGCACCAAACATATCAAGCTCATTTTGTTTGATTTGTAAATTTAAAATAGCATTGATTTTTTTAAGCAATAATTCATCATGGATAATTTTTTCATAAGCTTTTGGTGTATAGTTGTTTCTTGCAAGTAAATTATAATATAAATCTTTATCAAAAACACCTGAAGCATTATGAAAAATTTTTTGATGCGCTAAATCATAAGCAATTTCTTCTTCGCTTACATTTAAACCTAAAGTTTTAGCATAAGAAAGTAGAAGTTTTTCTTGTATAAGTTCATTGATAGCTTGAGTATCTAAGCCATCTTTTTGTGCTTGTTCTTGTGTATAATTGCCATTGTTTAATTGTGAGTAGTAGTTAAATAATTGAGAATATTTTAGATTGAATTCATCATAGCTTATTTTTTCATCGCCTACTTTTGCAACAGAATTTGATCTATCGGTGTTAAAATCATAACTTCCCCAGCCAACAAAACCTGCTCCAACAAAAGCAATAACACTAATCCAAATAGTAATAACTAAATATTTTTTATGATGCTGCATCCAAGTGAGCATTTTTACCCCAATCCATAATTAATTAAATTAAACCATAAATTATAGGTAATTTGTGATTAATAAAAAATTAATTTTATGATTTTATGATAAATTTGTCTCTGCTAAATGGATAATTTTACAAGAATTCTCGATTAAATCTATTATTTTTCCAAGTTCATAGCTTGTTCTTCCATAAGCAAATATTCCATATCCTTTCACAACGACAAAATTTTGTTTTTGTTCTAACATATAACGATAAATTTCAGTTTGTGATCTATCATCCCAATCCTCATAACTTTTAGGATTGTAAACTCGAATTTCTTCTAAAAAAATTTCTCCAAAATAATCTTGAGGTGTTATGAAATCATGATTTAAACTCATGGATAAGGTATAAGCTGGATAAGCAAAACATACGAATTTAGCTTCAGGTATATTTTCATATATGCTTTTATGTATTTCACTATCGCTGCTTGCTTCATCCCAGCTATAATCTTTTGCAAATTTTAAGATACTTAAATTTTTTTCATCTAATTGATTCAAAAAAGCATTGCTTTTGTTGATAATAAATGAGCCTTGGGAAAGTTTTGCTGAAACAGAACCATGGCAAATTCCAAAAAAATTTTTTTTAAACATTGATGAGGATAGAATTTGAATTTGGGAAATAATATTTTCTTTATTCATTAAAAACCTTGTTTTAAACTTAGCTAAGGTATTATACTAAAAAATATTAAAAGGTATATTTTGCAAAGTCCACATATTCCTGTTTTATTACAAGAAGTTTTAAATACTTTTGATGATTTTGATAGCGGAGATTTTTTAGATTGTACTTTGGGTTATGGAGGGCATTCTAAAGCATTATTGCAAGCTCATGAAAAATTAAGATTAATTGCTTGCGATAAAGATTTAGAGGCTTTAAGTTTTTCCAAAGAGTTTTTAAAAAATTTTCAAGATAGAATAAGTTTTAATCATATAGGTTTTAAAGATATTTTAACTCAAATTTCAACGCAAAACATAAGAGGAATTTTAGCCGATATTGGTGTATCTTCTTTGCAGCTTGATAAAAATGATAGGGGTTTTTCACTAAATTCTGATTTTTTAGATATGAGAATGGATCAAAATAATCCTTTAAGTGCTAAAGAAGTAGTAAATTCTTACAACAAGGAAACTTTAGAACGAATTTTTAAAGACTATGGAGATCTAGCGCCGGTTGCTTCAATGCTTGCTCAAAAAATTATCAATGCAAGAAGTCAAAAAGAGATTACAAGTGCAAAAGAATTAAGTCAAATTATAGGAAATGCTAAGTTAAAAGGACGCAATGTATCTTTAGTTTTGCTCGTATTTCAAGCTTTGCGTATAGAAGTAAATAATGAACTTGGTGAGTTAAAATCCTTACTTGAAAATATAGAAAAAGCAAAATTAAAAGATTGTAAATTAGCTATTATTAGCTTTCATTCTTTAGAGGATAGAATAGTAAAAAATACTTTTAAAAGATGGGAAAAAGACTGCATTTGTGATGAAAGAGCTATAAAATGCGAATGCGGTAAAGGACATAGTCTTGGTAAAATTTTAAGTAAAAAGGCTATAAGTGCCTCCAAAGAAGAAATAAGTTATAATAGTAGATCAAGTTGTGCAAAAATGAGAATTTTTTATTTTAGGTAAATAATGATTGAAGATGATTTTTTAAAAGAAAAACAAAATATACGCGAAAAAATGTTGAAATATTCTAGGGCTATTAAAGAAGGTAGACCTTATGAAGAGTATGAGCACAATTTCAATGAAAGCGATCGCATATTAAAAAATAGAATACAGCGTAAAAAAAGACCTAAATTTACAGACTTTGATGAAGAATATAAAGAAAAACCTAAAAAGCAATCCGCTATTTATTTAAAAGAAGATTTGATAAATGTTAAATTAGAAGAAAAAAAGCCTTTTAAATTACAACTCAATTTTTTCAAAAAGCAAAAAGAAAAATTTGATAAAAAAAATGATAAAAATCTTAAGCCATCTAAAAATGTTAAAACTTTGCAGGAAGTAAAAAAAGTAGAAAAAATACAACAAGAAAAAAAAGATTCTATTCAAATATCTAAAATTCTTACTCAAAGTAATGTCTTTGTTGTTTCAAAATTTCAAGATTTAAAAGAAAAAAGAAAAGAAAAAATCAAACTCAAACAAGAATTAAAAGAGCAAAAAAAAATCGAACAAGAAAAAATAAAAAAAGCTCAAGAAGAATTAAAAGAAAAAGAAAAATTAGCTAAGCAAGAGCAAAAAATTTTAGAAGAAAAAGTAAGGCTTGAAGAAAACCAAGAATATAATCAAGAAGATAAATACGAACTTTTAGATAGCATAGTAAGTGAGGAAAATAAAAATTTAACCCCTAAAAATTTATTATATGCAGGTTTGATGATAGCATTTGCTTTATTGATATTTTTCCCACAAATTTATATTAGAAATCAAATTTATTATGTAAGTAGAGAAATAGCAGATTTAAGATCGCAAGAATTAGTTTTAGATGAAGAAAACAAAGAGCTTCAAAGACAGCTTGAAGCATTGTATTTTCAAAATCAAGTTTTAGACTTTTTAGATTAATCTTGTGTTTGAATGATTTTCTCTAAAACATATTGTTCAAGTTGATTTTTTGGAATTTCTTCTTTAATAGCTTGATTATAAATATTTTCTGCTATTTTTGAATATTTTTCATAAGCAAAATATGGAAAATGTAAAGTCCAGGCTTTTTTCAATAATCTTTTGCTTATTACTTTTCTAGTATAAATTTTAAAAATATCATAGCCAACAAAAACACAAGCGGTAACAAAAATAGCACTTAAGATACTAATATGAAAATCAATAATTGTTAAAAAATAATGGCTGATGATAAGCATAGGAACTAAAATGGCTATACAAAAAAGGGTATATATAAGATAAGAATTAAATACCTTAAATTTAAAATTTAATTTCGCAGGATCTATCATCATACCTTCATTTAACAAGGCATTTGCTTCTAATAAATCTTTTAAATTAACAGGTTGATTTGAAACTTTAAAAATAAAGTTTAAAATAAATTCTTGTATTTTCATTGTTTTACCTAGTAAGTATGTGATTTTTGTGATTTTAGCATTTTTGTTTTTAAATAAGATAAATTTTAAGTCTTGTAAATGAAATCTTGTGTTAAAATTTACATTATTTTTGCATATTAAAGAAAGAAAAAGATGGCAGACTCTAGATTTATGATGAATGTAAAAGGCATAGCTAAAAGTTTTATACCTAGAAAAATTTATCAAAATCAATTACAAAATATTTTCAAAGAGCTTTTAAAATCAAAAAATATAGATAATATTATTACTCGCTTAAATTATTACAATTTGCAAAATGATTTTTTTGATATAAAAAATTTTCAAAATTATGAAAAAATAGGAAAATTTCCCTTTAAAAAAACTTCCTATGCTTATGATGCTTATGCGATTAGTAAGTATTTTAATGATGATTTTTTATGGATTAAAGGTTTTGGAGATATTAGTTATAATCTTAAATATCCAAGCATAGCTAAATCAAGACCAGTTGAAAATGGCTTTAATAATATCATTTTAAAATTAGACAAAAATAGACATTTTGATTTTATACAAGATAAAAACCAATTTGAAGATAAAAAAGACTTACTCTTTTTTAGAGGTGCAATTTATCAACCTCATCGTATTAAATTTTTTGAAAAATATTTTGATAATCCTCGTTGCGATATTGCTCATGTTGGCGGTAGAAAAATTCAAGCCGAAAAATGGATTAAAAATTTAAATTTTAAAATTAGCAGAGCCTATCAAACCCAGTTTAAATTTTTACTTTCATTGGAAGGTAATGATGTAGCAAGCAACTTAAAGTGGGCGATGAAAACAAATTCTTTAGTTTTAGCTCCAAAAATGCGTTATGAAACTTGGTTTATGGAAGGAAAGTTAGTTCCAAATGAGCATTTTGCTTTGATTGATGATGATTATGAAAATGTAGAAGCTTTGCTTGATTATTATTTAGCTAATCCACATAGAGCAAAAGAAATCATACAAAATGCTCATGCTTATATAGAGCAATTTTTAGATGAAAAGATAGAATTTTATATAGGAATTTTAGTTTTAGCTAAGTATTTTTATTATTCTAATCAGCTTGATTTACCAAAAGATATTATTAATTTATTTGATTAAAAGGAGAGTTTATGCAAGAGATGGAAATAGTATTTTTAAATGATGAATTTATAAAAGCTAGCGAAGCTAAAGTGAGTATTTTTGATAGAGGTTTTATCTTTGGAGATGGAATTTATGAAGTAGTTCCTGTGGTAAATGCAAAAATAGCTGATAAGGAAGAATTTTGGGAGCGTTTTGAGCGTAGTTTAGCCCAAATTAATCTACAAATTCCTTATACAAAAGAAGAATTTGAAAATATTTTAAAACAATTAATCATTAAAAATTCTCTCAAAGAAGGCGGGCTTTATATGCAAATTACTAGAGGGGTTGCTAGTAGAAATTTTGCTCTTTTAAAGGGGTTAAAACCTACTATTATGGCCTTTGCTTTTGAATGCAAGGTGATTGAGCATGAGTTTGCTAAAAATGGGGTGAGTGTTATTTCAACAGCTGATTTAAGGTGGAAAAGAAGGGATATAAAATCAATTTCTTTATTAGCTCAATGTCTTGCAAAAGAAGAAGCTGTTAAAGCTAAGGTTTTTGAAGCTTTTATGGTAGAAAATGCTTTAGTAACGGAAGCTTCTAGTAGTTCAGCTTTTATTATAAAAGATAAAACTTTAATCACTAAGCCATTTTCTAATGAAATCTTACCAGGAATTCGCCGTAAAAATATCTTAAAATTTGCAAAAGAACTTGATCTTAAAGTAGATCAAAGAGCTTTTAGTATGAAAGAAGTGTATGAGGCTGATGAGGTGTTTATTTCTGCGGCTACTTTTTTGATTTTAGGTGTTATAAAAGCAGATAGTAAGGTAATTAATGATGGTAAGGTGGGCTTTTATACCCAAAAACTAAGAGAAAAATATGTAGAAAAAATTCAAAAAGAGGTTTTTTAATCAAAACCCGCATTAGTAAATTCTTTAGGATTATCTAGAGCGTAGCGAAATTTTTCCCAGTCTATTTGTTTATCCCAAATAGCTACGATTAAAGCTGCTACGCTATTACCACATAAATTTCCCACAGCACGAATTTCAGACATAAATTTATCCACGCCCAAAAGTATAGAAATGGCAGCCACAGGTAAAACCTCGCCCAAACTTGCTCCTAAGCCATTGTTAGCTTCTACAATATGCATATTAGATAAAGCCGCAAGTGTACTTCCTAGTATAATAAAACCTGATCCAGTCACACCAACAGCACCTTTTGAGGCTATCATAAGCACTATTAAAATGCTAATTTCATGAGTTAAAGAAAGTTCTACATTAAAAGCTTGAGCAAGGAAAATTAAACTCATAGCCAAATAAATATTAGTACAATCAAGATTAAAACTATATCCAGTTGGTAATACCAAGCCCACAGTGGCTTTTGAAATTCCTGCTTTTTCAAGTTTTCTCATAAGCGGAGCTAATGCTGATTCGCTAGAACTCGTGGCAAAAACTATTAAAACTTCTCTTGAGATAAAACGCATAAATTTAAAAATATTGACTTTAGCAATAAAACAAATAAGCCCTAAAACTCCAAAGATAAAAAGCAAAGAAGCAAGCAACATAACAATAAGCAAATAACCCAAATTTAATAAAGAATCAAGTCCATATTTTGCCACTAAAAAAGCCATCGCAGAAAAAGCGGCGATGGGAGAAAAATACATAATGATTTCTAAGATTTTAAAAACAAAACTTTGCATAATTTCTAAGGTTTTTTGTATAGCTTTTCTCTCATCAATTCTCATAAGTGAAATAATAAAAGCACAAGCTAGGGCTATAACTAAGATTTGCAAAGTTTTTCCCTCGCTAAAAGCAGCTATGATATCAGTAGGTATAGCGTCTTTTAAAATATGCAAAATTTCATTTTGCGCACTTATTTCTATATTTTTATTAACAAATTGAGTCACACTTTCTTGATCTAGAGTGCTTGGATCAAGGTTCATTCCTTTACCAGGTCCCATAATGTTTGCCATAAAAATGCCAATAGCTAAAGCAAAAGTGCTTACTATTTCAAAATAAAGCAAAGCTTTAGCTCCTATGCTTCCAACTTGTTTTAAGCTTTCAAGACTAATAACACCTAAAACAATAGTTAAAAATATAATAGGACCTATGAGAATTTTTAAAGCTTGTATAAAATAATCTACACCGATTTTACTAGCTAATGCAAATTCCTTATCTAATAAGCCAAGGCAAATGCCAGCTATAATTCCTATAATCACCCAAAAACCTAAATTTTTTAACATTTTTTTGAGCTTGCTTGGTTTTTCATGAGTAATAACTAGCATAAAAAACTCCTTGTAATTTTAAAAAACGATACATATTAGCAAATAAAAACTTATTTTTATTGTTAAAATAAATAAAAAATAAATATAAAAGCTAAAAATAATAATTTTTTATCTTATTTTGTAGATAAAAGTAGCATTTTGTAGTATTTTTGTATGATTTATTATGAAATAAATAATGATAATGTTTATCTAAATTTAAGAAAGCTAGTACTATACTTGTGACTATGATTTTAAAAATGAATATCATTTCGGAGTAAAATAGTGTTTAAAAAAATAAGTTTATTAATGATTTTTTTATTTTGTTCTTTAACACTTGCTAGGGATATTGATTATCAAAAAGAAAGTCAAAATATTAAGCAAATTTTGAATGAAAGCATGGTGTTATATAAAGATAATAAAAATTTAGAAGCTAAGAAAAAAGCTGAAGATGCATATTTTCAGCATTTTGAAACCATGGAAGGCTCTATTGGTCGCAATGTCGGTAGAAAAGTCATTGTGATGGAGCGTAAATTTATTAATTTAAGAAAAATGTATAAAGATAAAGAAGATATTTCTAAGATAGAAGCTTTAATTAGTAGCTTGTATTTTGATTTAGATGAAGTCGTTCCTATATTAGAAAAAGGATTTCAATTAAAAGCTGAAGCTAGTGATATAAATTATGATAAAAAAGCAGCTGAAAGCTCATCTTTAAAAGCAGAAAAAGAGCGTCAAGCGCAAGCTGAAGCTATGTTTGCATCTTTACTTGGAGAGGATGTTAAAGGACAAACATCATCAAATTTGACTCAAAATTCAACTACTCAAGAGCAAAATATCCAAAAAGACGAAACATTATTAGCCTTACAAGAAGCTTCAGCTATGGATGCAAGATTGCAATTTTTAATGGATTCAATGATTTCAAAACTTGATCAAGCAGCATTGGCTTTTGTAAATAAAGATTACCAAAAAGCTAAAGATTTAATCCAATCAGCATTATTCGAAGATTATAGAAATTCAAAGGTAGAAGTTTTAGTAGCAAGATACACAAAAGCGGGTATGGATAAAAAAATTCAAACAAAACTTAGAACTATAATAAGAAAAATCAACAATAACACTTTGGATGAAAAAGCTATAAGAGATGAAATTTCAGACATATCAGATTTATTATATGAAGCATTCCTAGCTTTACCTAAAGAAGAATTAGCTTTACTTCAGGTTAAAGGCTTTAATGAAAGTGTTATGAGTACTAAAAACTATACTAAAGTATATGATGATATAAAAATTGCACTTAATAATATTTTACAAAATTATGATGGTTTTAATTTAAATAGCATAGATGCTTTACAAAATGTTTATTTGGATATTTTTGAAGCAAGTGGTATGGAAAGTAAAATTGGTGCTATTGATAGTGCTTTAAAATTAAAAATAGAAAGTTATTTTTCAAAAGGTGTTGCACTTATTAAAGCAAGTGCTTCTAAAGAAGAATTAAAACAGAATTTTGATGAGCTTGGTGCATTAATTGAAAATTCTTTGGATAAAATTCAAGAATCTTCACCTATGTCTTTATTTATATGGGCTTTGGGTATTATCTTAAGAGAAGGTTTAGAGGCTTTAATCATTGTTGTAGCCATAGTTTCATATTTAGTTCAAAGTGGTAATAAAAAGCGTTTAAGTATAGTATATTCAGCACTTTGGAGTGGAGTATTTTTAAGTTTTGTAACTGCATTTTTTATTTCATGGATTTTTAAAGAACAAGCAGGGCAAAGTAGAGAATTTTTAGAGGGCATTACTATGCTTGTGGCTGTTGCATTACTATTTTATGTCGGTTTTTGGCTTTTATCAAATGCGCAAAATAAAAAATGGGCAAATTATGTAAAAACTCAAGCAGTTGAAGCTATCTCAAATAATTCAGCAAAAACTTTATGGTTTAGTGTGTTTTTAGCTGTATACAGAGAAGGTGCTGAAACTATTCTTTTTTATCAAGCTTTATTATTTGATGCAAAAACAAGCACAGATTATAGTTTTATATTTATAGGATTAGCTAGTGGATTAATTATACTTATAATACTTTATTATTTATTAAAAGCTGGTGCTTTAAAAATACCAGTAAAACAATTTTTCTATATAACTTCATACATTATTTTTTATATGGTCTTTGTCTTTACAGGCAAAGGCATTGGTGAGCTCATAGAAGCCAAGGTTATTACACCAAGCTTACTTCCTTTTGATTTTGAAGGAATTTTATGGCTTGGAATTTATCCTTACTATGAGAGCATCATACCTCAGTTTATGGTTTTAATCTTACTCATTATGGGTATTTTTATAACAAAGCAAATTTCAAATAAAAGGGAAAAAATATGAAAAAAACTTTATTAAGTTTGGGTGCAGCAGTTAGTATTTTAGCTAGTTCAGTTTTTGCAGCAGAGGTGCCAATTGGCGATCCTTATGAGTTAAATGGTATGGAAATAGCAGCAGTTTATTTACAGCCAATCGAAATGGAGCCAAGAGGGATTGATCTTGCAGCAAGTTTAGCAGATATTCACCTTGAAGCAGATATTCATGCATTAAAGGGCAATAAAAATGGCTTTCCAGAAGGTTTTTGGATTCCTTATTTAACTATAGCTTATAAACTAACTAATCTTGACAATGGTAAAGTAAAAACAGGAACTCTTATGCCTATGGTAGCAGATGATGGCCCTCACTATGGTGCAAATTTAAAAATGGATACAGGCATAGGAAACTATGAGTTAGTATTTTTAATAGAAAGCCCAGAAAAACAAGGTTTTGGACGCCATGTTGATAAAGAAACGGGTGTTGGTAAATGGTTTGAGCCATTTTCAGTTAAATACAACTTTAAATACACAGGAAAACCTAAGTGATTTTTTCCCTAGCTTTTTGCTAGGGTTTATTTATAAAATTATTGATTTTATAAATAAATTCTATCAAAGAAGAGCCCATGTCGATTTATTTTGTACATTTTTTTGGAGTATTTTTTTCTTACGCACTTTTAAGTGCTTTATTTTTTTATAATCTAAAAAATTCTTTAGTGTTTAAACTTGCTTTTGTGGGTTTTGTTTTTTCTTATTTTGCTTTTTTTATTAGCGCTAAAACACTAAGTTATGATTTGTTGTATTTTTCTAATGATGTTTTATTTGTTTTATTGTTTTTAAGTGTTATCATTTTTTCTTTTATAAAAAATAATTTTTTAAAAGAAAAAATTCAAGCAATATTGCTTTTTTTATTATCTTTTGCTTTTGGTATAAAATACTTACATATTTCTATCGACTTTCCTATATTAAGCACTAATTTTTTAGATTCTTTAGCGATTAGTTCTTTTGGGCTTATTTTGCTTGCTTTTGTGATGTGTTTTGGGGTTTATCTTTTTACAAGATGGCTAAGGGAATTTAAATTTAAATTTTTAAATTTATTTTTACTCATTATCGTGATTTTTTATCTAAATGAAGCTTTAGCACAAATTTTATTGCACCTTATGAGAGAAGGTGTGATAGAAACAGAAAGTTTATATTTAAGCTATGTGGCAAAAAGTGTATATTATGCTAAATTCTATACATATATATGGTTTTTATTGCTAGGAATTTGTATAGTTTTAGCTTTAAAGCAAAGAGTGAGTGAAAACAGCAAGAAAAAAGATTTTGATATAGAATTTAGAAAAAATCAAGCAAAAAATTCAACTATAACTAATTTTAGTGCAAGTATTTTTAGTGCTATGATTTTAAGTCTTTGTATTTTTCTCTTTTATGACTTGCATGCTTCAAGACCAATCACCATAGACGAGCCAACCTATGTAGAGCCAAATGAAAATAATGAATTTGTTTTTGATGTGGCAATATTAAGAGATAATAACTTACATCGCTTTGCTTATATTAGCGATGAGGGTAAAGTGGTAAGATTTTTCTTGATTAACAAAAGAGAAGATAAAGACTCTCCAGTAGCAGTTTTTGATGCTTGTAGTATATGTGGAGATATGGGGTATGTTAAAAAAGGTGGAGAGTTAATTTGTATTTCATGTAATGTTAGAATTTTCTTACCAAGTGTAGGTAAGGCAGGTGGGTGTAATCCTATCCCTATGAAATATAAATTTGAAAATGGTAAAGTTATCATACCTTTTTCAGAAATTTTAGATGGGGTAAATTTTTTCACTCAAGTAGTAGAAAAGAAAGTTTATGATCCTATTGATCATACCGAGCTTATTAACTTAAAAGCACCAAGATCTTATGTTTATAAAGGAAGAACATATTTTTTTGCTAATGAAAAAAATTATGAAGAGTTTAAAAACGATCCTTTAAAATACATCGATATGAATAAATCTTCAAAATATAGAATTCATAATTTATTAGGAAATGACTATGCAAGTTAAGATTGTAAAAAACTCTATTTTTCAAAATAAAATCCAAAAATCTCTAGCCTTACTAACGATTTTTTTAGCTACTTTACTTATGGCTACTATGTTAAATCTTACTTTGGGTATAGGTAATGAAATTACAAAAGAATTAAGAAGTTATGGATCAAACATTTTAGTTTTACCTAAAGGTGCAAGTTTGAGTGTAGAAGTGGGTAATAAAATTTATGAGCCTTTGAAAAATCAAAATTTTTTAGAAGAAAACAAGCTCCATACTATAAAAGAAATTTTTTGGAGAAATAATATCAATGCCTTTGCGCCATTTTTAGATACTCAGGTAAAAATTCAAACTCCAAATGCAAATTATGAAAATATCTCTTTAGTGGGAACTTATTTTGATAAGGCTATAAAGATTCAAGATGATGATGATTTTTATGCAGGTATTAAAGAATTGTACAAATATAGTCAAATCAAAGGAAATTACCCAAAAGATGATAGTTTAGATGAGATAATGCTAGGAATAGATTTAGCACAAAAGTACGATTTAAAAATAGATGATGAAATCACCCTTGTGCAAAATGATCAAATTTTTAAAGTAAAAATTGTTGGTATTATGGATTTAACTCAAGCTTTTTCAAATAAAATCATCACTTCTTTGCTTTTGGCACAAAAGCTTTCTAAAAAAGAAGGTTTATTCTCAAAAGCAGAAGTTTCAGCTTTGACTATACCTGAAAATGATTTAGCGCAAAAAGCAAGACGCGATGTAGATAGTCTTGATCAGCTTGAGTATGATCAGTGGTATTGCACTGCTTATGTAAGTTCTATTGCCTATCAAATTGCAGAAGATTTTAAAGGTGCAAGCACAAAAGTAGTGAGTGCGATTTCAGATGCAGAAAGTTTGATAGTATCTAAAATTCAATCTTTAATGGCAGTAGTTAGCATTATATGCTTAATCGTAGCTTCCATAGCCATATCATCTTTAATGAGTGCGGATATTTTTAGAAGAAAAAGTGAAATAGGGCTTTTAAAAGCTTTAGGTGCTAGCACTTTGCAAATTTATATGATTTTTGCGTTAGAAGGGGTTGTGGTAGCTTTAGTTGGGGCTGTTTTGGGCTTTGCTTTTGGTATAGGTATGTCAGAGATTATCGCCTTGAGTATATTTGAACATACCATTGAAATTTCCTGGATTATCCTACCAATTTGTTTATTTTTTGCAGTGCTTATAGTATTTTTAGGATGCTTGTTTTCTATCAAAGGAATTTCTAAACTTTCTACTTCAGAGGTTTTATATGGGAAATAATTTTTTTATGCAAGAGGTTTTTAAATCTCTTATTTTTTCTTATAAAAGAGTTTGTATTATTTTTATAGCTGTGTTTATGGGTGCTATGGTTAGCGCCTCATTTTTTAATATTTATTTTGATATTGACACAAAATTGTCCAAAGAATTAAAAGCTTATGGAGCTAATTTTATCATCACGCCAAAAGATGATGAGTTTTTAAGCATGGATGAATTTAATCAAGCCAAAGAAAACTTGAAAGCAAAAGCTTTAACCCCATTTTTATATGGTTTTTATAATCTTGAAAGTTCAAGTGCGGTAGTTGTTGGGGTTGATTTTGCAAATTTAAAGCTTACCAAGCCTTTTATGGAGGTTTTAAAAGGAAGCTTTTCTTTGAGTGATTTTAGTGAAGATAGTGCCTTTGTGGGGGCTGATTTAGCTAAACAATTAGAGCTTAAAATAGGACAAGAATTGCAAATTTATAACCCAAGTATATCTAAAATAGTCAAAGTAAAAATCAAAGCTATTTTAAGAAGCAATGATGAGCAAGATGGGGTTTTAATCATCTCTTTAAAAAAAGCTCAAGAGTTAGCAGCTAAAGAAGTGATAAATTATGCTCAAGCTATTTTACTAGGTGATTATGAAAGCTTAGATCAAAAAGCAAAAGAACTTAGCAAGGCTAATGTAGAAGCCAAAGTCATAGCTTCAGTATCCATTAGTGAAGGTGTGATTTTAGAAAAGATCAAGGCTTTGATGGCTTTGATTAGTTTAACTATTTTGCTCATTAGTTCTTTGAGCGTAAATACCACTCTTAGTGCAGTGATTTTTTCAAGAAAAAAAGAAATAGCCTTGCACCTTGCACTAGGAGCTAAACATAAAGAAGTTATTAAACTTTTTGGAGCTGAAGTGTTTATTTTAAGCTTGAGTGCGAGTTTGCTCGGCGCTTTTTGTGGATATTTTTTGGCAAATATTTTTGGGTATTTGATTTTTAATGCAAGTATAGATTTTAGATTGCTTTCAGTGTTTTTTGCGGTACTTGTTTCTTTGGTATTTGCATTTTTTGCAAGTATCTTACCGCTAAAAAAAGCCTTAAAAATCAATGTTTGTGAAAATTTAAAGGGTGAGTGATGAAAAATATTATAAAAATTTCAAATTTAAATCGTAATTTTAATGAAGTTAAAGCTTTGCAAAATATCAACCTAGAAGTAAAGCAAGGCGAATGGCTAGCCATTATGGGCCCATCAGGTTCAGGTAAATCAACACTTTTAAATATACTTTCTTTAATGGATACTCAAAGTAGTGGGGAGTATTTTTTAGATGATAAAGAAGTTGGAAATTTAAGTGAAGAAGAAAAAAGCGTAATTAGAAGAGAAAAAATAGGTTTGATTTTTCAACAATTTCATTTAATACCTTATTTAAATACTTTAGAAAATGTTATGCTAGCTCAGTTTTATCACTCAAGTATAGAACAAAAAGACGCTATAATGGCACTAGAAAAAGTAGGGCTTTCACACAGACTTACGCATTTACCTAGCCAATTAAGTGGCGGGGAGCAACAAAGGCTATGTATAGCAAGAGCTTTAGTGAATGATCCTGAAATTTTATTAGCAGATGAGCCAACTGGAAATTTAGATGAGGCAAATGAAAAAAACATTTTAGAGCTTTTTTGTAAATTAAAACAAGATGGTAAAACCATAGTTTTAATCACTCACAATCCAGACTTAGCTACTTTTGCTGATAGAACTATCATTTTAAGCCATGGAGTGATGAAAAGTGAAAATTAAAAGTATAATTTTAGCTTGTTTATGTTTAGTTTTTTTAAGTGCATGTTTTGAAAACAACAATAAAAATGGCGGCAAAGTAGGCTTAAAAGCACCAGAAATCGCAGCTAAAAATTTAGAAGGTGAGAAAATCAAACTAGCTGATTTTGATAATCTCATTGTTTTAACCTTTGTAGAGCAAGGTTGTGCATCTTGTTTAAAAGACTTACCACTCTTGGAGAAACTAGCTAGCGAATATCCTAAAAAAATCACTATTTTAGCACTTGATTCTGTGGATAAGGGGAAAGATTTTGAAGAATTTGCTACAAAATATGATTATAAAAATATTATATTTTTGCAAGATGATTTAGATATATCATGGCAAAGATTTAACATTTTTGCAGTGCCAACAACTTTTGTCATTAAAGATGGTGTTGTGCAAGATAAAATTATAGGAGAAAAACCATGGTCACAACTAAAAGCTTCTATTGCTTCTTGGCTTTAATAAGTGTTTTTTTCTTTAGTGCATGCTCAAATAATGAATTTCAAACCTTAAATTCAAGTCAAAACTATACTTTTAAATACGATGGTTTTGAAAAAACCTTAAAAACACAAAATGCAAATCAAGCTTATGCTTTATTTTTTTTCACGCAAGATTGTGGTGCGTGTAATGCACAAATTCCGATGCTAAATGAACTTTATAGAGAAAGAAATTTTCCTATTTTAGCGGTGTTAAATGGAGCTAAATCAAAAGAAGAAGCCCAAAAAATTCTTTTGGAAAAAAAGTTAGATTTACCACTTATGTATGAAGCTAAAGCAAGCTCATTTTTGTCTAAAGCTGTGGGTGGAATTTATGGTGTGCCTGTGATAGTTTTTTATGATGAAAAAGGCAAGATAAATGAAAAATTCATCGGACTTACTCCAAAAAGTGTTTTAGAAAATAAGATTAAATTTTTACAATAATTTTTTTATTAAAAGTATTAATATTGTTGTATTTGCAGTATTTAAGATATTTTTTATCTTAAAATATTTTTAAGTATAAATTTATAAATAAAATATTAATATTCCAAGTTCATTATCAAAATATTGTCAATGAATATTGTAAAACACGCAAATGGATAATGAATCAATCAAATACATTAACTATTTTTGAAAGGATTTACATGTTAAGATTTTTATCCAAAAATCACCTCAC